>PAQG01000010.1 GCA_002709645.1 Acidimicrobiaceae bacterium
AGCCCAATAAATAGGCAAGGAGAGAAGATCCCGCTTCCTACACCTCATCCTGATGAGGAGGAGAGAAGGAAGGACGACCATAGATGGTTGATGATTACTGATTATCTTGCGGAACAGAATGGAGCGCTGAAACCAGGACCTGAAACTAATTACGTTTATTACTGAATTCGTCAAACGATGATATTAACTGGTAATAGTTTATATGAGTGTTAAGCCATCCTTTGTATTATGGTTCTTGGCAACTCCACCCATTCTCCGGCACTGTTAATTCAAGTAAGTAGTCAAATACGACATCTGTTACGCATTCACTATTGGTCAAGAATGCTGTGTGCCCCTCGCCATCGGAAGTAATCAATACCGCGTTACCCATAGATTCTACAAGATCTGGTCCCCACTCAATTGGAGTAGCAGGATCCCCTTCCATTGATATTACAAGTGCAGGGACATCCAAATCAGCCTGCCCAACATGTAATGGGTCTAGTGCTTCATCTAATCCGGCGCATCCAGTATTTCCCCGAAAACTTGGACCGAAATGAGGGAGTTGATCAGCCACAGCATCCATAGCCGAAGCGATTTCCTCATCTGAAGGGCGTAGTGGATCATCAGCACAACGGACGAGAAAAAGGACAGATTGAGAATTATCGTAGGTTCCATCTTCGTTTCGACCAACTAATTGATCCGCGAAAAATTGATGGAGCGAACCATCGGCGCTAGTGATAATGTTTTGAAAACTGTTAATTAAAGCAGGCCAAGTACCAGGAGAGTAGAGAGCCGATGCTGTCCCAATTTGAAATTCACTACGTGTAAGTTCACGCCCATCCATAGCACCTAGATATGAAACAGAAACATTTAGATTTGATTCAGAAAGTAGCTCATCTGCAATAGAAAAAGCATTTTCCGCTCCTCCAAATTGGTTAAGAATGCAATTCGTGTCCTCATCACAACTCTTAGCAAATCGGTTCCAAGCGTTTTCAAACCCTAATCCCTGAACTGGACTGAACGCACTTATTTGCTCACTAGGAGCAACAGCGCCATCAAGAATCATTGCTCGGACATGGTCTGGGAAAAGAGAAGCGTAAACAGCTCCTATTCTTGTTCCATAGGAATAGCCAAGATACGTGATTTGCTCCTGACCTAAAGCTAAACGTATTTGGTCCATGTCACGAGCGACGTTATTCGTCCCCACATGGAAAGCCAGATCTCCACTCATATCAAGACACTCTTTAACGTGTAATCGCGCCTCAGTGAATAAATCCTCTACATCTTCTCCATCTTCTAATATCCATTCCGTATCATCATCTAGGTCATTAGGGCAGTTCACTTGAGTGCTCTGACCGACTCCACGTGGGTCAAATCCGATTACATCAAACTCAGGAAAAGAGTATTCCCACATAGATCCATATGCGTAAACTAATTCAGTGCCAGAAGCTCCAGGCCCCCCAAAATTGATGAGTAATGGGCCAAGAGAAGGACTAACAGATGCACTAATACGGATTAATCCAATATTGATAGATTCCCCACTCGGATTTGCATAGTCAAGAGGAACTTCAAGATCTCCACATTCATAAACCTGATAACACGATGTCCAAGTAATTTCCGTAACCGGTATTGGCGAGACTTCCGGGTCAATTAACTGACTTGAAGCCGAAACGTCGCTATCCGGAGTTTCTGTATTCTGATTTGAATCAACTTCCGTAACCGGTATTGGCGAGACCTCCGGGTCAATTAACTGACTTGAAGACGTATCGCTATTGTCAATAGTTTCTGTATCTAGAGTTGAATTAGATGTTGTTGAACAACCAGCTGCCAAAAATAACACTGTAAGTATCGAAGACAACCAGCATCCGGTTATTAAAAAATTTCTGTAAGAGTCAACCATTTGATACAAGTCCTAGGAGCTTAATCATTTCTTCACGGGGAGGACCTAATGATGGCTCTGGTTTCCTTCGGTCTCTTTCAGCCCAGACACGCATGATCGTAGCACTGATCTCTGGTTCCGACAGAATAGAAGGATCTGCTAAAAGATTCATCATTTTCATGAACGCTCTCCAAACCTCCGTAGAAGTTTGCGTTGCCGGAATCAAACCCTCTTTCAGAATTGACCTTTTCATTACACTAATTTCATCCGAATCTGAGTTAGCAATTGAACGGCTACTCTTATCTGACTCAACAGAAGCGTTGTACCAAGGCAGAATGTTTTTCTCCACCTGTAAGGAAAATTGCTCGCCTTGAGCCACTGAATCACCAATGTTGGCGTCAATGGATTGTCCGAGAAGGTGTGCTTGCCAGAAACCAGTGGAACATCCTCGCCCATACAAAGGGTTTGTACAGATCAAAGCATCACCGATCATATGAAAACCATCAACAATCATTTCATCATTATGCCGGAGTGTTCTTTTCCTATTTAATAAACCCGCCATGGAATGAACTTCGGTGAGAGCTTCTGCCTCTAAATTCAACCATTCCTCTGCTGCGGGAATTAAACGAACCACTTTTTCAAATGTTTCAGGATCTCGAATTCCCCAAAACGTCTTATCTGTATCAGATGTCGCGAATGTAATAGAAAAAGTATTGTTATCTCCCCAGAAAACTCCGTATTTCAAATAACCAAGGTCACCTGCTACCAGACGGTCACCTACCGGTAATTCAACTCCTTCAGGAAGTTTATAAAACCGTGAATAATAAATAATTCCTGTATCTTCAACTTCTTCGTCAGGAAGTGAAACTCCAGCTTCAGTTAACCAATTCGGTGCGGTAGATCTTCGTCCATTCGCCGCTATAACGGAGTCAAAACCCTGTCCAGATCCATCTTCAAAGCACACACCAGTGACTTTAGGAATTGAGCTTTGTTCAAGTCTCAGTCCAGAAACTCCCTTCCCAGTTTGTATTTCAACATCCGGATTTTCCATAACCACATTTCTGAGAACCCATTCAAACGTTGTTCTTCTCGCAGCAAGCATGCGAAGATTCTTATCATCTTCAACGAGATTATGATCATCAAGCGTGTCAGGCATATGATCGGTTAAACAAATTTCTGTCGCACCAACATCAAGAAGCATCGAGAGTACTTCAGGGTGGTTATCTCTGAGTAGATTATGAAGCCTCCCTAGAAGCGCGTGGGAATGCCGAACTTGCGGTGCGCCACTACGATCCCAAAAAAAAGCCTCTTCACACGTATTAGGCATCGGGGTTTCATCACGCTCAATTATTGTCACACGGTGGCCAATTTTAGATAACTCTAACGCAGTCGCTAAACCTGTAACCCCTGCTCCGATAACCCCTATTTCCACAAACAAAACCTTTCAAAAGTCTTAAGCAATAGTTTATGCTCGGTCATACTCAATGAGAACTTTTAATGGTGAACGTGTCGCATTCTTAGTAATAAAAGTCGTATCAGCGGCAGATGCAAGCCGAGGGTTTCGCATTTCCTCACACAATAATGAAGAACCGATAACAGCTTCCAAACGCGCCATTTCGTACCCAAGACAGAAATGCTTGCCTAAACCGAAGCCAAGATGACCATATTTCCCCTCATCACCATGATGGCCACCCTTCCGCTCCTTATTCAAATGCAGATCGCTTCGATCAATGTTGAATTCACGAGGATTTTGAAAAATAGTTTCATCATTATTAGCTGAAGCTAACTGAATATACACAGTTTGATTAGGAGGTATCGTCACATCGCTGAACGTGACTTCATTCACGGAATAACGTAACTGCCCAAGAACCGGAGGGGAATGACGCATCATTTCGGAAAAAGCAGCATCAAATAAATTATGGTCATCAAGGACCAACGACAACTGATCCTGATTTAGCAGAAGTTGTGTCCACATGTTCGCTATACCCTTATCAGTTGTTTCACCCCCAGCGACCAGAAGAAGAGATATAAAAGCCTGGATTTCAGTTACCGTTAAACGCTGACCGGCTGCTTCAGCATGAACAATCTTAGAAATCAAATCATCCATAGGGCAGGATTGCCTATTTTCAATGATTGGAGCCACATATTCTGCAAGTTGTTCGTGTGCTTCTATACCAAGTTCCTGCTTTTCGGAATTAAATCTGGCTAAACCAGCCATCATGGTCGTATACCAAGTATGGAAACGGTCATGGTCTCTTTGATCCATGCCTAACATGTCAACAATCACATTCACCGGTAGACGAGTTGTGAAGGCATCAACAAGGTCCACAACACCTTCCGAAGGAAATTTTTCTATTAATGCTAGAGAGTTCCTCTCAATAGCTTCGCAATATGGTGCAAAACGCTTCCCAACAAACTCAGGTGCAACAATTCTCCTATGAACAACATGTTCATGCCCGTCCTTATCGAGCATCGTTGGTCCAAATACGACCCCTAACGTGTCTCTATATAAACGATTAGAGAAATCTTCGTAGTTAGCGAACGCTGCAACACAATCCACGTATCTAGTTAAAATCCATGTGTTAGTAACCTCATCAAGGAAAACAGGGGAATCATGGCGCATACGTTCCCAGAGGGGATATGGGTCAATAACATGTTCAGGGCTATGTAACATTTCCGATGTAATTGTGGATCCTGGCATATGAAACACTACCGCAAACTGTTTTTTCCCTTCCATTTTCTAATAAATTCCTTATTTTCTTGGTAGTTTCAGGCCTAAATAAATGATTTATACAAGAACTATGGGTTGAGTCATCGGATTGACGTCAACCTCGCATTACCCTTACACCTGAATGACTGATTATTCCATGCAAGACAGAATTGAAGAACTTGAAAGAAGAAAGTCCGAAGCTCTCCAAGCTGGACCTGAAAGAGCTATCGAACGACAGCATGAGAAAGGCAAACTCCTTGCCCGTGAACGGATTGACTACCTACTAGATCCAGGTTCATTTCATGAGCTTGACATGTTAGCTAGACATAGAGCACATGAAGCTGGGTTAGAGACCCGACCCTACACAGATGGAGTGATCACCGGATGGGGAACCATTGATGGCAGAAAGGTCTTTGTTTTCAGTCAAGATTTTACAGTAATGGGTGGTGCATTAGGAGAAGTTTTTGCCGAGAAAATCCACAAAGTTATGGACCTCGCTCTTTCCACTGGTGCCCCGATGATTGGCCTTAACGACGGAGCGGGAGCCCGAATACAGGAAGGCGTCGTCAGCCTAGATAGCTATGGAGGAATCTTTCATAGAAATGTGCAATCGTCTGGCGTTATTCCACAAATCAGCGTCATACTCGGACCCTGTGCCGGAGGTGCTGTTTACAGTCCGGCAATGACAGATTTCATTTTTATGGTTCGGGAAAAATCACACATGTTTATCACAGGACCTGATGTTGTAAAAACAGTGACGGGAGAAGAAGTCACGTTAGAAGAACTCGGCGGGGCCTCCAGCCACGCAAGTAAATCTGGTGTCGCAACATTTGTAAGTGAGAGTGAAGAAGAAGTCCTTGACGCTGTAAAGACTCTTCTTACCTTCCTACCTTCAAATAACATGGAAGAACCCCCTGGGATTGAAACAACAGATGATCCAAATCGGCTATGCCCCGAACTCGCTGACATCATGCCTGAAACTCCCAATCTCCCATACGACATGCGAGAAATTATCACTTCTTTGCTTGACGATGGAGAATTCATGGAATACTTCCCTTCTTGGGCTCAAAGTATTGTTTGTGGGTTCGGACACTTAGATGGGCATGTTGTTGGAATCGTGGGAAATCAACCACTCGTTCTCGCCGGCGTCCTTGATATTGAATCTTCATCTAAAGCTGCCCGTTTCGTACGCACATGCGACGCATTTAATATCCCCTTACTCACCCTCGTAGATGTACCAGGATTTCTCCCAGGTGTTGACCAAGAATATGGAGGAATAATTCGTCATGGCGCAAAATTACTGTACGCCTATTGTGAAGCGACAGTTCCCCGAATCCAAGTCATTACAAGAAAAGCTTATGGTGGAGCGTATGTTGTTATGGATTCAAAATCTGTTGGCTCTGATCTTTCTTTTGCTTGGCCAACAGCTGAACTAGCGGTAATGGGGCCACAAGGAGCAGTGGAAATACTGCACCGCCGAGAACTCCAATCAGCAGCAGACCCGGAAGCAAAAAAAACAGAACTTGTTGATGATTACACAGAGAGGTTCGCTAACCCATACATAGCGGCAGAACGGGGCTACATAGATGATGTCATCGACCCCGCCGAAACACGAAAAAAAATTATTGCAGGCTTCTCTGCTCTAAGAACCAAACGTGAAGAACTCCCACAACGTAAACACGGCGTTATTCCCCTATAACTTTTATGAACTCTGAACCAGAATTTCTCTCCATTACACCAGATCCGACACCAGATGAACGAGAAGCGATCCTTAAAGCATTCCATGAACTATGGCCCAATGAGAAAAAAGATGAATTCTCTTATCGGTGGCGTTTCAGTGGTCGATGGTGGGCTGATCAATCAAATCCAAGATCCGAACATAGAAATTGGAAAAATTAAAATACTTAATGCTAAAAGCTGGGCAGTAGATACTTTCTTCTTAGATCTGCACGAGATACTGTCAAAATGTGCATATTGGCAAAAAACATTATGAGCAACGCTTAGCTAAACTTATTTCTAATCTCCAAGGACACTGTCTTCTTCTCACACCAAAAGAGAATTTACGAACCCAACTCCCGTCATCAGTCATATCCATTCAAGAATGGCCAAAAGTTTCGGCTGAAAAACCTTTTGATGCGATACTTTCAATTGGAAATCTCGCTATTTCAGAAAACATAAATGACTATCTGGTAGAGCTCCAACGGTATGCCGGTAGAGAAACCCTGCTCTATTTTTGTGACCGTACAACAACCCCTACTGGAAATAATGGATCTGCAAAAAACGACATAACTGGTGCTTTGTGGGAAGCGAAATGGTCGGTTATTTATTGTGAACGCTTCACAATAGGGAAAACCAGGCGCGCCCCAAAATACGTCTATGGCACAGCAAGAATGAAAAGATCACCGGAAGAGAATTTGTAAGGGAAAATGTCACGCTAAATGCCGCCAATCCGAGTAGCGTTTAAACCTGTGAGTCTTATAATCCAAAAATTCGGTGGAACATCAGTAGCGGATCCAGAGAGGATCCGAGAAGTCGCTGATCACGTAAAAAGAACTCGGGATCATGGGAACGATGTTGTGCTAGTTGTCAGTGCTATGGGTAAAGAGACAGATCATCTTTTGCGCCTCGCTGAAGAAGTTTCCGGAACACGGCCAGCAAGAGAAATGGACATGCTAATCACAGCTGGGGAACGTAAAGCGATTGCATTAATGTGCATGGCTCTTCACGACATGGATGTGCAAGCTGATTCATTTACTGGAAGCCAAGCAGGCTTCCTCACTGATACAAATCATCAAAATGCTAAAATTCTGACAATCAACCCACAACGTGTTCAGGAGACAATTGACGCTGGAAGAGTAGCTGTTGTTGCTGGATCACAAGGAGTTTCAACTGATAATAATGTGACATTCTTAGGGCGTGGAGGTTCTGATACAACTGCCGTGGCTTTGGCCCATGGATTAAACGCCGACGCGTGCGAACTCTACACCGACGTTTCAGGAGTTTTTACAACAGACCCACGAGTATGTGACCAAGCCAGAAAATTAGCTTCAATTAGTTTTGATGAACTATTGGAAATGACTGCCGTAGGATGTCCTAAACCAGCAATGAGATCTGTTGAAGTGGCTCGCTCATACGGGGTTCGTCTTCATGTCCGATCAGCATTTACTTGGGAACCAGGAACCTGGGTAGATAAGGAGGAAAATACAATGGAAAAACCAATAATTTCAGCAGTGGTACCAGATACATCACAAGCAAAGGTGACAATATCTGGGGTACCTGATAATCCAGGAATCGCTGCCGCTATTTTTAGACCACTAGCAGACCAAAACGTTAATGTAGATATGATTGTTCAGAACACCTCCGATGATGGAGTAACAGATATCTCCTTTACTCTTCCTACTGAACAACTTGAAATCGGAACAGAGATAATGACAAAGGCAGCTCAAGAAATAGGAGCTGCCGGTGTGAGTACCGATAATACTATTGGCCGAGTTTCCGTGGTTGGGGCAGGAATGGCAAGCAACCCAGGTGTGGCAGCAACTATTTTTGAAACACTCTCAAACGAAGGTATAAATATTGGAATGATTTCTACTTCAGCGATTCGTGTATCCTGCGTAGTCGCTAAATCAGATGTTGAAAAAGCAACTTTGGTTCTCCATGATGCGTTTGAATTAGATAAAGGGTGAACAAAAATCAACTGGAACGAATCAGCATCATCCCTTCACGCGACAAGAATATCCTCTGGAATAGTTTTCTGGGGTTGGGCATCAGATAACCCACTCAACGGAAATGACACAAGAAGAATTGCAGCAGCTTTCCTAGGAAATAAATGGGCGACACAGGAAGCGGAATTTGAAATCATTGACCTTGAAATACCCTCAATAGGTAATACTTCAATAACAGGACTTCATGCTCGGCCCGAAGAAATTGTTCGGCTCTTCACAAAAAAGCGACCAACAACACGTTGGTCTCCGTCACTTCAATGGTTGCATAAAGTAGTTACTGCAACGACAGATGCAATAACTAATGGTTATGTGGCTCCTTCATTACAGCATGATGGATTGCGATGGAGGGCTACTTGGTGTGTTATACAAAATGAACAAATAGATAGTCAAGTGAATACTCTCTATTCAAGTACCCCAAACGTGCTCGGAATTAAAGAATTAGACGACATGCGTTGCCTTTATGAAGAATTCACAGATGCGTCTTGTCGTCGATCACTCAGGCATGCTAACTGGAAACCTGAACTTCCTCGGACCCGAAATACTTCGACACGTTCTTTGAGGAGCACATGCGTGGCGCTCGCAGACCCATTTGGGTACTTTGTAACCGAAACGATACAAGATGACAATTCTCTATTGGAACTTAGTTCACAACTGAGAAACACCCGATGTAAGAAAGAAACCGGTTTAGACCTCGCATGTCAAGCGAGATTAGAACCCCGGACAACTGATGAATACTGGGACCTTACATTTGAAATTTTTCACAAAAAAAATCCCGCAGAGATAATACGATGGAGCGAATTGTTATCAGCATCTAAGGAAAAATCAGATATTTTTTCGCCACAAAACCAGAAAGCAATAACCAAGTTCCTTAAAGAAACTGCAGAAACCATATCAGTCAGTGTCCCAGGTTTGGATCAATTGAATAGTCAATCTTTTGAAGGAAAAATTCAACTCTCCATAGATGAGGTTTCTCTCTTACTCCTAGACGGTTTACAGATTTGCGAAATAATTGGTGTCCCAGTTCTCGTTCCTAAAGGATTAATTCAAAGAAAAGTAAGACTCGCAGCAAAAGCGACAGCAACTGAAACAGGTGGAATTTCTGCGAATTTAGGGGCAGCTATGGTAGATGTTGACTGGTCCGTGGTTTTAGGAGATGAAACTTTATCGGAAGAGGATCTTCAAGTTCTCGCAAATTCTAAAAGTAACCTTATTCAGATTAAAGGTGAATGGATAAATATAGATAACCGTCAAGCGCTCACAGCATTAGAAGAATTAGAAAGAAGAAAACAAGATGAAAGTCACCTATCACCAACAGACCTTTTAAGAATCAGTGCCGAAATTGATAGCGAAAAAACAGAACTTGAATCAGTACCATTCGCCCCCGACCTTCTTTCTCCAGATGATTGGTTAACGAAACTTATGGAAGGTTTACCAGACGATAGGTTGATAGAAGAAACTGAATCAAGTGACTTTCAAGGTGAACTTCGTCCATATCAAAGACGAGCACTCAGTTGGCTACAGTTCTTAGGTCGATTAGGGCTCGGAGGGTGCCTCGCAGATGATATGGGATTAGGAAAAACCCCTACAACGCTCGCCCATATACAATCCAGAAACTCACATTTACCAAACCTAGTGATTTGCCCACTTTCTGTAGTGCATAACTGGGAAGCAGAAGCACAATTTTTCACACCGAATCTGAAAGTTCTAGTAGCACATGGACCTAATAGGCCAAATGGTGCAGAACTAATTAAGCGATCTTCCTCCGTGGATATTGTCATAAGCACATACGGAACAGCCACACGTGATATTGAATATCTAGCGCAGACTCAATGGGATTTAGTCGTATGCGATGAAGCTCAATTCATCAAAAATCATAATACGCATGCTGCTGAAGCATTTCGCCGGCTTAATGCGAACCAAAAAATTGCCTTGACAGGAACACCTGTTGAGAATCGTCTTGCTGAATTATGGGCAATTCTTGATGCGATAAACCCTGGAATGCTTGGAGGAATCACTTGGTTCAAAGAAAAATTTGCAACACCAATTGAACAGAAAAAAGATACTGATGCGTTAAAAGGGATGCGCCGATTGACTGATCCGTTCATCCTTAGGCGAACCAAGGACGATAAATCACTTGTTCCTGATTTACCTGAAAAAATAGAGCAGATCGTTTGGTCAAAACTCACTCATGAGCAAGCCGGCCTATATAAGGCAGTACTTAACGAATTCCTTTCACAAGCAGACCAAACTGAAGGAATGAAAAGAAAAGGACTTATTCTTGCAACGTTGACCAAACTCAAACAAATTTGCAATCACCCGGCACACTTCCTTAATGACGGGAATAATCTTAAAGAACGTTCAGGGAAAGTAGACAGACTAAATGAACTTGTCCAAGAAATCATTGAGACGAATCAGCGTGTACTCATATTTACCCAATATCGGGTAATGGGTGACTTATTATCTGATCATCTCAGTGACTTAATTGGAAAGAAACCTGATTTCCTACACGGGGGGGTTACTAGAGGTCGAAGGCAAAGAATGATCGACCAATTCCAATTAGAAGATGGCCCACCAGTTCTTCTTATTTCCTTAAAAGCAGGAGGGACAGGGCTTAACCTTACCGCTGCTAATAGGGTTATTCACTTTGACAGATGGTGGAATCCAGCAGTTGAAGATCAAGCTACTGACCGTGCCTGGCGAATTGGACAGCAACGGACTGTATTTGTCCATAAACTCGTTTGTCGAGGAACACTAGAAGAGAGCATAAATACGTTATTAGTTCAAAAACGAGAATTAGCTTCACAAAGTGTCGGAACTGGAGATGATTGGTTTACAAACATGGATACAGACGAATTACGCGAAATGCTCTCCTTGAATATGGATAAGGCAGTGCAAGAATGATTCGCCCTACCACCCCCGCCGGCGAAGCAATGATGCAACTGCTTTCTGCGTACACGGACTACAAAGACCCACTAGGGCCAGGTGTAGCAATTCAAAGAAAGGGTGCGGTAAAAGATTTCTATGTTGAATCCGGGAAAGCTTCATTTGAAGTTTACGACGGGCGCGAAAGAGCATTCGATGTGGACATTCATGTTTCACCACCGTCAGAGAATGTCCGACGAGCAGTTCATTCAGGAGAAATTCAAACTGCAGTACCAAAAGTAGGAGAAATACAGATCCACCACGTATGCCCTGAATGGGCAAATCCATGCCGGCACGAAATAGCCGCATTTTTGCAACTCGTTAAAGAAGTAGATGAGGACCAAAATGTTTTACTTAAATGGCGGAACATAGATAACAAAAAGCCAGAACGGGGGAAAATTCAAAAGAAAGATCAATTATTTACTGATTCAGAAAAAAAGGCAACGATCCGAACTCTTCGTGAGAACTTGCCAGGACGATTCGTGAGAATGACTGATTCAAAAAAATCTCTTCAGGTAATTTCCAATCAAGAAGTAATTAATTTCCTATCATTTCCTCAACAAGTAGAAAATAATTCTAAACACGAACACATTAGCCAAAGCTATTTGCAAGAAAATGAGAAAATAAAAATTGACTTTGACGGTTTTGATATACAACCACTCATCACCGATGCTCTAGAAACAATGAGTGACTTTTTGCTTAAAAATTAAAAAGTAACATTTCTAGAGGATTAAATGCCCCACATTCAGGCTTTCTTATGACTACTCTCAAAGTATGCATGTAGGAATAGTTGGAGCTACCGGTCAAGTCGGTTCAGTAATGAGGGAAATTCTCATTGAGCGAGAATTTCCTATTGAGTCAATAAGATTTTTCGCATCTGAAAGAAGCGCAGGTAGAAAAATTGGATTTCAAGGGGATGATATTGTCGTAGAGAATGCAACTACAGCAAATTGGGATGGTTTAGATATTGTTCTATTCTCTGCCGGAGGAGGATTATCTAGAGAATTAGCTCCTACTGTCGCATCATCTGGAGCAATCGTTATTGATAATTCATCAGCATGGAGAATGGATGACGATGTTCCCCTCGTCGTACCAGAAGTGAATTCACATGCATTAAAAGAGATCCCAAAAGGAATCGTCGCGAACCCAAATTGCACGACAATGGTAGCTATGCCTGTCCTTAAACCACTTCACGCTGAAGCAGGATTAGAGAAATTAATCATTTCAACGTATCAAGCAACGTCTGGTGCGGGTTTATCTGGAGTTGAAGAACTCTCAAAGCAGATAGATGAAGCAGGTAACTCTGCTATTGATCTCACCCATAATGGGTCTGCAGTAGCATTCTCCAATGGGAATAGTTTCATTGAACCAATAGCTTTCAATGTCATTCCCTTTTGTGGGGCACTTATAGATGATGAACTTGAAGAAACAAATGAAGAACGTAAACTTCGAGATGAAAGTCGAAAAATTCTTGAAATCCCCGATTTAGCAGTATCTGCGACATGTGTCCGAGTCCCCGTATACACAGGGCATTCCTTAGCGATATCAGCTAGTTTCTCTTCACCAATCAGTGCTAGCAAAGTTCGAACGATACTTAAGGAAGTTCCATCTGTGATCCTTGAGGATATTCCGACTCCACTTAAATCCGCCGGTGTTGATCCAACATATGTAGGACGAATTAGGCCTGATACGGTCTTGGCAAATGGTATAAGTCTATTTCTCTCAGGGGATAACCTTCGGAAAGGAGCGGCACTAAACGCAGTGCAGATAGCTGAAGCACTCAACTCGGAGACTTAAAGAGAACTTATTTTAGTTACGGTGGGTCGGTAATGTATCTCTCCAAAGCTTCCTCTAAATCAACCCCTACCTGATTCGCTAGAGAGAATGTCCAAGCTATAACGTCTCCAAACTCATGGATTCGCTGTTGTTGCGATCCTTTGCGTATCGCTTGTGCCAATTCTCCAACTTCTTCTGCAAGCCAGGCGACAGACGCGGCAATACCACGTTCTCGGTCATCCTCTCCATACACATTTTCAATATGTTTCTGAAATTCTGAAATTTCCATTTAAGGCCATTCGGTATCGCTAGTTACTAGAACACTAGGCTTTCTTGCAACCAATCTTGGGTATTTTGAAGATATTAACTTCTCCTGATGTAACGTTCTACATTCTTACGGATACGATCGGCCTAAATACGGGTAGTGGCGCAGGTTGGTAGCGCGCCTCGTTCGGGACGAGGAGGTCGTGGGTTCAAATCCCGCCTACCCGACAGCGCAACCAATTAAAGAAGCGCTTCTGCTTTCTTGCGAAGTTGAAGGGCATTTAGTGGTTTAACTAATTTGGCGTCTACTTGTGCTTCGGATGCAATCCAAAGATCAGCATCCCGATCCAGCAGCATCATAATTTTCATAGGTTTTAAACGTCCAGCAGATATTTCATGTCGCAGATCCAAACTCGTTGCGACCCCTCCCATATTTCCAATCTGAAGATCAAGAATCACGAGATCTGGATTAAGTTCAAGGGCAATTCCACGAACATCTTCACCTCGTTGTACTCGGCTTACCGTTATTTCCGAACTTACTAGCGCAGCGAATGTTTCTTCTGCTACCTCATCAGAATCTGTTGCAAGAAGGACCATTGCCATAGAGAAACTCTACTCGCCAATGACAGGTATCTCTATTTATTAAAAGTAAAGAAAAAAGATCATAATTTATACGTCAGATTTTGTGAAAAATAGGTTTCAAGGCTGTAAGATCCGCGCAAGGATATTTTGTTTTGTTCAGAATAGAATCTGTGAGGTATAGGTGTTAGACGTAAGAATTGAAGGAGATAATGAATTCTCTATCTGCCGCCCTATAGGTGAGATTGATGCCTATACCGTTGATGATTTTCGTGAAGCCTTAAGTTCTTTAGCAACTGTTTCAAAACTCCTTGTTGACCTCAGCGAAGTTCCGTTTATGGATTCAGCTGGTTTAGGAGCGTTAATAGGAAGTATAAGAAAAGCTGGAGAAAATAATGGAGAGATTGTTGTGGCCTGTGGAAGAGAATCTTTATTAGAGCTCTTAAAAACAACTGGGTTTGATCAAATAGTGACTGTAACAGAGTCAACTTCTGAAGCCCTTACTGCATTAGGTAAGAACGAAGAGCAATAAACACTGTATGAGAATTAAATCCCCCAAGAACTCGTATTCTCTACTGTCTTCAAAGCTACCAATTGCAGCGCTTATTATTTTAATCTTCCTACTATTTACTAGCTCGATGGCGTATAGCCAAGCGAATCAGGGAGGCCAAGACCCCGGCTACGTAGAAGTTTTTGAAATCAGTGGACTTTTGGATGACGTGCTTGCTGATGCTCTAGATAATGCGATTTCTGCTGCTGAAAGAAATAACGCTAATGCACTAATTCTTCAAGTGAATTCTAAACAGGCCGTAATATCGGATAGCAAATTAATGGAAATAGCGAATCATATTCAATCCTCAGTTATCCCGATAGAGGTATGGGTTGGGCCATCAGGGTCTACTGCGCAGGGTAAAGTCGCCCAACTTGTGCTTGTAGCTGACTCTCTAGGTGTTTCAATTGGCTCTTCTATCGGCAAAACAGGAAAGCAAATACTTCAATCAGGGCAATTTGGACAAACATGGGAACAAAAAAATATTCTCCTCAAAGACACGGTCTTGCAATGGGATCAGGCAATAGAGTCAAACCTTGTTGATTGTCAGAGGGTTTCTATAGACGAACTCGGAAAAGTATTAAGTGAGAAAGAACAGTTAGCAAGATGCGCAAACCCTACTTTAGGTGATTTCTTAGTTAATCGTGGAAGCTTTTTTTCCGAAATAGTGGAAACAGAAAGTGGCCCAAGACTATCCCCCTTGACGAGAACAAGAATCAACCGTCTTAATTTGATTGACCAACTAATGCACACTGTTGCTAGCCCGCCAGTGACATACCTTTTGCTTATCTCAGGATTAGCGCTTCTTCTTTTTGAATTTTTCTCAATCGGTATAGGAATAGCTGGTGTAATAGGAGCAATCTCCTTCGCGTTGAGTGCATATGGGTTGACGGTTCTTCCGTTTAGACCATGGGCTTTAGTACTTATAATCTTTTCAATGTTTGCATTTGCCATTGATATACAAACAGTTGTTCCAAGAATGTGGACTTTGATCGGTCAAATTAGTTTCACCTTAGGAACATTGTTTCTTTACCCAGAACCCAACGTGGAAATGTCATGGATCCCTATGAGTGTAGGAATTGCTGGAATTCTGGTTTTAATGGCTCGAGGGATGCCAATAATGATCAGAGGAAGATTCGCTACGACAGAGATTAATCGAAATTTACTTTAAATAATCCACCAAAATCATTAAATAAAACGACAAATTAAGGTTTTTCTTGATTTATTACGTAAATTCATGGATTTTTCTTGCTCGTATAAAAAACGGTGACTAGGTTCCCTTTGTAAGGGGGATCATGAGTGCGCTTTTAGATGATCAAGGATGGCAGATGCGAGCAGCTTGCCGCGGACCGCAAATTAACGTATTTTTCCCTCCATCCCACTTTGAAAGGAAGAGCGACAAAAGAGAAAGAGAGCGTCGGGCTAAATTAATTTGTCAAACGTGCTCAGTGAGAAATGCATGTTTAGATTACGCGATACGAATCGGTGAACAGCACGGTATATGGGGTGGCCTGAATGAAAATGAAAGAAAAGATCTATTTCCTGTAAAGACAGTTGAATATTCTCCAACCTTCTGATTACGTTCTTGCTACAGCTAACGCCACTTTGATCATTGCATCAAACGTATTTTCACGTTCTGATGAAGTCATTACTTCTTGCCGGATAATATCATCGCTGACTGTAACAAGTGCGAGCGCTTCAATTCCTTCTACCGCTGCAATGGTGTATAGACCCGCAATTTCCATTTCCACACCAAGAATTCCCAAACGCTGTAAATTCTCAAAAAGACTTTCATCAGGACCATAAAACAAATCAGATGTAAAAACAGGCCCAACGGTCATAGGAATACCAGAATCAGAAGCAGCTTTTGAAGCGCAATCTAAAAGGCCCCAATTCGCAATGGATGGGAGAGAAAGACCACCATTTAACGTAGTGATTGCAGCAGAATCCGTTCCAGCAGATGAAGCACAGATTAAATCACCAAGTCGCACTGATTCATTTAAGCCACCACAACTTCCAACCCGGATCAACCTTTGTACACCATAGAATCTGATTAATTCTGTGTAATAAATAAGTGCAGATGGGATACCCATCCCTACTGCCTGAACAGAAACAGGGACTCCCTCAAACGATCCAGTAAATCCATCAGCACCACGTACAGAGTTAACTTGCTTAACATCTTCTAAATAATTATCCGCAATAAATTTAGCTCTTTTCGGATCTCCAGGAACAAGAACTGTTGGGGCATAATCACCGCGGACACCTTCCAAGTGAGGTGTTGGCCCATTCTCCATGAAATTCTCCTTGCAAATCTATTGTGATGTTCACATTACAAACTTACTTGCTGACTTCAATGCATGTCACAAGTTTTTATTTAAGCCTTTTCCCTGCAATCCGAACATCATCTCTTCGAAGAGTAACGCCAATTTCGTCTAAGTGATTCAAAATAGGTAAGACATATTTCCTCGTGGTGTTCAAAGCGATTCGGATTTCAGCAACAGTCACACCTTCTGGTTTTTCATTCAAAAGAGAAGAGATAATTTGAGTTGCTTCCAAGATTGCAAACTCAGAAAAAAAGATACCGTTTTTTTCAATAACATAACCTTTCCTAACGAGTTCTCTTAACTCCTTTCGATCAATAGATTCCGGTTCAGGAGGTTTGAAGGGAGAACTCTTTAGATCTTCTAGAAAGGGGTGATTATGTAAATTCGTAGAACCTTCCTTGCGAATGAAATTCCCCTCAGAGACCACTCCTTTCAGAAGACTTATAACAGCCCGTTGATGATTATTTAACCCAGATATCTCTATTCCCAATGGTCCGGCATCATTAATTTGATTTTGGAGTGTCTGTATAGTTCTTTGCAGGAGTGGAGGGTGAACTACCCAACCTGGAACAGTAGCTTCTCTCTTAACGCCAGTTAATGCTTCCAAATGCGATGTTGTTACCCAACCTCTTTCTCTGATAATTCGTTCAATTGAATTATCTGGCTTAGCCTTTGAAGCTTTTAAGACTGGTTCAGGATCAAGAATTTGCCCCCCACCAACAGTTTGGTTTCTTCCACTTTCACGAAGAATGAATCTATCACCCAGGACAAGAGGGATTTTTTCATTTAAGAAAATTCTGATATGCCCAATCTCTCCAGGATTGATGGGTTTTGAGCCCAGTACCCTAATTTTTGCGTAATGCTCACTAGTTCCAATGTAAACCACGTATGCACCACGTCGAGAAATTTCGTTACTAACGTTTGGCAACACCTGTAAATCTGCATCAATGACTGAAGTCAGGAACCATTGATCAGGTTTTGTTATCACAAAGCCCCTTGATAGAGACTGGTGTTCAATACCGCTTAGATTAACAGCGACTCGAGATCCCGGAGATGCAATAGGCACATCCACATTGTGTGTATGAAGAGCCCTTACCCGCGTCTGATAATTTCCCGGGCTGATAAAGACCTCATCATCAACTGAAATAGTTCCTCCAGTTAAAGTCCCTGTAGCGATTGTTCCAGATCCCTTTACCGAGAAAACTCGATCAATCCATAAACGCGGCCTTTGCAAATCTTCTGCTACTGGAGTTACCGAAAGCAGGGATTCAAGTTCATTAGATAATTCTGCAATTCCTTCTCCGGAAAGACTATCTACTTTCACGATCGGAGCTTCCTGTAAAAATGTTCCCTCAAATATTTCCTGTAATTCAAGTATCGCTATTTCACATAAATCAGGTTCAGCGATAGAAACTTTCGTTAAAGCAACAATTCCCCGCTTAACACCAAGAAGTTGGAGGATACGAAGGTGCTCTTCCGATTGTGGTTTCCACCCTTCAGTAGCGGCAACGACAAATAGACAAACATCAACAGACCCAACGCCAGAAAGCATATTTTTTAAAAACCGTTCATGTCCCGGAACATCAATGAAAGACACATTACTTCCATCAGAAAAAGATTTTTTTGCAAATCCAAGATCAATCGTAAGACCTCGGCGTTTCTCTTCTTCCCAACGATCCGGGTCCACGCCAGTTAATGCTTGAACAAGCGATGACTTTCCATGATCAACGTGACCAGCAGTACAAACTACATGATTCCGCACAACGTTAGCTAAGCTCATGAAGCGCGTTCGCTACATGCTCATCACAGCGTGGATCAACGGTGCGAAGATCAAGGAAAGTACACCCTTCCTCCACACGAGCAATTATCGGAGGATTTCCACCTGCCCCTAATCTTAAGTCATGTGATACATCATCATTAATCTGTATACCAAAAGATGGGATAGTAACCCCTGGAAGCGTGCCACCTCCAGGAATAGATTCTAAAGAAACAGGATCACCACAACCAATATTTTTAGCCCTATCTTTAAGCTCATCAATAGAAGTCATTGCCATCTTCCAAAAAGGAATCGCTTCCCAATCCCGATTTAAATAACTCATAGCCAGTTCTTGCAAAGACGAAAGAATTAAACCTCCTGGACGTACAGCCCTAGCTAACGGATGTTTCATACATTTTGCGATGAGGTCAGCACTCCCTGCGATTATCCCTGCTTGAGGGCCACCTAATAATTTATCCCCTGAAAATGTAACTAGATCCGCTCCGCTTGCAAGAGCCTGTCTTGCCGCAGGTTCTCCAGCAATCCATGCAGGTGGCGCCATCTCTAGCCAAGAACAACTCTCATCAAGAAGACCTGAACCGATATCGGCAACTAAGGGAACGTCCATGCCAGACAGATCATCGATTTCTACTGATTCAGTGAACCCAACTATTTTATAATTTGATTGGTGGATTTTCATTACCATTCCAACATCACGATTAGCCAAAATTGCACGCTCATAATCTTCACGCCTAGTTCTATTTGTTGTTCCGACTTCAACAAGATATGCACCACTTAGTTCAAGGACATCCGGTACGCGAAAATTTCCTCCAATCTCAACCATCTCACTTCGGGAAATGGCTACTCCTTTTTCTGAAGCGAGAGCCGAAAGGACGAGAAGTACAGCTGATGAACAATTATTCACAATCATTGCTGATTCTGCGTCGCATAAAGTAGCGAATAAGCTCCCAACATGTTCTTGTCGTGAACCTCTTGCACCACTATTTAAATCAAGTTCAAGATTCATTGCTTGCCCAGCCGAAGAATAAGGCCAAGGAGCGCGACCTAAATTTGTGTGTAATAGGACACCCGTTGCATTAATAACTGTTTGCAAGGACATAGTTTTTAACCGTTGAATTCGTGCTTCCAGATTTTCCCAATCCCCTTCATTAATTGCTTTTCGAATTTCTTTAACAAGCACAGGGTGAGGAAGACCAGAACCTGAAAGCGATTCGGCTAATTCATTTACAGAAGGCGGATAAGAATCCATATATTGACTCTAGAACCGATACTCATGTTTTTTCATAAAAGTTTTTAAGGATTATCAAAAAATTGTGATCACTTGCTCTTGAAGGTCAAACCCATCGAAACCGCTCATAGAATGAAATAGATGTTTTTCCTATTGCTTCTCTTCATTATTATTCCAATTGCCGAGTTATACATCATTATTCAGGTCGCCCAAACAACAGGTGTATTTAACTCAATCATCCTTCTTATTTTGGTGAGTTTGGTAGGCGCTTGGCTCGTAAAAGCCGAAGGTCTGGGCGTTCTCAAAAAAATCAGAATACAACTTACGAAAGGTGAAATGCCCAGCAAAGAACTAGTAGATGGAGGACTGATCCTTCTTGCTGGCGCTCTCATGCTGACACCGGGTTTCCTTACTGATGCCTTTGGCTTACTTCTTTTATTTCCCGTAACAAGACCTATATTCCGAATTCTGATACTTAAGAAAGTTACGAATACTTCTTCCAGGTCAGGGAGACAGGGAACTAGCTTCGGAGATAATTCTTTTATTAATTTCAGAAATAGAAAATCTAAAATCATTGACCTCCAAACAAGTCATGATTTTGGTGACACACCACCAATAGTCGAGAACGATTGAAGAAAGGCCACTAAAGGTTTCATTATGGAAGAAGAACTAGACACAGGGCCGGAACCAATTGTGCCAGGGGTTGCTCGCGCATTAAGTCCCCTTGTAAGAAGAATATTGGCACTAAACCCTGGACCGCTTACATCTTTTGGAACAAACACTTATTTAATCGGTATAGATGAAATAGTTGTAATTGATCCAGGCCCAGAAAATAGTACACACTTAGATTCTGTCATCGGTTGCGGTGGGGATAGGATCCGGTGGGTAACAAGCACCTGCGATGATGCTATTCATGCTGGAGCGATCAATGAACTTGTCGAAAGGACGGGTGCTGAAAGGCTTGACCCCATTGATGGTAACACCATTCTCGGTACAGAATTCAGAATCACGATCCATAATATGGAAGGTCCTGTTCCTAACCACAAATCATTCTTACTTGAAGAAGAGAGAACCCTTATTTCTGGAAAATTAATTAGTGAAGATACATCTATTCCTTTAATTACCGGAAAGTCAGATCTTCTTAAATACCAAGCTAGTTTTCAAAAGACTATGAAAATGCGTTTGAAACGCTTCGCACCAGCTTTTGGGCATGTAATTGAAAACCCTAAAGAAGCTATTGCATCAACTCTTGCAAACTTTAACAAAGTTGATTTAGAGATTTTGGATGCATTAAACAAGGGAGCAAAAACACCTGAAGAAATAGTTTCAGAAAATTATCCTAAAATTACTGACCCAGAAGGCGTCGTTGAGATAGCTAAGTCAGTAGAAGTCCACTTGGCTAAATTAGCTGATGAAAAATCTGTTAAACATTTAAAAGCTGGTTGGAAAGTACGCTAATTATTTATAGAGACAGAAGTCTCGATAGTGTTATGCGCCGTACAATCAAGAGGATTGATTCTCGGAACTGCAGAGTGAATAATTTCATCTACGATCGCGTTCAAAGCATCGGAAGCATATCCCTCTTTCAAGATAACGGGTAACCCATTATCTGACCCTTCGCTAACAACTGGGTCGATAGGAATTGAACCAAGTAGAGGAACACCAAGTTCTTGAGCGAGTTGGATACCTCCACCCGACCCAAAAATTTCATATTGTTTCCCTTCTTCAGTAATGAACGATGACATATTCTCAATAACTCCGGCTATTCGGAGATAATAACTCTGTGCCATGCTGGCAACGCGAGACGCAACTGCTTGCACGGTTTTAGAAGGAGTTGTTACAACGATCATGTCTGAACGAGGAAGCATTTTAGCGAGTCCCATTTGAACATCACCGGTTCCCGGAGGCATATCAATTACCAAATAATCTAACTCTCCCCATTCAACATCTTCTAAGAAATGGCGGACAGCTCGATTTAGAATCAACCCTCTCCAATTCAAAGATGATTTATTCTCATTAACAAGAAACCCCATAGAAACAATTTTTAAAGTACCCTCACCAACTTGTTTCTCTAAAGGAACAATTCTTTTGGTCTCTTCATTTCCGCCGAGTCGACCGTGAACACCTAACATTTGTGGGATAGAGAATCCCCAGATATCTGCGTCAAGGACTCCAACAGTTAAACCCCTCATCGCTAAACCCGTTGCAAGATTAGCGGTAACAGAAGATTTCCCTACACCACCTTTCCCAGAAGCAATCATAATTGATTTTGTAGATTTAGATATTTGTGTCGCCACATCATCCTGCGAGAGGTTATATCGCGCTCTATCCATGGTCTTAGCACGTTCTTCATCTGTGAGTTCAGTCCAATCAATCGTTACCCGAGTGATTTCAGTAATGCTCTGGATTCGGGATCGAACATCTTTCTGTATTTGTGCCCGCAAAGGGCAGCCAGCAGTAGTTAAAGCAATTGTTATATTTAGATGACCTTCGTCCTTAATCACAACATCTTTGACCATTCCTAAATCAACGATGTCTGAACCAAGTTCAGGGTCAACGACTCCTCGAAGTTGATTCATGACTTTATCATGCGTTTCTGTCATTGAACCTGAAGAGTCCATAATCAAATCATACAAATTTTTTTCGCACAACCCTTTCCTCTATCGCCAACTTCGCAGTAAAATAAGAAACAATTATTACAGAGGAGTAAAGAAGTGATTGCACTTACCGAATCCGCAACAAGCAAAGTAGATGAATTAGTCAAAGAAGAGGGAGAAGATGGACTTGCCCTTCGTGTAGCTGTTAGACCAGGAGGATGCTCCGGATTTAGCTACGAAATGTATTTTGATTCAGATATAGCTGACGATGACGAAACCGCTGAGTTTGGATCAATAAGAGTCGTTGTTGATCCATCCAGCTCAATGTTATTACAAGGTGCAACACTGGACTACAAAGATGGTTTAGACCAGTCAGGATTTAGCATCGATAATCCAAACGCTCAAAAAACCTGCGGCTGCGGACAAAGCTTCAGCTAATAAGGGACAAAGCGTTCTGTAATTCAAGCTGGTCAAAAGTATAATCCAGCCGAGAAACTACAATTCCCTTTTCGTTAGCCACAATCAAACTTGGCTCGAAATCCATTCCGTACGCTGCAATTACTGGAGCTAACAAGCCTTGAAGATCATCTGTTTCTGAGATTTTCTCTGGTTCAGAATAAACTTCAGCGTGGATGACATTCATCACTGATTCCTTGCCCTTCACAGCAGTCATAAGAAGATCAAGTGAAGGCCCACAAATACTTGATTGACAAAATCCTGGAGTAGAAATTAACAACACAGTAGGAGAACCATTAGATAAGGCATTTTTCAACGTGATGTTATGAAACGGACAGGGATCAAAACGAGTGCAAACAGGATTAAAACCGAGGTCATTTTCAAAAGTAGGAACTTCTGCAATCCTCATCGGATCTCCGATTTGAACCAGATTCACTTCAGATCTATCAACAACAAAAAAAGATAATGATTGAAACTCACCTTCATATTCAACAGAAAGTTTGTGCAGTCCAACCTCACTTGTCACAAAATCAAGAAGAAAGTAGGGAGTTGGAATACCACTCCCGTGGTTTTTCAGCAAAACAGGTGTGCTATCTCCAGAAGGAAAAACTAAATTACCCGAAATCTCATTTGGGAGATTATTAACAATTGGGATCCCATCCGATGCGTAGAGGAAAAACGGGGCCCGCTGAGGGAGTCCAACGATAAGCGAAGAAGGCATTACGAGACCATCAGCAAACCCTGAACGGAAGTAACTTAGTTCAGATATTGGATCTTCCGAACTAGATCCAATATCTGAAGAGGAACAAGCAATTGCGAAAGCTGAACTGCCAGCGCCAAGAAGAAACACTCGTCGCGAAATAAAAGCCTTTCCCAACAAAGAGTTTTCTATAGCCATCTTAGAAATCTAATCTTTCTACCTCTCCGTGTCATAGTTACTAAACTCATATGGCTATTCTTAGATTATGGAAAAACCCGTAGGCCCTTACTCCCCAGTCGTTAAAGTAGACGGTTGGGTCATTATTTCCGGTCAAGTAGGAATTGATGAAGGGAAACTAGTTGACGGAGGACTAGTACCCCAATTACACCAACTCTTCATTAACCTCAAAAGATTACTAAAATCGCAGAATCTATCACTAAATGATGTCGTCAAAACCACTGTTTTCTTAACAGATATTGAAGATTATGCAGAAATGAATCAGATCTATGTTCAGGAATTTGGAAATCATCGCCCAGCCAGATCAGCAGTAGCAGTCAATGCTTTACCAATAGGCGCCGTTGTAGAAATTGAAGCGTGGGCTAAAATATGAAGAATCAGATCAAAATAATGAAAGTAAGGAAAAAATGATCGGAACGTTAGTCATCATTGTTTTACTAGTAGTCCTCGTCCCTGTCTCAATAATCATGACAGGCCTTATCTTTAGTGGACTTCTTGGAAGCATTATTCAAAAAAATGTTGACGCAGGTAATGAAGGAACTGAACTACTTGAATTAAGTAAGAAGGATTTCCTCCCCTAATTTAAGAGTTAAAAAAATTTAAGAACCCCAGCGCGATTGCCCGAAACTGTATCCAACAGATCGAACAGTTTGGATTAAACCGGCATTCTCTTCACCCAATTTTGATCGGAGGCGACGTACATGAACATCAACAGTACGAGCCCCACCGAAATAGTCATAACCCCAAACGCGTGAAAGTAAGGTTTCTCTACTAAAAACCTTCCCAGGATGAGAAACTAAAAATTTCAACAATTCATATTCCATGTATGTTAGGTCTAATGGTCGACCATTAATGGTGGCTTGATATGTTTCAATATTGAGAACTAAATCTTCATGAGTTAAGACTTCACCTCGACTATCTATCCCTTGTGACCAGAAAAGATGCTTCAAACGTGCCTCAAGTTCCTGATGGCGAAACGGAGTCAGAATGAAATCATCAAAAAGTTCATCTCGAAGTTCTAATTGACCCAATTGCGTAGCATTAAGTAAGAGAAGAATACCTTGAATAGGGTTTGCTCGTTTACGAAGAGAGCGAGCTAAGGCGAATGCTGAGTTCGGATCCTCATCAGCAACAATCACAGCACCATTCCATTCGTAGTCGGTAGCATATGCTTCAGCGACTGAAGAATTGGCTACTGATTTCCAAGAGAAGCCAGCTAAATCCAAACTTTGAGCAAGTTCAGGGGGTGGCGGATCTGGGAAAACAAGAAGAGATGACATTGCTTTCATCTTAGGAGAAAGAATTTGAATTTACGAAGAGTAACTCCAAAGGGCATGCAAGATTATTCCTCTGTAGAGAAATTAAAACAGTTTCACCAGACTGGAAGGTAACGTTCGATTTCAAATGGCGTTACTCGACCTTGGTAGGCTTCCCATTCAGATTGTTTATTTTTTAGGAACCATTCAAAGATATGCTCCCCAAGTGTTTCGTGGACTAACTCTGATTCTTCCATAAGATCAAGTGCCTGCCTAAGGTCTTGCGGAAGTTGACGAAGCCCAGATGATTTTGCATCAGAGCGGCTTAAAGACCAAAGATTGTCATCCGCTTCGTCTGGTAACTCATAATTCTCTTGAATTCCTTTTAAACCGGCTGCCAAAATAACGGAATATGCTAAATATGGGTTTGCTGCAGAGTCAAGTGCCCGATATTCAATTCTAGTCGAAGACTCTTTCCCTGCTTTATGAACTGGGACCCTTATAAGAGCGGAGCGATTATTTCTCGCCCAACTGACATAAACAGGTGATTCATAACCAGCAATCATTCTTTTGTAACTGTTCACTAATTGGTTCGTAACCGCAGTGAATTCTGGGGCGTGATGAAGAATACCTGCCATAAACTTTCTAGCAATTGCTGAAAGACCCATTTCATCATTCGGATCATGAAAAGCATTAACGTCCCCTTGAAACAAAGACATATGAGTATGCATACCCGACCCTTGTCCATCATCAAGAGGCTTAGGCATAAAAGTAGCGTGGATACCTGCATCTAAAGCTATCTTTCTGACGATAAGACGAAGCGTCATAATATTGTCAGCCATGTCAAATGACTCTGTATAACGTAGATCTATCTCGTGCTGACTAGCGTTGTCTTCATGGAACGAATATTCAACCGGGATACCCATTGCTTCAGACATCGCTAAAGTGCGTCTCCGAAGAGTGCTTCCCAAGTCCAGCGTTGTTAAGTCAAAGTATCCTGCGCGATCAAGAGGTTTAGGGTCTTCAGCATCCTCAAAATAGAAAAACTCAATTTCGGGTGCGGTAAAGAAAGTAAATCCCTTCTCTTTTGCTTGTTGAAGATTACGTCTTAAAACATGTCGGGGATCTCCTGCGAAAGGGGTTCCATCTAGGTTATAGATATCGCAAAATATTCTTCCTGTTGGTTCGGAAGGATCAACCCAGGGTAATAGTTCAAAACTATTCGCATCAGGGATAGCAAGAACATCGCTTTCCTGCACGCGACTAAACCCGTCAATTGCAGAACCATCAAAATGCAAACCTTCATCAAATGCTGCCTCTAGTTCAGCAGGTGAAATAGCCAATGACTTTAATTGCCCAAGAACATCAGTGAACCAGAGGCGGATAAGACGCACCCCTCGTTCCTCTACAGTCCTGAGTACATAATCTTCTTTTCTTGCTTCCATCTATTCTTTTTAACGAAATTAACTGAATTCCCCTCTTATCCTTTTTTAATTAACACGCTGTTAACATTTCTAGCCATCTCACCCTCTACAGTCGTGTTAACTAGTAATAACGAATCCACGCTTTTATAGTGTTGGCATAGGGTACAGAGAATAATCTCAATCCTATTAAATAAAGAATGGAGAATTAAGTGACTTATAGAGCTGAATATCTTTGGATTGATGGCACGGAACCAACAGCAGAAATTAGATCCAAGACAAAGATACTAGCCGATGGTGATCAACCAGGTATCTGGGGATATGACGGGTCATCAACTAATCAAGCAACAGGTGACAATTCTGATGTGGTTTTGAAACCAGTGTTCCAATGTCCGGATCCGATACGTGGCGGAAATAATATTCTCGTCATGTGCGAAACCTTCTTAACAGATCAAGAGACACCTCATCCTACGAACACACGAGCTTTAGCTAGAGCTGCTGAAGAGAAGTACGGAGATCAGGATCCATGGTTTGGCTTGGAGCAAGAATACACAATGATAGATCCAGGGACTGGTTGGCCAGCAGGATTCCCACCCAACGGATTTCCTGCACCACAAGGCCCTTATTACTGTGGAGTAGGCGCGCTTAAAATACATGGACGTGATGCTGTTGAAGAACACACCACCCTTTGTATAGAAGCCGGTTTAAAGATTTCCGGTACTAATGCCGAAGTGATGCCAGGCCAATGGGAATTCCAAATCGGCCCAGCCGGCACAGTTGAAGTAGGAGACCACTTATGGATAGCTCGTTATCTCTTATATAGAATTGGCGAAAAACACAATGTTGAAATCAGCATAGAAGCTAAGCCGATGAAAGGTGATTGGAACGGAGCAGGGATGCATACGAACTTCTCAACACAAGCCATGAGAGATGGATATGACCCCATCATTGCGGCTTGTGAAGCAATAGGTGCACCTGGGAAACCAGAAGAACATTTAGCTGGTTACGGTGTTGGAATTGAAGATCGCTTAACCGGTGAACATGAGACCCAACGTTACGATCAGTTTAGTTATGGAATCTCAGATAGAGGAGCTTCCATACGTATCCCATGGCAGGTAGCGCAGGATCAAAAAGGTTACATTGAAGATCGTCGTCCGAATGCCAATGCTGACCCTTATGTCGTTGCTGCATTAATGACAAACACCGTCGGAGAAGCACTTTCTTAACCACATCCCATAGCGGAGAGTAAATATGTAATTACTGGACCAAACGAAGTTCACCAGCGGAGTTAATGGACCTGTAATAACAGCTAGAACGGTAAGAACCATCTGAGTTCTTAGTATGGCAAGCCCCCTGCCCTTGTGGCTGCACAAGATAAAGTAGTGAATTCTGTTCACAATTCACTCTCACTTCAATTACAGCGAGAATATCACCAGAAGTAGCTCCTTTATGCCACAACTCATTTCTTGAAGTGCTGTAAAAAACAGCTTCACCCCTTTTGAAAGTTTCAAGTAACGCCTCTTCGTTAGCATAAGCAACAATTAATACTTCTTTGGTATGCATATCTTGGACAACCACGGGAACGACCATATGATTTCCTTCCCCAATTTGGAAAATCTTATTGAAATCAATTGTTAGCTCTGTGCCTTCTTCAAGGTTCTTACCATGTGTCACCCCAACACTCTACTAAAAGTCAGTGAAAAGACTATTGAAATTCGATACATCTGGTTTAATACGTGCACTTTCTAACGTAATGTCTACCTTTTAAGTACTCAGACTCACCGATCTGCCTCTAATCTGCATATATGGGTTCATTACGCATAGCTGCATGTCAATTAAATCTTCAAGTAGGTGATCTGAGATCAAACAAAGAAAAAATTCTTAATGCATATCAGAAAGCTGAAGAGGCACAAGCAGATATTGCAGTTTTCAGCGAGCTTGCTGTTTGTGGTTACCCTCCCGAGGACCTTCTCCTTAAATCAGGTTTCGTTGCGGACACACAACTTGTTCTAAATGAAATAGCGAGTGAAACAAAAGAATGTGTCGCAATAATAGGATTTGTAGAAGGTAAAGAAGCTGGTGCAGACCCAGTTCGGAGAACATCCAATGCCGCAGCTATTTGCGCTGATGGAGAGATTAAAGGAACTTATAGCAAGAGAGCTCTCCCAGATTACGGAGTCTTTGACGAAGAACGTTATTTTGCCTCTGGAACAAACCCGATAGAACTATTTGAAATACGCGGCGTGAATGTAGGGATCACAATTTGTGAAGATATCTGGGTAAAAAAAGGGATTGCTTCAGAACTTGCCTCAGCAGGTGCTCAGATAATCTTAAATTTGAATGCTTCACCATTCGAAATAGGAAAACTCGAAGCACGGGAGACTGTTCTTTGCCAAAGAATTAACGAAACCGGTATTCCCATCATTTACATAAATCAAGTAGGAGGACAAGACGAGCTTATTTTTGACGGTGGATCAATGGCATTTGATGCGAACAAAGACGTTATTGCCAGAGCTGAACTTTTCAAAGAGCAAGTTCTCATTTTTGATATTGATTGCAATGAGTCAGTCAAAACAGCCTCAAGAAACACTATTAAAATTAGTGAGAACTCTAGAGATGAATCCCTTTTAAAACATGAAGTAGATTCACTGCCGTCACTTAACTCACAAATATGGCAAGCCCTGTGTCTTGGAACCCGTGACTATGTGAACAAAAATGGGTTTACGGATGTTTGCCTGGGACTATCGGGTGGAATTGATTCTGCTTTAGTAGCTGCAATTGCTTGCGATGCATTAGGCGCTGATCATGTGCATGCGATTTCTATGCCTTCCCGATATTCCAGTGACCACTCTTTAACTGATGCAAAGGAATTGGTTGAAAACCTTGGGTGTCACCACGTAACTATCCCTATCGAATCAGCCCATAAGGCATTTCTAGAGATGACCGATGAGCAATTTTCAGGCCTAGATGAAGATTTAACTGAGGAGAACCTTCAAGCTCGGATAAGGGGAACATTATTAATGGCTCTTTCAAATAAATTCCAATGGCTTGTTCTGACAACCGGCAATAAAAGTGAGCTAGCAGTGGGATACTCAACACTTTACGGAGATACAGCTGGCGCATTCTCAGTTATTAAAGATGTATGGAAGACACAAGTTTTTGATCTTGCAAAATGGAAAAATAACATCGTTGAATATGACTTAATTCCAGTATCAATTATTACGAAACCTCCATCAGCTGAATTACGACCAGATCAACGCGATAATCAATCCCTTCCTGACTACGAAGTCCTTGACCCCCTGTTACGTGAAATTATTGAAAAAGATAAAGTGGCACACGAACTTATCGAAGATGGGTATGACCCAGAAATTGTTAAAAAAATTACAAGCCTTGTTGATATTTCTGAGTATAAAAGACGGCAGAGTCCACTCGGCCCAAAAATTTCTCACAAAGCATTCGGAAGAGACCGAAGAGTTCCAATTACAAACCTGTATAGGGGAATATAAAAGTAATTACAGTCACCATTCGGTTATTAAAAATTAACGAGATTCCTAATTAAAGAAAAAGAGGGTTAATAAAAAATCTTCCAGTTAAAGAGATATTGTCTAAAATTAGGTTGCGCGTAGCGTACATCTCGGTAGGGTAAAGCGTGCGGAGCGTGAAACACGAAATAGGTTTCACACGATTTGAAAAGAGCGTACTTTGCCTAAAGAGCGAGTCGAACGAGATGAAGAAGACCTCGTCCGGTTATACCTCACGGATATAGGCCAGTACCCACTCCTTACTAAAGAAGACGAAGTTCGGCTTGCCCAACAGATCGAAAAGGGTGTTGAAGCACGCGCGAAACTTGAGAGTGAAGAAAAAGTCACTGCCGCAGAAAAAAGGGACTTAAAGCGTCTTGACAGAAACGGTGCACGAGCTGAAAAGAAATTCGTTCAATCAAATCTCCGGCTCGTTGTTTCAATAGCGAAAAAATACCAAGCATCCGGACTTCCCTTACTGGACCTCATTCAAGAAGGAAACCTTGGATTAATGCACGCCGTGGAAAAATTTGATTGGCGAAAAGGATTCAAATTTTCAACTTATGCTACTTGGTGGATCCGTCAGGCAATTACCAGAGGTATAGCGAACACTGGAAGAACAATTCGACTTCCAGTTCATGCCGGGGACACCCTAGCCAGACTACAAAAAGCCAGAACCAGACTAGAACTGAAATATGGAAGGCCTGCAACATTAACTGAACTAGCTGCCGATGTTGAAATGCCAGAAGATAAAATTACCGAAGCACTTCGATTTGCAAATGAACCACTTAGCCTCTCTGAACCACTTCGTGAAGATGGAGATGCAGAACTGGGAGATGTAGTTGAAGATCGAGGAGCTGCTTCACCATTTGAAGTAGCTGCGACTTCCTTACTTCCTGATGAAATCGCTCGCCTGCTCGCACCATTAGATGAACGAGAACGCGAAATCTTAAAGTTACGTTTCGGATTAGATCGAGGTGAGCCTAGGACTCTTGAAGAGGTAGGGGAGCATTTCAACCTAACGAGAGAGAGAATCCGTCAGATTGAGGCACGAGCGATGTCAAAACTCCGACACCCAAGTAGTGACACCGGGGCACGTGACCTACTAGCGGTTTAAACACTTACTAAAACTGTATTAAAAAGCGGAGGTGGACGGGAATCGAACCCGCCGGACGGGGGTCGCCCGTCCCACCCGCTTTGAAGGCGGGGGAGCCCACCAGGTACTCGAACACCTCCCTGATGTTTCATCACTAGTATGACCGAACTTTATGAAATCAGCGATTTAAGAACCCAGCTAAAGAGCAATTGGGGATGGAAAGCGAATAGTCACCTGAAGCTCAACAATTGCTGATCTTCGAGGAGGTTCTGAAAATCCAACACGCAAAGGCTCTATAAAAGGACATGGCGAACCGAGAGAACGCCCATTTAATTCCGTTTCTCCAGAAGTAACCCAACGCCATTTTCGTGCCTGATACCACTCGGTTACGCCTCTAGAACTTGTACCAAAAGTTTGGACACCCATTGACATAGAAGCAATAGGATTTTCAATGAATCTAGTGAAATACAGAGGCCGTGGAGGGATAAAACCTCGGATACTGCCCCCACGCAAATTGATTTTTAAACCAAATCCTGAAACAAAAGTAGACCGACCATCAGAATCTATTTTTAGATCCCCGATACGAGTCTCATCAAAATCATAAATAGCTGATACGAAATTGGATACTCTTTCGTTCGTCGCTAAGAGAATCTTCTTTCCTTCTGGAGTGCCCCACATCAAATCAGTAAATTCGCCAATGGGTGAATTTGTCCAGTGTCCAATAACGAATCTATTGCCATCGGGAAACCCTACGGAACTAATCGTTCCTTTAATCTGGATATCTTGCACATATAAAAGGTAGGGGATCCTAGCCTGACTAGCCAACCTCCGTACGCTAATGTCATATCGATGGCAGATGGACTAGAACCCCAGCGGACTTCTTTAAATGAGGATGAGATCCATGCTCAACTATTATCATGGTTTCGCAAAAAAGTTTCAGACCAAACAGCGTCAATTAGTGATTTCGGTCGACCTTCTGGATCAGGAATGTCTAGCGAAACTCTTTTGTTTTCAGCGACATGGGACACCGAAGAAAGCAAAGAAGAACGCGATCTAGTAGCCCGTCTTGCACCAACTCCTCAAGATATTCCAGTCTTCCCCTCATATGACCTCTCTCTCCAAGTTGATGTTATGCAGTTAGTAAAAGATCAGACGAAAATTCCGGTACCTAAAACGCTTTGGTTAGAAGAATCTCATGAGGTGCTTGGTGTCCCTTTCTTCGTAATGGAAAAAATTGCAGGTAGAGTCCCAGCAGATATTCCTCCATATGTTCTCGGAGGTTGGCTTTTTGATGCTGGGAGAGAAGAACGTTCACGATTAGAAAAATCGGCTGTCAACATCATCGCTCAAATTTCACAAATCGACCTTTCTACCGTAGATACCTCTTTTTTAGAATTACACACAAAAGGCGATACAGCTCTCAAACGTCACTTTTCAAACCAAATGGATTACTACTCCTGGGTAGTTGGGAGTCAAAGAAAACATCCAGTTATTGAAGCCGCATCTGAGTGGCTTCAGAACAACTGGCCAGAGGAAAGCGAAACCGTCTTAAGTTGGGGTGATGCAAGAATAGGTAACATCATGTTCGGTTTAGAAACCTTTCAACCAACTGCTGTTCTTGATTGGGAGATGGCGGGTTTAGCTCCAGTGGAAGTTGATTTAGGGTGGATGGTTTTTCTTCACAAATTTTTTCAAAATATTGCTGAAGCGCTTGAATTTGAAGGGATGCCAGATTTTATGCATTCAGAAAAAGTCTCCAATTACTACTCACAGATAACAGGGAAAACATCTAATGATCTTCGCTGGTTTGAAATCTACGCTGGGATGCGTCATGCAATTATAATGAGCCGAATTAATGATAGATCAGTGCATTTTGGGGAAACAGAATGGACTGATGATGTTGATTCATCCATACCTCATCGTGACTTACTTTGGTCAATGATGTCTGAAAACTAAAAATCAAAAACACTATTCACAACAGAAGAAGCAAACCAAGTCTTTAAAAACAGACTTCAACAAAATATCTCTAATCTCCGCGCTGACAAACAAGCAATGGTCCTTTAGGCTAGAAACATGATGTTAGGAATAACCCAGAAAAATAAAGATGGATGGGTTGTTCTTGAACTAAGCGGCGAAATAGATATGGCTACCGGACCTCAACTTCGCCAAACGATTGTTCAACGAGTACAAGAAGGTGATATCAGAATCATATTGGACCTAAGCGGTATTGACTTTGTTGACTCAACTGGTCTTGGAGTACTCATAGGTGGCCTTAAAAGGACACGAAGTCATGGAGGCGATCTTCAATGTGTGGGCCTAACGAAACCGCTTAAAGAGATGTTCAAACTCACTGGACTTGACGCTGTTCTCTACACGGAAGACAGTAAAGAAGACTTTCATGACTAAAGGAATTACTTTAGAAATCCCTGCTAAAGCCGAGTACCTTTCTCTTGTGCGCGCAGTAGTCGTCTCAGCAGCAGGGCTTGACCCAGCAGTTGAAGATCAAAGAATAGAAGATCTTCGATTAGCTGTCTCTGAAGCTACAACAAATGCAATCCGTGCACATGCAAACTTAGGGTCAGATGAGCGGATCACAATAAGGTGTGGGTTAGGAGATGATCGTATAGAAGTTGAAGTTCAAGATCGTGGGCCAGGATTCAATCCTGAGAAATTAAAAGAATTAGGTTCCCTAAATGAGCCAGAGAGATTGCAGTATGAAGGTGGGTTTGGTATTCCACTAATGAGGGTTCTTGCAGATGAAATTCAAATAGATTCTGCCGATGAAGGAACTACCGTCCAACTCGTTGTCTACATCCCACCATCGTCCTAATCAGAAACGCCTTGTGTAACAATCTTTATTTCCTACATAGTTGGATGTAAAACAAGTCAGTACTATGAGCAAATGGATGATAGTGAAGATCTCAATCCAATCCCCAAACCAGATTCGTTTCTTGCCCTTCATCAAGTCACAGAAACATTGTTTAATACACTTAGAAAATGGTTTGAAATCGAACCAACTATTACTTTGGATTTAGCAGAAATAGATTCAGCAGTAATTGAGCTAGGAACCCCAGAAATGATAGCAGCAATGGCTATGAGGAAGCTTCAAGCTCTCCGTCTCATAGCAACACCCGGAGTCTTAACTACAACTGATGTAGTAATAGCGATTATTAATGACCTTGACCGAGCATTACTACAAGCACCGAGCATGTATCTTGAAAGAAAAGCAGACCAGACTGATTGGGATCAAGCATTAGCAAGCTTAGAAGTTTCGGAAGAAGCGGATAACGTACCAAGGAACGCAAATGAAAAAGATCCCGACATTGAAGAATTTCAAGCCCAACATGCTCTTCTACATATAGCTGTGCAATCTGTCGTTGAAGCCGCTGAAGGTGAGATCAGATACTTTGAATGATCTTCTGCCAGACAGAGAAAATGGATTAAACACAAGAAACGGGTTGGATACCTTTACCATTGGTGATGACTAAATTTCAAGGATTTTAAAAAAATGGCTGGGAACACACCAATACCTGATCTGCCTAAATGGACATGGCTGGGAGGAGATGGACGATTGGCGCGTCGAGTTGGACAACCAATCCGAAGGTTCTTACATGTTGAAGCAGCAGGCGGCATTCTTTTACTAATAGCGACTGTTATAGCTTTAATATGGGCTAATTCGCCATGGTCTCAAAGTTATTATGATCTTTGGCACACAGATTTTGAATTCGTACTTGGTAGTTATCACATGGGGGGAGAAGGACATCATCTCACTTTAGAGACCCTTGTTAATGATGCACTGATGGCTATCTTCTTCTTCGTTGTTGGCCTTGAGATTAAAAGAGAATTAGTGAGTGGATACCTTAAGGATCCGAAAGCAGCAACGCTGCCTGTGTTCGCGGCGCTGGGAGGGATGCTTTTCCCAGCTTTAGTATTCTTTATCTTTAACTCAAGTGGGGATGCATCATCAGGGTGGGGTATCCCAATGGCAACAGATATTGCTTTTGCTGTCGGTGTCGTTTCATTACTTGGGGATAGGGTAAGTCGGCCACTAAAAGTTTTCCTACTTACGCTCGCTATCGCCGACGATATAGGTGCCATTTTCGTCATTGCTATTTTCTACTCATCTAATCTCTCCTTGTCTTGGTCAATCACTGCCTTTGTAATAATGGGAATTATTCTTCTACTTCGAAGACTACATATTTGGTATATACCTATTTATATTTTCTTGGGTAGCGCATTATGGTTAGCGACATTTGAATCTGGAGTGCATGCGACGATTGCCGGGGTTGCATTAGGGCTTGCCACACCAGCGAAACCTCAGCAAAGTACGGAAGAAGGACTCGCCGCTCTTGAATGGCTTCGTAAAAAAGGAGAGAACATTTACCCTGTTGATGTTCGCCTAACAGCAATGGAATTAAATGAGTCGCAAGTTTCAATTGCAGAGCGCATAGAAATGGCACTTCACCCAATTTCTAGCTTCATCATTATCCCTATTTTTGCATTAGCAAATGCTGGAGTAGACATGGGCGGAGGACTACTCGGCGATGCGGCTTCCAGTCCGGTAACTTGGGGAATAGGCCTTGGATTAATTGTCGGTAAGATAGTCGGAATTTCCTCAATGACATGGTTTGGCATGAAACTGCCATTCACTACAGCCCCAGATGATATGAAGCCTTTGACACTGGTGGGATTAGCAGCAACGGCAGGAATTGGCTTCACCGTTTCACTATTTATAACGAACCTAGCTTTTGAACAAACAGAACTGATAGACCAGTCTAAGATCGGTATTTTGTTCGCTTCTTTACTAGCGGGGATAATAGGGATTACCTGTCTTCACTTCGGAACCAAATCAAATCAATCCAGAACAAAAGAACACTAAAAAGTACGAAAACCATTCTTCAAAAAATCAAATTTAACCCCTCCCATACAACGAATTCTGGGTTAATACATTTGGCTCGTATTAAATAACTCTTTTGAATCAATTTCATTAAATGCATTGAAAACCCAAAAATTTGCGTTACCCTCTCCGGTCGCAAGCAATCTTGTAAAGAAATTGCATTACCAATAAGAGGAAATGGTATAAACGTGCCAAACGCACTTGTCATAGTTGAGTCACCAGCGAAGGCGAAAACCATAGAGCGTTTTCTTGGAGAAGACTACGTGGTTGAGGCTTCCGTTGGCCATATTGCTGACCTGATCCAACCTAAAGATGTGAAAGCAGATAATCGATATGACCATGGATTGCATGCGGAGAATAAGACACTTCAGGGCTTTGGCATTTACTCACCACGAGCATCAGTAGAAGAGCCATGGAAACCCTGGTATGTGAACAGTCCCAAAAGTCAAAAAACAATAACTCAACTCCGTAAAGCTTTAAAAAAGGCAGACATGCTTTATCTTGCAACAGATGAGGACCGTGAAGGCGAAGCAATTGCATGGCATCTTGTAGAAGTGCTTAAACCAGAGATACCGGTATTTCGGATGGTTTTTCATGAAATAACAGAGAAAGCAATTCTTAAGGCTTTAGAGAACACGAGAGAAATCGACATGGATCAGGTCGCAGCACAGGAAACAAGAAGAATCCTCGATCGAATTATTGGCTATGACTTATCTGGACTTGCAAGACAAACTATCGGTGGTGGAGCGACAGGTGGCCGTGTCCAAAGCCCGACGTTAAGGAAAATCGTTGAAAGAGAAAAGGATCGTATCCGCTTTATCAGTGCAACATATTGCACCGTTACTGCAGAACTTCATGCCTCTACTGCAGAAACATTTAACGCCAAACTTCTTGAAATTGACGGTCAGAGAATTGCTTCCGGAAAGAATGACTTCAATGAGAATGGAGAACTCAAAAAAAGCACAGAAGTAATGGTTCTTGATGAGAGAACTACAACAAATCTCAAAGAATCATTAAAAAATGAATCATTGTCGGTCGAATCAATTGAAACTTCTCCTTACAGAAGACAACCTAAACCCCCATTTACAACATCAACTTTTCAACAAGAAGTCATCAATAAACTCGGCGGATCTTCTGGAGCAGCTATGGCTATAGCTCAAAGCCTTTACCAAAATGGGTACATCACGTATCACCGAACTGACAGTCCTGGACTATCCGATCAAGCTATTACTGCTGCCCGAGCAAGCATAGAGAACGTTTGTGGTCTTGACTATCTTCCTGATCAACCTCGGCTCTATACAACGAAAAGTGACAGCGCACAGGAAGCCCACGAAGCGATACGCCCAGCGGGTGAGACATTCCGAAACCCTGAAGAACTTAAGAACGAACTTGATAAAGATCAAATAGCTGTATATGAACTCATCTGGAAGAGGACAATAGCTTCTCAGATGACTGACCAAACCGGTGAAACAGTCCGAATGGTTCTCAACGGCGAAATAAATGAAGAAGAAAAACAAAGGGTTAAATTTAGTGCAAGCGGCAGAACAATAACCCATTCTGGATTTCGCCAAATATATGAGGAAACACCTGATAATTCTGATGAACAGGAAACAGACTTACACGGAATCCTCCCCGATTTAACAGAAGGGGAAAAAGTAACTATTGATGTAATAGAAATAAACAACCATGAAACGAAGCCGCCTGCAAGATTTACTGAAGCGTCATTGGTGAAATGGATGGAAGAAACAGGAATAGGAAGGCCATCAACCTTTGCCGCTACCATTGGGAAAATCGCGGGCCGTGACTATGTGTTTAAAGATGGGCGATCGTTAATACCGACATTTAAAGCATTTGTCGCTACAAATTTTTTAGAAATTGAGTTTCAGGATGAAGTCGACTACCAGTACACGGCGAACTTAAATGAAAAACTTGACGGTATAGCAGATGGCACTACGAACCAGACCCAGTTTCTTAATGAGTGGTATTTCAAAGAAGGTGCTTGGGAAACTAAAATTGCTGATATCCAAGGTCTGGTAAAGGTTGATTTACCTCGAATCCGACAGGAAATTGCTCATGCTGTCGGATTGGATCTAGAAAATAATCAGACCATCTATGCGCGTTTCGCTAATCAGAAACCATATGTGCAGTACGGAATGGATGGAGAAACTGCCTCAATTCCTGAGACGCTCCCTCCAGATCAACTATCTGTTGCAAAAGCAAAAGAATTTCTAACTCTTGCTGCCGAACCGGACACGATCTTAGGTTGGGTGGAAAGTCAAAAAGCATTGGAATTGTTCCAAAATGACCTTATTAACGTTGAAACTATTCTCGGGTTCGTTGATGGTAAAGGGATTCCAGTATTCCTAAGAAAGGGATCATTTGGCCCCTATGTTTCTCTGGGTGATTTCCCAAAGTGGCCGAGGCAAACCTCTAAAGAGGGGCAATTAATGAAACAACCCCACCATTTGAAAGTAATAAAAGTTGCTTGCGCCTATCTCAAAATCGCCGAGAATAATAAAGAAAATGCAGCTCTTCAAACGATCCTGAATGAACCGAAACGCGGTGTGGGTAAAAAATCAATAGAGACGCTTGAAGGAATCGCTGACAACGAAAAAATCTCCCTATATGAAGCGCTAGAGCAGCAAACATTCTTAGCAGAGAAACCTTCCAAAGCTGTTAAAAAATTATTGAAGAATATTAAGAAATGGCATAGTGAAAATATCGATGAACCAATAGGTTTCCGCTTACGAGAATTATTAATAAATACCGGTTATTGGAAAGAAGTTTCCAGAATGGAAAAGGCCGAAGAAAAAATCAAACTATTAGAAAACCTCTTAGCGAATATGAATGAATTTCAAACGTTGGAAGAGGTTCTTGATGTGCTAGATGAGCGAACTGAATTAAAAAATGCCCCTAAACCTAAAACAGCATCACTACTAGAAAAAATGGAACCCGATACTATTTCACTTGAGGATGCAATTAATCTTCTTAGCCTTCCACGGGTACTCCCCATTACAGAACCCATTACCGTGGCGCTTAACCCCGCTCCCAAAAAAGGAGATGCATCATTTAATTTGTTGAAAGGTGGTGTGATATCAGTACACAATGGGCCATTTGGCCCGTATCTCAAAGCTGACTGTGAAGATGGGAGTAACCAAACACGAAGTATCACCGAGGATGAAATATTTGAAGTTAGCTTTGAAGATTGCATCAAACATTTAGAAACACCTAAGAAATTTGCTCAAAAGCAGTCAAAACAGATCATTCTGAAAGATGTTGATGGGAAAGCCTGCCTCGATAATGTCTCCGAGAAGCCAATTGAAATCAAAACAGGAAAATTTGGACCGTATGTAACGGATGGAGTAACAAACGCAAGTCTGCAATTAGGGGACTCTATAGAGCAAATGACTTGTGAAAGGGCAAAGGAACTCTTATCGGAGCGCCGTGCTCAACAAAATACGAATTAATTAAGTACTTTTACCCTCTAACATGATCAATGCAAGTAGAGACTGTAGCCTGTGGTCGTGGAAAAAAAGCCATCAGAGCAGCAACGACATGGTGATCAAGTAGCAGATTACCAGCGGGTTATTGCTGCTCAATGGGTAGAAAAAATCTTCGGAAGTTACCAGTATTTCCGGTTATGGCTAGTCCAACTAGTTGGATCGTTGGGGGATTGGCTGGGTTTTCTAGCAATAGCAGCAGCAGCAACAGAACTAGGAGGAGGAACCCCCGAAACAGCTGTTGGATTTGTTTTCTCCGCTCGAATAATTCCAGGCCTTTTCTTAGCACCGCTTGCTGGAGTGCTAGTTGACCGCTGGAATAGAAAACAAGTCATGATTATATGTGATCTAGGGCGAGTCTTTATCCTTGTCCTCCTTCCGTTCGCGACAACTGTCTGGCATCTGGTTTTAGCGTCTTTTGCTTTAGAGATCTTTACGCTTCTATGGATTCCTGCAAAGGATTCTGTTGTGCCAAGTATCGTCCCTGAAGAAAGTTTGACAACGGTCAATTCTTTACAAATGGCTGCTACTTATGGAACGGTTCCAATCGCAGCTGCGCTTTTTATTTTCCTTGGTCGTTTCGCAGATAAAATAGAATCATGGCCCGGCTCCACAAACCTAAATGCCGATCAAATAGGGTTAGGTTTTTTCGCAGACTCTCTCACCTTTCTTTTCTCAGCACTGATGATTTACTTCATAGTTATTCCCGAAAGAACACGAAAGGAACCGAGTTCTAGAGAACGACCGAAACTAAATTTGCGGTCCACGATTGATGAATTACGGGAAGGCTGGGAGTTTATCTTTGTTAATCCAATCGTTAAAGCGGTATGTGCAGCTCTCGGTGCCGGCCTTATAGGAGGTGGGATGCTTATCCCATTAGGCCCCATTTTCGCTAAAGACGTTTTAGGTGAAAATCCTGCAAATGGGATGTCTGTCTTGCAGACAGCATTAGGAATTGGAGTTGCCGTTGGAGTCGCAACCGTAGCTTTATCCAGGCAGAAGATAAGTCAAGTGAGACTCTTTGTCATATCTGTTTTCGGAGCAGGAATTTCGTTATTTATAGCGACATCAATGTCAGGTTTATGGCCAGCAGCAGCACTTATAGGGTTCCTTGGATTATTTGCAGGGGCAATATATGTGCTTGGTTTCACGCTGTTACAAATTAGTGTTTCAGAGGATTTAAGGGGAAGAATATTCTCTGCTGTTTACACGATTGTCAGATTATCCTTAATCATTGCAATGTCTATAGGACCTTTTGTAGCAGCAACTTTTAACGGTTTATCCGAAGAATTTTTTGATAAGCAAGTCGAAGTATTTAATTGGGAGATATTTGTTCCTGGTGTCCGTGTGACGCTATGGCTTGCATCGCTTATTATTGTCGGAGCAGGCTTTTTAGCATTAAGCGCTGTCCGTAATCTCATTAGTCAAGAGACTGAAGACAATACAAAGGAGAACACTGGTTCATGAGAGCAAAGTTCATCGCTTTTGAAGGAGGAGATGCAAGTGGAAAGAGTACTCAGGCACGAAGGGTTTCAGAAACCCTAAATGCTGTTTTCACGCGCGAACCAGGTGGCACGACTGTAGGAGAGTCATTGAGAACAATTCTCCTAGATCCAAACGAAACCGTTGCAGTTCGAGCAGAAGCTCTTTTGATGGCGGCTTCTAGAGCGCAACTAGTAGCAGATGTGATTCGCCCCGCTCTTCTTAAAGGGCAACATGTGGTTACAGATCGCTTTTTAGCGTCTTCACTTGCGTATCAAGGGTACGCAAGTGGCCTTCCTATAGATGAAGTTCTTTCATTATCTCTTTTCGCTACAGAATCATTGACCCCTGACCTCACAATTCTTATTGATATTCCTATAGAAGAATCATTTAAACGTCGCGGCCAGAGCCCAGACCGATTCGAACAAGAAGATAGATCATTTCATGAAAAAGTCCGTAAGGGTTACCTTGAGTTAGCTAAAGCTGAAAAAGAAAAATGGATTGTTGTTGATGGGACAGGAACGCTAGAAGAAGTTGCTTCTCTTGTAGATCAAGCAATCAAAGAACGGNTTGGCCTGCCATAAGTACGATGANCGAAGAGACNTATACAGACTTTTTTGANCATGTAATTGACCAAAAGGAAGCTATCAATCAATTACAAAGATCATTTAAAGATCCTGTCCATGCATATCTTTTNGTTGGGCCTAAGGGGTCGTGCCGGTGGGAAGCAGCAAAAGCTTTTGCAGCACTGATATTAAGTCAGAGAGNGTCTTCTTCAGATTCAAGTCGGACAATGAAATTGGCTTTACGAGGNGATCATCCCGATTTAATAAAGATTGAACCCACAGGAAACCAATATCGTGATGAAGACGTGCAAAGACTTATAAATGAAGCTTCACGGTCACCTATCGAAGGATCTAAAAAAATAATTGTCGCTAATAGGTTTCATACAGCTAATCCGACTGCGGTTGGCCGCTTACTTAAAACGCTTGAAGAACCTCCTGAATCAACAATAATTATTCTAATCTCAGAGAATATTCCAGAGAGTCAAATAACAATAGCGTCACGTTGTCAGAACGTTCAGTTCCAACCTATATCAGTAGAAGCGATGCGGCAGTGGCTTACTGATCAAGGGTTAAATACTGAAAAAATTGAATTAATTTCATCAGCTTCACGTGGAGATTTAAGCAGAGCGAATGATTTGATGAATGATACGCAAGTCGCTTTTCGATATGAGCTTTGGAGATCAGTTCCTGAAAAATTAGGCTCAGAAGGATACAAAGTTGCAATTGCCGTTGAAGAAATCCAAAACGCTATAGATGAAGCGCAGGAAACAATAACTAATCGGCACACTCAGGAAACAGATGAATTAATTGACCATGAGAAACAAATGGGAACGCGTGGTTCAGGGAGAAAAGAAATGGAAGCAAAACAGAAACGTGAAATTCGCAGGTTTCGAACAGATGAACTCTATTTTGGACTATCCATAATGACAAATATCTATAAAGAAGAACTAATGGGTACCCCGAATGTTTCAAGTATTCAAAGTATTGAAAATATTCGTAAAACGATGGCAGCATTAGGGAGGAACCCTAATGAAAAACTATTACTTCAATCACTGTTTATTTCACTTTCAGAATTGAAATAAATGTTTCACCATACTGGGGTCGCTACTAGAGTTGAGTTGCTATTGTTAGTTCCTTCGCCCGGGTAGCTCAGTCGGCAGAGCGATTCACTCGTAATGAATAGGTCAGGGGTTCGATTCCCCTCTCGGGCTCAAAATTAGAATTGGATAAACCGGCAATGTATGGTCATTTCCTCTACTCGCTAGACTGGGTTTGTGGCTGACCAAACAAAATTTGCTGAAGAGGCTATGCCCTATATGGATCAGTTGTATTCCCACGCGCTCAGACTCACTAGAAATCCTTCAGACGCAGAGGATTTAGTGCAAGAAACATACCTCAAAGGCTATAAAGCCTTTGCTAATTTTTCTGACGGCACAAATCTCAAAGCTTGGCTATTCCGCATTTTAACTAATAATTTCATCAACGTATATCGAAAAAAACAACGAAGTTTTGATGAACTAGACCTTGAGGGTGTAGAAGACGGGTATATGTACAAAAACCTTGGGAGTTGGACGCAATATCAACTTAGTGCGAGTGCTGAAGATACTTTGTTTGAACATTTAACTAACGATGAAATTAAGGAAGCAGTTGACTCTCTATCAACCCCCTATCGACAGGTGGTTCTTCTTGCAGATGTTCAAGGATTTTCCTATAAAGAAATTGCTGAAATTTTAGAAATACCGCACGGAACTGTCATGTCCCGCCTGCATCGGGCACGAGCAAAACTTCAAGCAGAACTATTGGACTATGTAACGAGTCGGCGACTTCTATTTGAAGATGTGGAAAAGGATTCTCAAGAATTAGAACCACTTACAGTTGGGGGAGGTGACTGAGATATGAAACTTCCTGAAAGAAACAACTCCGAAGAACCAGAATCTCAAGATTATCTCTTGAGCTCAGAAGAAATCTCTTCCCACCATCATTGCGAAGAATCTCCTCAACTTATAGTCCAAGCTTTAGATGGAATTCCAAATCCGCAAGTTATCCAGTCCGTACGGGAACATTTCGGAACTTGCACCAGGTGCAAAACTGCACTGGATGTAGAAATACGGTTTAAATTAGCAATGGCCCAACAAGCAACGGTTAAAGCCCCTCCTTCACTGCAACTAAAGATTAGCGAATCGCTTCAACGAATTGATTTAGGGGACATAAGCNTCACAGATTTGTGANNAACTGTTTTCTATAAATCTCAGCACTTCTCNGTTTAAGGTGTCAGAGAAGGTGNATTTCGGTCTACCATCTACTTATGCAAATATTGGCNGCTGAATGGCATTGGTGGATAGCGGTGGTACTTACTCCTGCAACGTTCTTAACGATNTTTGCTGTCATNGGTGGTTATTTCGTTAAAGTNGTCCGCCCTAAATATCCACCAAAGTATAAGAAGCCGAGCACGGAACTTTAAAGTGGCCGANACTTCGGTCGATTGGAATCTCGCCCGGCAAGTAGCAACGAGGATTAGCGAAAGAAACGATTCGGTTTCTTCNTATCACTACGCCACATTAGAACCNGANTTTGAACGNTTTACCGCNCAAGCTGAAGAANTNGTTGCAGAGACAACGGGTCTTAAATCTCAGATGGGAAACGCGCGAGGAAGAGTAGCNGATCGTCCCATGTGGATTGAAGCAAATATTGATTCGTTCCAACGACTTNTAAGACCATTAGCAGCAAAACTAGTTTCGAAAGAAGCNTCGNTCCTTTCAGAAATAGGNTCAAAAGCAAGTGGAGCAGAAATGGGTCTCNTATTGGGGTGGATGTCGGGTCGAGTGCTTGGNCAATACGANTTATTAATCATTGAAGATGAGAATCCAGAAGACCAAGACATTGTNTANTATCTNGGCCCTAATGTTNTAAACATTGAAAAAAAATATGGNTTNCCNCCAGAAGANTTTCGGCTTTGGCTTGCCTTNCATGAATGNACACATCGGGCGCAATTCACTGGAGTTCCTTGGNTAAGAGAACANTTCTTAGGNNTGGTNAANCAGACATTAAACACAGTAGACCCCGANCCTGAAATACTTCGCGAAGCAGCAAAAAGAATCATTGANGCAAAAAAAACNGGTGAAGATATTTTCGCAGATGGAGGNTTACCNGCTCTCCTTACAACACCTGAACAGCGTGAAACANTAAANCAGATTTCTGGAATGATGAGCCTTCTTGAGGGNCACGGNGATGTCACTATGGACCGGGCTGGAGCTGGNCTTATCCCAAGCGCTGANTATTTTGCTAAGACTCTTCGTGCCCGACGGAACTCAGCTAAAGGCTTTTCAAGAATCTTCCAGAAAATCGTAGGACTTGAAGCGAAACTCAATCANTACCAAGCAGGAGAAATGTTTATCGAAAAAGTAGAGNAAAATGGGGGNACAACNTTACTTGANCGAGCATGGGAAAAACCCCAGAACCTTCCTTCAATGGATGAGATACAATCACCANAGATATGGATTAACCGAATCACAGCAGATGAAACTGACAGTATCTAAAATCAAAACTGACCTGGAGAAAAATGACCGAGTTGATTGAAGAACTATTAGCANGATGCACTTTCCCAGAAGGTCCAGTTGTNTGTGCNGTATCCGGTGGGGCAGATTCCATGGCGCTTCTNGCATTAGCTTCTGCCACGAANCGAAAAGTTACAGCNATTCATGTAGACCACGGCATCCGTNNAGGNTCAGAAAAAGAAGCTGATCTAGTGCANGAAATAGCGAAAAGATTNAANGCAGNTTTTGAAACGAGAANGGTNCATGTTGAGCNGGGNCCTAATCTNGAGNCACGAGCGCGACTAGCTCGCTTCAGNGTTCTCCCAGAAGACGTGCTNACAGGGCATACTGCAGATGACCAAGCNGAAACGATTCTTTTAGCATTAATNCGNGGGAGCGCTTGGCATGGTTTAAGNGGTATGNGNCCTTCTGTAAGGAAACCTATTNTNAANCTACGNAGGTCAGAAACTGAAGCACTTTGCGAAGCNCTTAAAATAGAATANTTTNNTGACCCTTCAAATGAAGATCNCNCNTACNGGAGAAATCGNATACGNAATGAAGCTTTACCACTNTTGAACGAAATNGCAGAACGNGANCTNGCTCCTCTTCTCGCCCGACAGGCAGANNTTNTAAGGGCAGGTGCAGACTACATNNATCAACAAACNACAGAAATTAACCCNACGGATTGCGAANCGTTAANNAAAATACATCCTGTTCTTGCTCGAGAAGNNATTAGAAATTGGATTTGGAAATCACGAAATAANGANCACCCACCTGATNTAGCAACAATNGAACGAGTANTGAATNTTGCACGATTAGAAATNACAGCTACTGATATTGGCGGTGGTTGGAGAGTGGCNCGAACAAATCGTATTCTTCGNATTGANCCNCCNGAAGAAAATTAGAACATGCATGTATGAGNGNGAGATCTGCGTTAGGGTGCCGGAGTCATGATAGAACCATTAAAACCCCCAGGAAAGATCCTTCTTAGCGAACAACAAATACAAGAAAGAATCGCACAACTCGGTCAACAAATAACTAAAGATTATACAAATTCAGTCCCACTATTAGTTGGAGTGCTCAAAGGAGCATTTGTTTACATGGCTGATTTAGCTCGAGCCATTGATCTTCCAGTTGAATTTGATTTTATGGCTGTTTCTTCGTACGGGAATGCGACAAAAACTAGTGGTGTCGTAAGGATCGTGAAAGATTTAGACATTGACCTTAGTGGAAGAGACGTCATCGTTGTTGAAGACATTATTGATAGTGGTCTAACACTTAGTTACCTAAGAAAGAACCTTGAATCACGAGGACCGGCTTCATTAGAAATTTGCGCATTACTTTTGCGTTCTGGCCGTCAACCCAATGAACTCGGTCTCAAATATGTAGGTTTTGAAATTCCACCAGATTTTGTTGTTGGATACGGTCTTGATGTCGCAGAACGATACAGGAACCTTCCTGATCTATGGAGCTATGACGAATCGTCAGAATGAAATACTGAAAGTAACCTTGTAAGATATTGTGCACAAACACTAAAAAGATGACGTTTACCAAGGCAAAGCTTATGTTAGTAGTACTAAAATTTGCCTTTAAATAAAGAAACTATATGGAGAACCAGTTTTGCGACAGTTAAACATGAGGGGGAAATGGGCTGAGGGTATACAACCTCGAGGACTCATATGGATTGTTAAAGACCGTCTCGCAGTTTGTGAACGCCCAGGTGGGTATGGACCACAGCATAGAAAAGTACGAAGAGTTGAAGAACTAATCTGGATTCGAAGAAATGACTTCAAACGGGTTATTTCCATAATCCCTGCACCACATAACCTTCATAACTATGAAGAATTTGATATTGATTATGTACATCGCCCTGTTGCCCAAGATGCTCATCTCAATACAGTCCTTAGTGTTCTTTATTCCGATTTGAATAAATTAATAAAGAATGGAGAGAAACTGCTTCTTCACCACGAGGAAGTAGGCGATACCGTTGGTGGGGCTATGGCTGGATATCTCGTATGGAACGGGTTCATAGATACTGTCCCCGAAGCAGTTACCAAAATGGAAAAAACTTTACAACGAGTCATTGGCCCTAATGGAAGAGAAATCGCCGCTGCCTCACAAAATCTTCCAACACCTGAAGAAATGATTGCTCAAGAAGAGGAACGACTTGCAGAACTAGAAGCTTCACAGGCTGAAGAACAAGTTCTGGAATAACATAAAGATGGCGCGGGCATTCCTAGGGCTAGGTTCAAATCTTGGCGATAAAGAAACCTATCTTAGAGAAGCAGTAGCAACCTTTACAGACTTGGATGCAGTTTCAGGGTTATACGAAACTGACCCGATTGGTGGAGTTGAACAGGATTCGTATCTCAACATAGTTATAGAACTCTCAACTGAACGAAACTCAAGAGAGCTTCTTGAACACGGGCAAACTCTAGAAAGAAAAGCCAACCGTGAAAGAAAGATTCGCTGGGGACCGAGGACTCTGGATGTTGATGTTCTTTGGGTAGAGAATGAAGAAATAAACGACCCCGACCTGACCGTCCCCCACCCAAGAATGAAAGAAAGAGCTTTTGTAATGGTGCCACTTGGAGAACTTGCTCCTGAGTTTCTAAAAGATTGGGAAGATCCTAACGATGGAGAAGTTAGACGGATTAAAGACTGGTGAAGCCTCCTATTGTTCAAATTATTGGCCCCGGAAAAGCCGGCCTAAGTTTCTTTCAAGCTTTGAGTTCCTCAGGTTGGGAAATGAAAACTCCTCTTGGGAGAGGCGATAACCTTTCGGGTGCAACCAAAGGTGTTGACCTTGTACTAATTACTACACCCGATAGAGCAATACCTGATGTTGTTCGTCAATTACCCAAAACAAAATCAGTGATAGCTCACATAGCAGGATCTAGAGGACTCAGTAGTCTCAATCCACACAAAAGAATTGGATTAATACACCCTCTCGTTTCATTACCAAATCCTCAAATAGGTAAGGAAAGACTTACCAATAATGCATGGTTTGCAATAAATGGTGACCCTTTCATGCAAAAAATTGTTGACATACTTGGAGGAACCAGTTTTAACCTCAGCGATCAAGATAGGGCTTTATACCATGCCACAGCCTGCATAGCCTCTAACCATCTGGTGGTTCTACTTGAGCAAGTAAGACGATTAGCAGATCAACTCAGTATTCCATTTGAAGCGTTCTTGAATCTTTCTCAAGGGAGCCTAGATTCGGTTTCTGAACTAAATCCTAAAGAAGCTTTAACTGGCCCAGCAGCAAGGAAAGATGAAGAAACGCTCAAGGCGCACCTAGAATCTTTACCAGTGAAAGAATTACCACTCTACAAAAGTATGGTTGAAGAGGCTAAACGACTTAGCGCACAAGACAACCATAAAGAATAATAAGAAACTATGGAATTAGTAACAGACCCTAAAGAATTACAGAGTTACCTAGACCAAGTAAGGGTTGAGGGGAAAACTATAGGTCTAGTCCCAACGATGGGATTTCTTCACCAAGGCCATATCTCGTTAATTGAACGCGCAGTTACAGAAAATGATGTGATTATTACAACGATTTTCGTGAATCCGCTTCAATTCTCTGCAAATGAAGATTTATCTACATACCCAAGAAATATAGAAAAAGATACAGAACTCTGTTTAAAGGCTGGGACAAATGTACTCTTTACGCCTGCAGTTGAAGAAATGTTTTGCGACACAGTACTTACGTCAATTTCTGTTAGTAATCTCTCTTCAGTTCTAGAAGGAGTTTCGCGCCCAACACACTTTTCTGGAGTAGCGACAGTGGTATCAAAATTATTCAATATAGTCGGGCCATGCCGGGCATACTTTGGTGAAAAAGATTGGCAGCAACTCCAAATTATTAGAAAGATGGTGATTGATCTTTCATATCCGGTTGAAGTGATTGGATGTCCAATTATTCGTGATCACGATGGTTTAGCTCTTTCAAGCAGAAATGTATACCTCAACTCAGAACAGAGAGAGATAGCTTCCATTATCCCGCAAGCACTTCAGAACGCTCATGAAAGAATAAGAGGAGGGGAGAAAAACACTCAACCAATCAAAGAGATCATTTCGGAACACATTTTAAGCTCATCACAGATATCCGTTGATTATATTGAAGTAGTCAATGGTGAATCACTTGAACCTGTCATACAAGTCGATGAAGAAACACGGGTTCTAATTGCTGTACGAATTGGAACGACTCGGTTAATTGACAACATAAATCCACACATTGGGATAAACCCGATCTAAGAGATCTTGTTAAATCACAGCAATCCTGCGTTGTCCCTGCGACACTTGTGAAACATGGAAACGCCGTACAATTTTAGAAAAACGACTACCGTTCAAGAACTAATTGATGCTCATAACTCTTTAGAGGATGGGACAGGTTCGGGCACAACAGTTTCAATAGCTGGACGAATGATGTTAAGGAGAGACCAGGGGAAAATCGCATTTGGCGTGCTGCAAGATGGAACAGGTCGGATCCAGCTTTTCGCTCCGACGAAAGTAACACCAGATTTTGAAAAATTCGTCGCATTGAATCTTGGTGATTGGCTAGGTATCACCGGCGAAGTTATGAAAACAAAACGCGGGGAACTTTCTGTAAAAGTGGAAGAATGGGTTGTTCTCGCAGCAACGCAAAGACCCTTCCCTGATAAATGGCACGGAATTAGCGACCCTGATACACGATACCGCCAGCGTTATGTTGATCTATGGGTCACAGAGGAAGCTAGAAAAACTTTTGTTCTTCGAAGCAGGCTACTATCTCTTACTCGGAAATGGTTGGAAGATAAATCTTTCATGGAGGTAGAAACACCAGTTTTCCACCCCATCCCAGGTGGTGCTCTTGCAAAACCATTTGAAACACACCACAACGCCCTTGATATTGAACTGTATTTACGGATCGCTCCTGAGTTGTACCTAAAACGACTCGTTGTTGGCGGCTTTGAAAAAGTCTTTGAAATAGCCAGAGTTTTTAGAAACGAAGGACTCTCAAGTAGGCATAACCCAGAATTCACAATGCTTGAACTTTACGAAGCATACGCGGACTGGGAAGACATTATGAAATTATCAGAAAACCTTATTGAATATTTAGCTATAGAACTTACCGGTTCCCCTGTTGTTTCATTTGACGGCAAAGAACTGAATCTTTCAGCACCATGGAAAAGAACCCCAATGGTTGAATTGATTAAAGAACACACTAATGAAGAAGTTTCACTGGAAATGCCAATTGAAGACCTTCAATCACTATGCAATAAGTTAGACATTGAATTTGAAAGTGAGTACGGGCCAGGAAAACTTATTCTTGAAATCTATGAGAAAACAGTCGAACCCAATTTATGGGACCCTTGCTTCGTAACTGAATACCCTAAAGAAGTCTCACCACTATCAAGAGACCACAGAGCAAAGCCTGGATTTACAGAGAGATTTGAAGGGATAGTAGCAGGAAGGGAAATCTTAAATGGATTCTCAGAGCTTGTTGACCCAAATGAACAAATGGATCGTTTCAAAGAACAGATACAAAAAAGTGAATCTGGAGATGAAGAAGCAATGGGGTTGGATTCCGATTATGTACGAGCATTAGAATTCGGTCTTCCTCCTACCGGTGGTATCGGCATAGGAATAGATCGTCTCGTTATGCTTCTAGCAGATGTTCAAACAATAAGAGATGTTGTACTTTTCCCGACATTACGTCCTGAACAGTAAAAATCGTTGTTACCCGATAAATTCACTCCCAGTTTTTAAATCAATTTATAACCGGTGTGGCAGCTCTTTGAATTAAATGGGTAGTTGCCGCTCCAAGAGCTTCTGTCGATTCAGAAGGAGGCAAATCATTAAGAGCTGCACTCGCTTTATCAGTCCATAAACGGGCTCTAGAAAGGGCTTCAGAAACACCCCCACTAGCACGGATTAAATTCCTCGCATGATCTCTTTCCTCAACACTGATTTCCTTACCAAGTAGTTCTTTAAGTTCTTCACCATTATTAGATGCAAATGCGAAAATAACTGGAAGAGTATAAACACCTTCCATCAGGTCGTTACCCGATGGTTTTCCTAATTGCTCATCAGTCGATACTAGATCAAGGATGTCATCCACAATTTGGAAAGCCATGCCATATGAGTGCCCGAACGACGTGAGAATATCAATGTTATCTCTTGAAAGATCCGCTGTTAATCCTCCGATACGGCAAGCCGTAGCTAGAAGAGAAGCAGTTTTCCCAGATATTGAGCGCTCATAACTACTTTCATTTCGATCCAATTTAAACGTTGATTGCAATTCAAGAATCTGTCCCTCACAAAGCTCTCCAATAGTTCCTGCGAGCAATTCCGCTACCTCCGTACCTAATGATGCAGCGATACCAGATGCTCGTGCTAACAAGAAATCACCAGCGAGAATCGCAGTTAAATTCCCCCAGATAGCATTCACAGACGGAACTGTGCGCCGCATCTCAGCTTCGTCCATAACATCGTCGTGATATAGAGAGCCCAAATGTACTAGCTCAACAGCGACACCGCCCATCAGGACATCATAAGAAGCCGCTACAGCTTTAGGAGTCTCTATTCCACTTGACGCAATAGTAAATCCAGGCCGCACTCGTTTTCCACCAGCAGTAATTAAATGGCTAGCAATTTCAGTTAAATACTTATCTTCGGCAATAACCGAATCCTGAAGCTTAACTTCAAGCTCAGACAAATCATTAGCAAGTGTCGGTAGAACAGAAAGAGAAGATACAAGAACCATTACATCAAAGTGTAAGCCGCTTAACTATATGACGACACACGTAAGAAGTAATTAGAAGTGAAAGAACAGCCTTCAGAACTAATATTTTAAAAATAAACAGGAATTTTTACTCAATTAGGGAAGAAATTACTGCTTTTTTGCGTTGTAAATATCAGAGAGACAAAATTAGTCTCTGAAGATACGTTCTGACATCAAATCAAGCTCAGGGTACACTTAAATCAAAACCATTTTGAAAGGGCAATTTTTGTTCGAAAGATTTACAGATAGAGCACGAAGAGTAGTTGTTTTAGCTCAAGAAGAAGCACGTCTGCTCAACCACAATTACATCGGAACGGAACACATCCTTCTTGGTTTAATCCATGAGGGGGAAGGAGTTGCCGCTAAAGCACTTGAATCGCTTGGGATTTCTTTAGAAGCAGTTCGAGACCAAGTTGAAGAAATCATCGGTCAAGGCGGCTCATCACCGAGTGGACATATACCATTCACGCCACGAGCAAAGAAAGTACTCGAACTTAGCTTACGAGAAGCCCTCCAACTCGGACACAATTACATTGGCACAGAACACATCCTCCTAGGATTGATAAGAGAAGGAGAAGGAGTAGCCGCACAGGTACTGACTAAATTAGGAGCAGACTTATCACGGGTTCGACAACAAGTAATCCAATTGCTCTCCGGATACTCAGGAACAGGAGAAGAAGAAAACGAAGGTGGCAGAAGAGGGGAAAGGGCATCTGCTGGCACTGGAGGTAGAGGAGGAGACTCCACATCTTCAATGGTCCTAGATCAATTTGGAAGAAATTTAACCCAGTTAGCTAAAGAGAAAAAACTAGATCCTGTCATTGGAAGGACGAGAGAAGCTGAGCGTGTTATGCAGGTTCTCAGTAGAAGGACAAAGAACAACCCTGTTCTAGTTGGAGAACCTGGAGTTGGAAAAACAGCAATCGTTGAAGGGCTCGCCCGTTCCATCGCAATTGACGATGTGCCAGAACCCCTTAGAGGAAAACAACTTTACACACTTGACTTGGGAGCCCTTGTAGCTGGTTCTCGTTATCGCGGCGATTTCGAAGAGCGACTTAAAAAAGTCTTAAAGGAAATCAGAACCCGTGGAGACATAATTCTTTTCATTGATGAACTACATACTCTTGTAGGAGCTGGCGCAGCTGAAGGGGCGATAGATGCAGCATCAATATTAAAGCCAATGCTTGCAAGAGGAGAATTACAAACAATCGGGGCAACAACACTTGACGAATACAGGAAACATTTAGAAAAAGATGCTGCTTTAGAACGAAGATTCCAGAAAATAATAGTTGATGAACCTTCAGTTTCCCATACGATTGAAATTCTAAAAGGCCTAAGAGACCGTTATGAAGAGCATCACAAAGTAACAATAACTGACCAGGCTCTAGTTGCTGCAGCAAATCTAGCTGATCGATATATTTCCGACAGGCATCTTCCCGACAAGGCTATAGATCTAATCGATGAGGCTGGATCGCGTTTAAGGCTCAAACGGATGGAAACCCCACCAGATTTCAAAGAATTAGAAAATGAATTAGCAATTGTCACTAAAGATAAAAAAACTGCAGTTGAAGCACAAAATTTTGAAGAAGCAGGTCGCCTTCGAGATAAAGAAAAAGAACTTCTCAACAAAAAAGAAAATATGGAATCTGAAATGAAGGATTCAGGGGTTGATTTCTTTGATGAGGTTGATGAAGAAGCCATAGCAGAAGTCCTTTCTGTGTGGACTGGAATCCCTGTTTACAAACTCACTGAAGAGGAAACAGCGAAACTACTTCGAATGGAAGATGAACTTCACAAAAGAGTTATTGGACAACAAGACAGTATCAAAGCAGTCAGCCAAGCTATTCGCAGGACAAGAGCAGGACTTAAAGACCCCAAGAGGCCATCAGGATCCTTTATCTTCCTCGGTCCTTCTGGAGTTGGCAAAACAGAACTCGCGAAGACCTTGGCAGAATTCCTTTTTGGAGATGAACAAGCATTGATCAGTTTAGACATGTCGGAATACATGGAAAAACATACTGTTAGCCGTTTAATGGGATCACCTCCCGGTTACGTAGGTTATGAAGAAGGAGGACAACTCACTGAAGCCGTCCGAAGGAAACCATTTTCTGTTGTGCTTTTTGATGAAATAGAAAAAGCGCACCCAGATGTATTCAATGCGCTTCTTCAAATTCTCGAAGAAGGAAGACTCACTGACAGTCAAGGACGATCAGTCGACTTCCGGAATACCGTTCTCATTATGACTTCTAATCTGGGAACACGCGATTTACGAAAAGCCAACCTTGGCTTTACCAAAAATGATGAATCCGTTACTTACCAGAGAATGAAAGAAAAGGTCACCGACTCACTCAAAGACCATTTCCGGCCTGAATTTCTGAATCGTGTTGATGAAGTTATCGTATTTCATGAATTATCAAAGAGTGAGGTCACCGAGATTGTTGATCTCATGGTCGCTAGAGTTACGGAACAGCTTGAAAATCAGGGTATGGGACTAGAAGTAACTGTCGAAGCTAAACATTATCTGGCAGATAGAGGTTACGACCCTGAACTCGGAGCTCGACCACTTCGAAGAGCGATCCAAAGACTTGTTGAGGATCCTTTATCGGAGAGATTATTACTTAAAGAATTTACCGCCGGACAAATTATTGTCGTTGATATAGATTCCCAAATAGACAGTGAAACTGGAAGCAAAATTATTTTCAAAACTGTTGAAGGTTTCGAACCTCCATCTGTTGAAGAATTCATAACAGCAGAATAATTGTTATTTAAAGTCCAGCAGGTATTCGGACTATCTGCCTCGTGGCGTTAATATGCAATAGTGCGCTGTAAACAACTAACATTCATTTCTGGATTAATTGCACTCCTACTTTTCGCTACTGGCTGCAATATTCAACTTCGAGTTGTTATTGACCTAGAAGAAAACGGTTCAGGGCAGGTTTCTGCAGGAATAGGACTTGACGCTGCTGCTCGAGATGAGGCCGTATTCCAGAATTTAGAGCAAGTACTTCAAACATCTGATCTAGAAACTAGTGGGTGGACGTTCCAATCAACGGGGCGAGGTTCTGATGGACGTGAATGGTATGAAGCTACGAAACCTTTCGTCAACTCCGACGATTTACAAAATGTGCTAAATGAGTTAACTAGTTCAGAAAACACATTCAAGAATTGGAAGATCCTGACGGAAGCATCTGAGAAGAAACGTTCTTACTCGGTTCTCGGCAGTGTTGATTTAACTGAAGGATTTGAGATTTTTACCGATAGCGCACTAAATAATTTACTGGAAGAACCACCGCTTGGAATCTCAAGAGACACACTTGAAGAGAACCTAGGTACTCCCCTAGAGGACAGTGTTTCTTTACGAGTGATTGTGAACCTTCCCGATGAAAGTGACGGACAAACTTTTGATGTACCTCTTGGAGAACAAAGATTTATTGATGCCTCTGGAGTGAGCGAACATAGAATCGCTCAAATCTTAGATTGGGTTGTGTGGGCAGTAATAGCATTACTTATCCTTTCGATTTTCTTGGCAGTAATTAATTGGCTCCTTGATCGGAGATATGAAAAAAAACGGCTGGCAAGACGTCCAACTTCCGTAGCCAGTCAAATTCCAGGCGTAGAGGGAGGAAAATCCATTGATTTCTCTCAAAAAAGTGCTCATTTGGAACTTCTTGTAATTGATTTACATGGAGTGATCTTTAAACAAGGCTTAGATCCCCAAGAACATCTACAAACTTTTATTCAGGATAATGGCGGTGCGGTTGATCACGCAGACCTTATGGAACTCCACAGACAAGGAACACTTGGCAGGATAGAAACCGCAGAGTTCTGGAATCAAGTAGGTATTGAAGGAGATACAGATGACCTTGACCGAAGATACATAGAGAGTTTTAATTTCCGAACCGGAGCAAAAGATTTTTTAAGGAATCTACACAAAAGAGGTATCGCAGTTTCTGTCGTAACAAATGATTTCGCTGCATGGTCAAATGGTTTACGAGAGATGTACGGCCTACATGGAGTGAAACCCTGGGTTGTTAGTTCTGAAACGGGAGTACGCAAACCAGACCCAGCTGCCCTTGAAATATTGCATCGCTCATCTGGATGCGCGTATCAGTCCTGCCTTGTGTTAGATACTACTTCCAACTTTTTGGATACCGCTGCGGTTCTTGGAATGAAAACCATCCTATTAGACCCGGATAATGCTTCTCCGAAGGAATCTCCAGACCACCCAACAGTTAAAAAGTTCAGCGAGTTTTTCCGTAGACAGTAAAACAGATTTTAAGTGGAACGTATTTCTAATTGATTTCGGTCAATGATGATATATTTCTCACCATTTTGCGCTAGCCACCCTAATTTGATGAAAGAAGAAATAGACTTATTCACTCTTTCACGGGATGCCCCAATCATTCCAGCTAATTCTTCTTGTGTGATTGGAAGCTGGAACTCATCTAGATCACCTGCCATTTCCAGTAATCGTTTTGCTGTCCTACCAGTGACATCTAAAAACATGGTATCTGCGAGAGCTATATCTGTACTCTTTAAGCGGTCAACTAACATATCCACGACTCTCCATAACAAGTCAGGATTATTTTTATACAAATTCTTTACTGGCGAGTAAGGAATCACGACCACTGATGAGTCTTCTAATGCGCGAGCTTCTGCTGAACGCCCATCAGAACGGAATAAAGGCATTTCTCCAAATAAATCCCCAGGCTCCATAAGGGCGACTAATGATTCCCTACCATCAAAAGATTTATTTCCTATAGCTACTCGACCAAAAGTCACAATGTATAGGTCGTTAGGTTCATCCCCTTCTTGAAAAAGAATATCCCCTCGCTGCAAATTTATACTCTCCGATTCTTTCGCAATTGGCTCCAATAGCGCATCACTTAAGCCGGAGAACATATCAATAGATCGTAAGAAGTCAGAAGATGTCATGCATTGAATAGACTAATACGAAAAATCTGTTCCTCACATCAATTACACATGTTGATGTAAGACACTGAAATAAATCGGTACCCTTTGTAAACACCAGTGAATTTATTTGCAGAGTTTCGAGAATATTTAAGGCACGAAGGGAACAATAGTAAAATGAGAATCGGACATGGTTTTGATTCCCACGGTTGGGAGGTCAAAAAAACGAAACCTCTTATTTTAGGAGGAACAACTTTCAAATCAGAGTATTCCCTGAAAGGCCATTCAGATTCAGATGTTGTTGTCCACGCATGTATTGATGCTTTGCTTGGACCAACCGGTCTCGGAGACATAGGTATGCTTTTCCCAGACAGTGACCCCAAAAATGAGAACGCTGACAGCATAGAAATGCTTAGAGAAGTCATCGCAAAGATCACCGACCTTGGTTGGGAAGTCATCAATATAGATTGTTCAGTGATCGCAGAAAAGCCGAATATTTCAAAACATAAAAAAGAAATTGAAAATAGAATCAGTGAGATAATCAGTGCCCCATTTTCAATTAAGGGGAAACATCCTGAAGGTCTTGAACAAATGAATGGTATTGCTTGTTTCGCAGTGAGTTTAATTAGTGAAGTTACTCCCATTACAGGAAGAGGACGCTCAGTTTTTCGTAACGTAATCGGTTCTTTGCGTGACCATATCCGTCGTAACGTAAGGCTCCGGTGAAACAAATGAATAAGAAAAACAGGAACTCAAGAAAAAAATCAGATAACCGTAATTATCGAAATAATGCGAACAGGAAAGGGAATTCAAATCCAGTTCGCGAATCCTTGTATCAATCTCCTGATATGCAGGTCGTCGAAGGCCGGCATGCCGTTAGGGAAGCCCTATTAGCTGGTACTAGAAGAATTCATGAAGTCGTTATTTCAGATGGAGTAGATAACGCTCCAATTCTTGAAGATATTCAGAATTTGGCAGAGGAACTGCGTGTCCCTTTACATTTTCTTCCTAAAACCAAATTCAAAGCCGTAACTATTACAGAATCGGCACAAGGAGTTTTAGCGAAATGTGAACCCCTTCCCAGTCTTGAATTAGAAGATCTAATTGAAGGAAGCCAAAATCCTTTCATACTTGTTCTGGACGGGATTATGGATCCACGTAATTTAGGAGCAATTATACGGAGTGGAGAATGCGCTGGGGCTACTGGCATCCTTCTACCCAAACACCGATCCGTGCGGATAACCCCAACCGTTGCGAAGACCGCTCAAGGGGCTATAGAGCACATACCTATTGCTACGGCTTCAGGTATACCGAAAGCAATTTCACGATTAAAGGAACTTGGTATTTGGACTATTGGAATGGATATTTCTGCGCAAACGGATATATACGACATTAAAGTAGCGACCGGGCCAATAGCTTTAGTTCTCGGAAGCGAAGGAAAGGGATTAGGGCGATTAACTAGAGAACGTTGTGATGTCATAGCTGGAATACCGCTTCATGGGGTTACGGAATCTCTTAATGTAAGTGCAGCTTCCGCTATAGGATGTTTTGAAATCGCAAGGCAGAGACGTTCTATCGCAGAACATGACTAACTAGGTTTGGTTCCACATAGAATGTAGAAATGCCGGGTTAGCTCAGTTGGCAGAGCACTTCTCTTGTAAAGAAGATGTCGTCGGTTCAATTCCGACACCCGGCTCAAAAATTTCAGTTAAAGGTCCATCATTAAAACAAGTCTTAAAGTTACGATTTAATACGTGGATCTTACTGAACGCCAGAAATCTATTATTGAGTTTGAACGGACTGCGTGGCAGACAGGCATCTCAAAAGAGAAAGCTATTCGCCAGATATTCACTATTTCTCCATCTCGGTATTATCAGATTCGAGATGAACTCATAGACCTACCGGAAGCAATGAAATTTGACCCTATGGTAATTCGGCGTTTACAGAAACAAAGAAAATTTAGACGAGCTAAAAAATTCGGGATTTCAGAAGCAAAAAGCCCAATTAGCTAAAACAAATGTAAAGATTTAGGATAGATTTATCTGAAGCTAATTCGGGAGAGAATCAAATATGAATATTGCTGGGAAGGGAGTCCTTTTAATTATTGTGGTTATCGCAATGGCGGTATTTGCACTCAGTGAAGGATTCAATGATGATTCAGGGCAAAGTTCCTCCCAAACCACTCAAACAGTACAAGACGAACAACCTCAAGAGGCGCAAACAGATGAAGTAGCTGAAGAAAGCTCTAACCCAGATGAGACAAATGATACAGAACAACAAGATGGATCAGAAGACACTACCGATGGATCATTAGGCGTCCTTCATCCACCAGCAGAGGTTAGAGTCTTGGTCGCAAACGGGACTGAAGTTACGGGAGCTGCAGGAGCTACCCTTGATACCCTCGTGGCTACTTCCGGCTATAACGGGGTTCAGGCGGTAAATGACATAGAAGAAAACATTCTTGAGAAAACCTACGTTTATTACTCTCAAGGATATGAATTGGATGCACTTAATATCGCAATAATCATAAATGCAAAATCAGAGTTTGTACTCCCGATGCCCATAGAACTCCCAATTGATGACCTCCTTGATGCGAATGTATTGGTTCATGTTGGCGCTGACCTATTCCCAGGCGGATAACAGAATAAAGATAAATGAAAATTCTGATCGTTCCTGACAAATTCAAGGGAACTGCTACTACTCAAGAAGTAAGCGAAGCAATAGCTCATGTTCTTTCTCGCTCACATGTGGTGAAAGCGCAGCCGATGGCAGATGGAGGAGAAGGAACTTTAGACGTTTTCGGCGGCGCAAATCGGAAAAGTGAAGTATTAGACCCACTTAACAGGCCAATAGAAGCACACTGGAGGCTTGAAGGGAAATTCGCTGTAATAGAAATGGCCCAAGCATCGGGTTTACATTTAGTAGGTGGTAAGCACGGGAATGACCCTATAAACGCATCAACGTATGGGACAGGGCAACTAATTTCTAAAGCCATTGAAAGAGGTGCGGAACAGATACTTATCGGCCTGGGAGGTTCAGCGACAACTGATGGTGGTTTCGGAGCGCTAGAGGCTCTAAAACCCCTTAGTCGACTTCGAGGCATAGAACTTAATGTTGCATGCGACGTATCTACAGGTTTTATACAAGCAGCTGAAATCTTTGCTCCTCAGAAAGGTGCAACCGACCCACAAGTCAAATTTCTTCAAAATCGTTTAGAACGATTAGCTCAGATCTATTATGAAGAACGAAAAGTGGACGTCACAACATTACCTATGGCTGGAGCTGCTGGAGGTCTTGCAGGAGCGTTAGCTTCCGTTGGAGGAAATCTCATTAATGGGTTTGAGGCAATAGCGGAAAATATGGGGTTGTTAGAGCTCATTGAAGAAGCTGATCTGGTAATCACTGGAGAAGGTGAGGTCAATCAATCAAGTTTCAACGGAAAAGTAGTCGGAGGAGTTCTTCAATTAGCAGAAGAAACAAATACGCAAGCCATAGTTATAGCTGGACAAGTACATGAAAACATAGATCTGAAGGTTCCCCTTTTCACCCTTATTGAATCTGTCGGTAAGAAACTAGCGTTTGAAGATACTCATCAAGCAATTAAAAGAACAACAGAAAAAGCTATGTCCGACTGGGCAGAAACCTTGTCGGTAGATTAGACAGTTTCCATGAATGACCGAATTGAATTAAAAGGAATTCGCGCACTTGGCACCATAGGGGTTCTACCTGAAGAAAAAATTCGGTCGCAACCATTCGAAGTCGATATTTGGATAGAAACTGATTTGTTGAAAGCAGGGGGGTCTGATGATTTATCAGACACAATAAACTACGGTGAAATCACTGAAATCGTTACGAAAGTAATTAATGAAGAATCGCACCAACTCCTTGAACGAGTAGCGACCCGTTTAACGGATGTGATTTTGGAAAATCCTAAAGTAGATGGAGTGGAAGTAGTTATTCGTAAATTACGTCCACCGGTCCCAGAGTTTCTTGAATCTTCCGGTGTTCGGATCTACAGAAAAAAATAACAATCCAGGTCTTTCAAGTCTTACGTCACTGCTGTAATTTTTCTTTGATTTCTAAAACTTGTTTTGGGATGTGAGTCCTTCCGTAATCGAAACCAACTTGAAGAAGGATCTCCAGAAGATGCTGACGTCCCTCATCCATTTTCCAGGGAAGGGCGATATAAATCGGTAAGTCAAAAGCTCTCAGCTTTTCAAGATTGCTGTAAATCTGCTCTTGGTATGTGTATCGGTCTTTCCAATCCCAGTTAGCAGGACCGAAACCTGTACCAGGGTCAAGTATGAGTTGATCTTTAGAGAGACCTAATTGGTCCAGACGATTTAAGGAAACTTCAAACCAATCAAGTATGTGAGCGACAGGGTCTCCTGAAACAAACGCAAGGCTTTTCGGGTCATCACCACTCAAAAAAGGGAGAACTACTGGAACCCCAGTTTGTACTGCGATTTCAACCATTGCTGGATTTTGTAATCCGTCAGCAGCGTTCATAAAATTCGCACCAGCTTCAAGTGCTCTAAGCATTATTTCCGGATTCCAGGTATCTACCGATAATTCAATTCCTAAATTAGCAATTGCTTGAACTTTCCCATCTAACCGCGCCCACTCTTCCTCAGTGCTTATCCGTTCAGCATATTGAGTTGATCCTGCGCCACCAAGATCTATCCCGACACAACCGTCCTCAATAAGTTCTCTCGCACGTTTAATTGCCGAATCTACGTCCAATGCAATTGAAAAATCAGCAAGAGAATCCTGCGACGCATTTACAACTCCATGCAATTTCACATTACCCAAACTACTGCCGAACAGAGAAGCAGAACGAGTCCTCCATTATAAAGACAACCCTATTTACGCGATATATATGAAAGAACAAATCCGAACGATACATTAAATGTGTGAATGTAAATATTCGAATCCCCACAACCTTTCGTGAATTGACCAAAGGGGAATCAGTTCTAACAGTTTCTCCAGGATCTATTCAACAAATACTTGATGATCTGATTGAAGAGCATCCAAATTTTGTTGATCGTATTCTTGATGAGGAGAAAAAACTGCAACGCTTCGTAAATGTTTTTTTAGACGATGAAGATATTCGATTCCTTGAGGGACTAGAAACTAAAGTTTCCGATGGACAAACACTTTCTATAGTCCCTGCGGTTGCAGGTGGAATGCAGAAATAACTTCCAACCTAAATAAGTGGGAAATTTATTAAGTCTAAGTAAAATTCCATTTACGAAATTGTGTACTTTAAAACCTTTTCGTAAAAATTACTTGGAATAAAACTACAGGAACAATTGTTGAAACAAGAGAGCGAAATCTAAGGAGAGAAATACATGGCAAAAATCATTTCATTTGATGAAGAAGCACGACGTGGCCTTGAGGCAGGAATGAATATTCTTGCTGATGCAGTTCGAGTCACACTTGGGCCCAAAGGAAGAAATGTTGTCCTAGACAAAAAATGGGGTGCGCCAACAATCACCAATGATGGAGTATCAATTGCCAAAGAAATAGACCTCGAAGATCCCTACGAGAGAATAGGTGCTGAACTCGTTAAAGAAGTTGCAAAAAAAACAGATGACGTTGCAGGTGATGGAACAACAACGGCAACAGTTCTAGCTTGGTCAATGGTACGTGAAGGACTCCGGAATGTTGCAGCAGGAGCTAACCCAATGTCACTTAAAAAAGGGATAGAAGCAGGCGTTTCTGCAGCTGTTGATTCAATACGAGGACAATCACAGGACGTTTCATCGGACAAGGATCAAATTGCGAATGTAGCTGCAATTTCTGCGGCTGATTCCGATATCGGAACCAAAATAAGTGAAGCGATAGACAAAGTTGGTAAAGACGGTGTCATAACAGTAGAAGAATCCCAAACCTTTGGTATGGATATGGACTTTGTAGAGGGTATGCGTTTTGATAAAGGCTATATCAGCCCTTATTTCGTAACAGACCCAGACCGAATGGAAACAATTCTTGAAAATCCATACATTCTTCTTGTTTCTTCAAAGATCACAGCCGTGCGTGACATCGTGCCACTGCTTGAAAAAGTTATGCAATCTGGAAAACCGTTATTAATCATTGCAGAAGACATAGAAGGAGAAGCCTTAGCGACTCTCGTCGTCAATAAGATTCGAGGTACTTTTACGTCAGCTAGTGTTAAAGCGCCCGGATTTGGAGATCGTCGAAAAGCCATGCTCCAAGACATGGCGATACTTACGGGCGGCCAAGTAATCAGCGAAGAAGTAGGGTTAAAACTAGATAGTGCAACCCTTGATCTTCTCGGAGAAGCGAGAAAAGTAGTTGTATCAAAAGATGAAACTACGATCATAGAAGGGTCAGGAAGCAGAGAAGACGTTGAAGGTCGGATCTCACAAATTAAAGCTGAAATTGAAAATACCGACTCAGATTATGACAGGGAAAAACTCCAAGAAAGATTAGCCAAACTTTCTGGAGGCGTAGCCATTCTTAAAGTAGGAGCTGCAACCGAAGTTGAGCTAAAGGAAAAGAAGCACAGAATAGAAGATGCTGTTTCAACAACAAAAGCAGCGATTGAAGAGGGTGTTGTAGCCGGAGGAGGAGTTACCCTTCTTAGAGCGCAGGCAGCTGTCCAAGAAATTGCAGAAACATTGGAAAACCCTGATGAAAGCACTGGGGCTCGTCTTGTGGCAAAAGCATTGGAAGGTCCACTAAACCAAATAGCTGTCAATGCTGGTTTAGAAGGAGGCGTGATTGTTGAGAAGGTACGTAACTTAGAAGGACCCAATGGTTTGAACGCTTCTACTGGAGAATATGAAGATCTTGTGAAAGCAGGAATTATTGATGCAGCGAAAGTTACAAGATCAGCACTTCAAAATGCTGGCTCTATAGCTGCTCTTTTCTTAACAACAGAAGCAGTTATAGCAGATGCACCAGAGGAATCAGCGGCAGTTCCTGGCATGCCAGATATGGACTTCTAAGAAGCTTGATAGCCAATCTACATATTAGAGACACGATGTTTCAGAACTATAACTAGACTCTATTTATGAATCCACTCAAACCTTCAATGGGATTAGGTGTACTGCACTTATTCTGTAAATCTTCTGATTCAGTGGATAAGAACGGTCTTGAACAGGCAGTTGTAGAAGCGAGTTCAGAAGGTGGGCAAGTAATCCCTATTTCAATTCTTGGTCATAAAGCGGAGATGGCATTCATGGTTTTAGACGAAAACTGGGTAGCTCTTAGGAAATTTCAGACAACTATTTCAAATTGTGGATTAGAAATAGTTGATTCTTATGTTTCGTTAACTGAAATATCAGAATATGCGGATGGCGTGCCAGATGAAATGCGCAACGCTCGTCTGTACCCGACACTGCCTCCTGAAGGTAAGACAGCATGGTGTTTCTATCCGATGTCAAAAAGAAGAAATGTTGATCAGAACTGGTTCACCCTTGAATTTGAAAAAAGAAAAAAACTTATGTATGAACATGGTGCTTCCGGAAGGAAATTCTCCGGTCGCGTTCTGCAAGTCATTACAGGTTCAACTGGGATAGATGATTTTGAGTGGGGCGTTACCTTATTTTGCGAAAAACCAGATGATTTGAAGGATGTGGTCTATTCAATGCGCTTTGATGAAGCTTCAGCAGAATATGCAGAATTTGGACCGTTTTATGCAGGGATCGTGGGAGATCTTGAGCAGGTTCTCGAAATGAGTCTTTAGATATCATTCTCCTGGTCAACTAACCATTGTTTCTTGATACTTCGCCAAGTTTCATCAGTATGATCTCTTCGCCAGTAAGGGGAGATAGAGGCATTCTCAATATTGATTCCTCGTTCAAGGATTAAGTGTTTGCGTATGGCGCGAACTTCACCAGCTTCGCCATGAATGAAGACATCAAATTCTCCTTCCTGGAATTGGTGTTCCCTAATTGCTTCTAGAAGAGCAGTCTCAGGGTCAATAGCTTCTGACCGGTATACCCAATTAATTTCATGTATTGGTGAAGAACTAAAATCTATTTGATTTTCTGGACCGTCAACAATAAGAAATACAATGCACGGCTTTGAATCTGAAATTGTTTCCACAGATGCGCTGATTGATGGGAGAGCGCTTTCGTCACCGGCAAGCAAGTGCCAATCTACTTCGTCGGCAGGAGCGTAACTTCCATTGGGTCCTTTGAATTGGAGTCTGTCTCCTATAGTGGCTCTTTGCGCCCAGATACCCGCATAACCCTTATCTCCATGGGTAACGAAATCAATGGTTAACTGTTCTGTTTCAGGCTCCCATTGCCGTACGGTGAACCTTCGAGGCCGTGGTCGGTAAGCATCACCTGACGCACGAGCATGTTCTAGATCAAAAGGAACCGAATAATTGGCTCCTTCAGGAACGAAATAGGCATTTATATATTGATCCGTGAACGAGGTTGACTCAAAGTTACTTAAATCTCCATCTCCAAACACTATCCGGACCATGTTTGGAGATATTTTCGTTATTTTTTTTACTTCTGCGTACATTGCATCACTTCATGTCTTCTTTAGGAATTACGTTACGATTTTTCGCGAGATTTAATAACTCAATAATGGCAGGCCTTGCTTCATCTTCAGAATTTAATGGATTAGGGAATCCTACTCTTGCCATTCTTGGACCATCAGCGGTCAATGCTTTCAAAGTTATTCCATAACGGTCTACACCTAACATTGTTGCTTCAGAACAACTTGGAAGATTCGCCAAGTTTTTGGCATAAAGAGTATTAGCGTCACTGTGATCATCATTCATGTGGCTAATGATTCCTTCAGCACTTCGGGAAAGGGGGTCAATTTCAGCTTTATAATAATCTTCGCTCTGAACCCAACTCATGTGCCCAAATCCTCCTACGTATCTGCATTCCTCAACAGTTAATTTCCAAAAGTTAAAATCTTCATAGTCAACGTAGAAGGAAGCGTATTGGTGTTCTAGAAGATATTTTTCACGCTCGTCTATGGGGTTTTGAAGCAATGTCAATGACCCAACAAGGGTAAGCCGGGATTTTCCAAGCGGGTCACCTCCTTCTGAAGGGTCACTGATGAGCATTGAAGCCCTTTGATCAACTCGGGCGTTAATAGTATGTTCAGCAAGGTCAGAAATAAGAATAACTGGCTCTCCCTGCTCACTAATGACATAGGAAACGATACTTCCGTAAGGGTAGCCATCTGAAGTGAGGGTGCTTAGCGAAGCAGTTCCTGACGAGGCAACTAGTGTTTTCGAGAGTTCTGCATCTGATGGGAAAGTTAGGATATCACCAGCAATCGGAGGTGAAGAATCCCCGCTTCCGTGTGCTTGTTTTTTTGCCACTATTTACTCCTATTTTCAACGACGTCATGAAATTACCACTGATTTAAAGTACTTGACTCATTGCATCAATGGCGCCTTCGTTCTTAACGGGATTCTGCCATTGTACCCAAGTATAATTTTATGACGTTGGGGTCATGCAAAAGTCCTTCGCCAGTCCCGTCGTAAGCATTTTTTCCTTGATCAAGGACGTACCCCCGGTCACTGATTTTTAAACAACGAGTAGCGTTCTGTTCAACCATTACTATAGAAACCCCTGTTTTATTTATAGCTGTCACATTTTCAAAAACGTCTACCTGAAGAGCTGGTGAAAGTCCCGCAGAGGGTTCGTCAAGAAGTAGGACAGAGGGTTCCATCATTAGAGCTCTTCCCATTGCAAGCATTTGTCGTTCGCCACCAGATAGGAGACCCGCTCGTTGTTTAATGCGTTCCCCAAGTCTGGGGAAAAGATCAGTAATGTTTTTAAGTCGTTCAGTGATTTCGGTGGCCTTTAATTGATATGCGCCCATTTGTAGATTCTCAGAAACAGTTAGCGACGGGAAAACATTCTCAGTTTGCGGAACATAGCCAACACCTTTTCGTACCAACTCGTGCGCAGCTAGATTCGTGATTTCCTCTTCAAGCAATTGGACTGTACCACTTCGCACTTCTACAAGCCCAAACATGCTTTTAACCAAAGTTGATTTTCCAGCTCCATTCGGTCCGATAATTCCAACAAGCTCACCTTTAAACAGTTTGAAATTACACCCTGTCAATATGTCAACTCCTGGAAGGTAGCCAGCTACTAGATTTTTAGATTCAAGGACCACTTTTCTTTTATCAGACATCTTTAAGCTCCTCAGCGATTGCGCTTCCAAGATATGCGTCTATAACAGCAGGGTTTTTTGAAACATCTGAAGGAGTTCCTTCGGCAATTACTTGACCTTCCGCTAGAACAACTATCCAATCGGAGATTCCCATGATGGCATCCATGTCATGCTCAATGAAAAGTACGCTCACACCTTCATCTCGAAGATTTTCTATATGCACCAACAGGGATTCAACGAGAACTGGATTGACGCCTGCCATGGGCTCATCAAGAAGGATCAATTTTGGCTCAGACATCAAAGCTCTAGCCATCTCAAGTAACTTTCGTTGCCCGCCTGAAAGTGTTGCTGCATATTCATCTCTCATATGCGAAAGTTTGAACCGTTCTAGAAGATCCTCTGCTTTTCTCAGAATTGTGTTTTCCTGTTGCCGCCAACGCGATGTGAAGAGGGCATTTCTCAGAGATTCGCCTTTCTGTTCAGCTGCTCCAAGAAGCATATTATCTAGAACAGTCATCTTCGCAAGAGACTTAGTTAATTGAAATGTACGGACCATACCCTTATTAGCGATTTGATGGGGTCGGAGACCAGAAAGATCGGTTGTCCAAGATTTTGCATTTGCGAGTTGATGGAAAGTCCATTGTCCGGAGTCAGGCTTATCAAAACCCGTTATTAAGTTAAACAAGGTTGTCTTGCCAGCACCGTTCGGACCGATAAATGCAGTAATGATTCCACGTTGGACCTCCAGATGATCAATATCAACTGCGCGGAGTCCACCAAAGGAACGAACCACATTATCAATTGTTAATATCGGATCTAGTTTCGTTGATCCTGGGGTTGGCTCTACATTCCCCAATTCAGAGGATTTGTTATCGGACATCAATTTGCGCCTCCTCTTTCTTCCCTACAAGACCTTGAGGCCGCCATATCATAAGAGTTGCCAACATGATCCCCATCAGAATCATTCGGACGCTAGCTATATCGTTCGACTTAAGAATGGCTTCAGGGATCCAACCGGAGTCAACCATTTGCCGTAGAAGCTCCTCCGAGAAAATAATGACAAACCAAAATGTCATTGATCCAATTATCGGTCCCCAAATCGAAGCTGCGCCTCCAAGTATTAAAACTGTCCAGATGAAAAATGTTGTCTGAGGCCTAAATTGCTGTGTCTCCACGAAACCCATATCAAATGCACGGACAATACCGGCTAAAGAAGCGATAACCCCACCAATAATGAGGCTCTGAAGTTTGTATGAGAAAACATTCTTACCTAATGCCCTTGCAGCATCCTCATCTTCTCGGATCGCTTTGATAACTCTTCCCCACGGGGAACGCATCAAACCCCAGATCAAGAGACTCGCTAACGAAACCAAAGACCATCCAATAATCATGACCCACAATGTTTTCTCATCAAACTCGAGAAACCAGGCACCATAATTACCTTTCCCTATAGGGTTCCAGTCAACAGTTATTACATCAGCGAAGGAAACATTTGCATTTCGATCTTCAATGCTTGGAAGCCCAAATGGTCCCCCTGTCAGATCAAGTAGTCGTTGAGACCGGAAAGAGATTCTTAAAACTTCAGCGATAGCTATAGTAGTTAACGCTAAATAATCGGCTCGTAGACGTAATGAAGGTAACCCAATGCTGAGAGCTATTATTACTGCAAAAGCTAGTCCACTTGCGATAGCGAGGAGAATAGACCCACCTAGCCATCCTTGGGTAAAGAAAATAGCCATGCCGTAAGCACCGGCAGCCATAAAGGCAACCACACCAAAATTCAGGAGGCCGGTGTAGCCATAATGAAGATTCAAACCAACTGCAGCAAGAGCGAAAGTCGCGGCCTGCACCCCAATTGATGTCCGGAGGGCTAAACCGAATAATTTACTCACATCAATTTCAGCGAAAAGATTCATCAACATAGCATCAACCTAATCTTTCCCGGACTCCGAGGATGCCCCGAGGTCGAACTAAAAGGATCACAATCATAACTGCTAATGCGATAAGAAATTTGAGATCATTATCTAACCAAAAGGTGGAAGTTTCAGAAGCAAAACCAATAGCTAGACCGCCCACCATCGCACCAAAGGCGGTACCTAATCCCCCTAGTGTCACTGCAGCGAATATTAGAAGAAGAATTTTTTCTCCCATTTGCCATTCAACTACTTGGGTAAGGCCAATCATTGTCCCGCCAAGGCTTGCTAACGCACTTCCAAAAATCCATACCCACATAATTGTCCGGTTCACGTCAATTCCAGATGATTCAGCAAGAGCCGGATTGTCAGAAACGGCCCTCATGGAAGTCCCCAGTTTCGTTCTTTGAAGCAAGATACCGACAAGTAACAACGTGGTAAAGGATATGGCAATGATGAAATAGTCTTTTGCTGGAAGTTCAATTGGGCCAAATGAAACCCCACTTTGAATCCTAAAGGACTCAAATGTTTCTGGTTCTGCACCATGGTAGATAAGAATCATGTATCTCATAAGAAAAGCAAGCCCAATAGAAACAACCATAAGCGAGATGTTCGTCATTTTCCGTCGGCGAAGAGGCCCAAATATGCCCTTTTCTAGGCCATATCCTAAACCTCCGCCGGCAAGAACTGCGATAAGTATAACTAAGGGGAACAGCGCTCCTGTAAGTCCAGTTGTTGATTCAAGAAGCAGAGCGATTACTGCCCCGAATGCAACCATTTCAGAGTGGGCAAAGTTGACGAGTCCAGTTACACCAAAGATCAGTGACAGCCCTATTGATGCTAAAGCAACAAGAAGTCCTACTTTCAGGCCGCTTACCATACGATTAAGCAGGCGTTCCCATGTCGGTGGTATCTCAAGGATCGGCTTTTTATCCTCACCAGTTAATTGGAAACCCACTGCTTTCGACCGATATTCTTCAACATTTACGACTACTTGGTCAGTAGCTCCTTCTTTAACAGAGACACCTTCAGGGAGAGGACCAACCAAAGTAACTGTGTATTCTCCAAGACCAGGAATTGGGATTTCCCACTTCCCATCTTCACCAGTTGTAACGGCCCCTATCTCGGTGTCCTGTGCATCAGTGACAAGGATTTGAACATCTGGAATCACGTCGCGACCCACGCGCACAGTTCCCCTTATTGTAAGTTCGTTATCAGATTGCGCATTTGCAGCGATTGGCAAGCACAAAAGCAATCCCAAAACTAAAAAAATAAAACTTGAAACAAGTTTAAGCCTTTTTCCCACACCGTGACTCTAACCTGCTTAGAAGCCACTAACTAACAAAAGACAGTGTAGATACAATTTTTTTACTGCTATTTTGACTCACCTGTTCCAACCAGCATCCGAAATATTACGTTTTTCAAAAAATAAGCAGAATTCAGGACAAGCAAATGGCATTTCCTCGTTACTCCCGACTCGGCATTTCTGGACCCGGTCTCCCGAAGGAAGAGATCTGCTTCTGTAATGCCGGCAATCTTCGTGAATCCCCATAGGTACTAAATATTAGCGGAAGCTTCCTTTAAGTTGCCCTTAAAAGAGTTAACACTTTAGAAACAAATCAGAAACATTGGTCAACTACATTTCAATTGCCGTTAATTTCTACAATTTAGGAGTGTTTATGAACTCAGGTGACATCGCTTGGATGTTGATCTCAACAGCATTGGTTGTTTTTATGGTTCCAGGTCTCGCACTTTTCTATGGAGGCATGGACAGGTCAAAAAATGTTCTCAACATGCTCAATATGAATATGTATTGCATAGGGATAGTTCCTTTGCTCTGGGTCACATTGTCATGGACTCTTGGCAACAGTTCGGATGGTTCAGGTTTCTGGGGCGGTGACTTAATTGGAAATTGGGACCAAATCGGCCTTGATGGGTTGAATCTTGATAGTGAATCATTGATCTTTGTTGCATTCCTTATGACCTTTGCATCAATAACGCCGGCTCTTATTTCTGGAGCTGTAGCAGATCGAATGAAATTTTCAGCTTGGGCTTTATTCGTGCCTATTTGGGTATTGATTGTTTATACCCCAGTAACCTACTGGGTTTACAGTGGCTGGCATCACGAGATGGGCGCAATTGATTTTGCTGGTGGAACAGCCATTCACATTAATGCTGGGGCTGCATCTCTCGCTCTGATTCTTGTTCTTGGAAAACGAAAAGGATGGCCTAGTGAGTCATCACCCCCACATAACCTGCCCTTAGTCATGCTCGGGACTGGAATCCTCTGGTTCGGGTGGTTTGGTTTCAACGCAGGATCCGCAGGAGCAGCGAACGGTCAGGCAGTTCAAGCATTACTGAATACCTTCGTAGCAGCGGCAGCAGGGATGATTGGGTGGATGCTTATTGAATGGTATCGAGATGGGAAAGCGACAACTCTCGGGGCTTGTTCCGGCGTCGTAGCTGCTCTAGTAGCAATAACACCTGCAGCCGGATATGTCGGTGGCCTATCAAGCATTATCTTTGGGCTCGTAGCAGGAGTAGGTTGCTACTTCCTTATTGGGTTGAAAAACAAGTTCGGCTATGACGATTCACTTGACGTCGTTGGCGTGCATGGAGGAGGCGGAATTATCGGAGGTCTTCTTCTAGGTCTATTTGCAGACAATTCAGCAATAAACAGTGAACCAGGAGGATTCCAAGACGGGCTTTTCTTCGGAGGGGGAGAACTCTTCATTGACCAAGTTATTGCCATGGGATCAGTCATTATCTTCTCATTCATCCTCACATTCATTATCGCTAAGGTACTCGATGGAACGATTGGATTACGAGTAAGCGAAGACGATGAAATAGCTGGACTGGACCAGTCACAACACGCAGAAACCGCATACAACCTATAAAAACATAAGTTTTTTCACGAATAACTGAAGGGGGATCACCCCCCCTTCAGTTAACGGTGTTCCCAAAATGGTTGAAGTGGAATACGGTGAAAGTATGTCAATCATTACTGAGAGAAAAAAACTACTAGGAGATCAAAACCTTCGTGGTTCAGAATTCACCCTCCAACTCAGCGACACAGTTGACGTCTGGCTAAGTGACTTATTCACCCAAGTCGTGGGAGAAAGGTCAGACATCGCTCTTATGGCCGTTGGAGGTTATGGGCGCAGAGACCTTTCTCCGCTCTCAGACCTTGATGTGTTATTACTTCACAAGAACGCACCAGATATAAACGCTGTTGCGGAAGCGTTATGGTATCCGATTTGGGACCAAGGAGAAAAACTCGGTCACTCTGTTCGAACCATAGACGAAACAATCGATTTAGCATCATCAGATTTAGATACTGCCACCTCACTATTGTCATGCAGGCATATAGCAGGATCAGTTCAATTAGCGGAAGTCATGAGTTCATTAGCATTAGCCCAATGGAGAAACAAAGCAAGAACCTGGTTGCCCAAACTTGCGACATCTATACAAAGCCGGCACCGAGCCAAAGGGGAAGTTGCTTTCATGCTTGAACCGGAACTTAAAGAAGGAAGAGGCGGGTTACGGGACGTGCACGCCATGGGTTGGGCTAGTCAAAGTGGCCAAGGTCCAATTGAAGTGGAACATCATCAACTACTTGAGTGCTACGAAGTTATTCTCCGCGCCCGCGTTGAACTACATAGGAAATCAAATCGCTCAAGCAACAAACTTCTCCTAGAACAACAAGATGCAGTGTCAGAAACACTCGGATACAACGACGCTGATTTCTTAATGGCAGATGTAGCTTCATCAGCTCGCCGTATTGCTTGGAATGTTGATGAACTCTGTCACGCAATACAAAATGCAGGCCTATTTGGATTATGGAACTTTAGTAAAAAAGTTGGGGACACAATCACAAGAAAAAGAAAACCCATATCAACAACTTTTGATACAGAGTCAGATCTCTCAGCTGAATCTGTTTTACGGATTGCTTTAAGAACTGCGAAAAACAAAGAACGTTTCAACCCAGAAATAATTAGTAAACTTAGGCAAGTAAAATTAGAGGTACCAGAACCATGGACGCCAGAGATTCGCCAGCTATTTGTTGATCTCCTTCTAACAGGCCATGATGCAATTCCAGTATTTGAAACATTAGATCAACTGGATCTATTCGTACCGTTCCTCCCCGAATGGGAACCAGCGAGAAGTCGACCACAACGTAATGCATATCACAGATTTACTGTTGACCGTCACTTGCTTGAAACAGCAGCTGAAGCCGCAAAAATTGCGGATCGAGTTGAACGACCCGACTTGCTAGTCGTCGGGGCTCTTTTGCATGACATAGGGAAACCGCTACCTGGAGACCATACTGAAATAGGAATTAAATTAATTAAGATAATTGCTTCCCGAATGGGGTTCCCAGCATCCGACGTCCAAACATTAATACAAATGTGTGAACATCACCTACTGTTGCCAGATATAGCTACACGAAGGGATTTAGATGATTTTGACACTATCCAGACGGTTGGGAACGCACTGAATTCAGTTGCAACCGTTGAACTGTTACATGCCCTAACAGAAGCTGATTCAATAGCGACTGGCCCAGCCGCCTGGAGCACCTGGAAAGCTGGCCTCGTAGAAGATCTAGCGAAAAGAACATCTGCCTACCTGAAAGGAGGGGATGGAAGCATCATGGAGAGAGCATTCCCAACTACCGACCAAATGCAGATGATGCGTCGAGGCGTAATTCGTGTTGAAGGTAAAGGAGACCGTCTCACAATTATGGAAATAGATCGGCCGGGAGTTTTTGGAAGAGTCGCGGGAGCGCTTTCGCTATGTGGGCTTGATGTACTTGAAGCAGTCGCCCATACAGAGTATGGAATGGTATTGGCCGTATTCCGTGTTGCTCCAAGCACGACTAGAGAAATTGATTGGGATTCAGTTTGCGTTTTCGTACAAGACTCTGTTCGAGGTCGTGTTGCAATAGCGGCGAGACTATCTGAACGGATGAGAACCTATTCAATGCAGCTATCCCAAAAATACCCTGAGAGAGTTGTCGGTACTGATGTGAAAATCGACAACGAAACTTCTTCTATGGCAACCGTAATAGAAGTTTCTGCTCCAAATGGAATGGGATTGCTGTATCAAATCACTCGTGCCCTAAGTTCCCTTGATCTAAGCATCTTGAGTGCGAAAGTGCAGACATTGGGCGAAGATGTCGTTGATTCATTTTATGTCTTAGATAATGAAGGTAAGAAGGTGAGTGATACTGCGCATGCTGAAGAAGTGAAAGAGGCGCTCAAACATGCAATTGAAACCTCAACAGTGATGGCAAAGGAAAACAAATGACCGATGAACATGATTTGATTAGATGGAGTGAAGCTTTATCAGGAATCGCTAGAACAGGGCTTGCCTTCACAGAAAATCTTTATGAAAGAGAAAGATATGAAGAAGTATTACATGTAGCTGCAGATATCCATTCTCGTATCTCTGAATCCGAGGGAAGCAGTGAGAAAGTAACAGAATGGATGCAGTCAGTTGGGAAAGGAGTCCCTGGCTATGTCACTCCAAAAGTCGCCATAGGGGCAGTAGTCGGTAACGATAAAGGAGAAATACTTCTTATACAACGATCGGATTCTGGTGTGTGGTTATTCCCAACAGGGTTCGCTGATGTAGGATACTCTGCCGCTGAAATAGCTGAAAAGGAAGTTCTTGAAGAGACAGGACTGAAAGTAAAAGCTACAAGAATTATTTCCATACTTGATGGAGTGAGGGCTAGGTTCACACGAATGCCGTTGTATTCAATAGTTTTTCAATGCGAAGTAATGGGTGGATCACTAAAACCCCATCCTTTGGAATGTGATGATGTCGGATTTTTTCAAGAGAACGCATTGCCCGAACCTCTTGCCGGTTCAGGATCATGGGTTGAACACGCATTCTCGGCTATACGGGGTGAACCAATTGAAGTCCAGTTTGATGAACCCCGCCGTCCTGTATGGAAATCTGAAGACAAAGAGAACTAGCAGTAAAATTTACTACTCTTGTTCGCGTAAAAATTTTTCAACTTCTTCCACAAAATCCGTAGGGTCAGTCTGCTCGTAATTTCCCGCATCAAAACTATTCTCAAGAGCATCGACATAACTACTGGTTTCCACATCCCCATCAACTATTTCATTAATTTGTCTTTCATACGCAGCTGCAGCTATTTGAAGATCAGTTGTTTGCACTGCAAAGGGAATGATCTCACCAAGTTTATCAACCAGGGCAAGTGCTGCTTTGGGTGATTCAGCACCTGCAACATAATTTGGAACACTCGCCCACAACGAAATGTTAGGTATGCCAATTTCTGAAGCAAACTGATTTAAAACGCCAACTATGCCAGTAGGGCCTTCATATCCTGATCTCTGTAGATCAAACTTTTCATTTATCTCAGCATCTTCACTAACCCCATGTATTAATACAGGGCGTGAATGAGGAACTTCAGCTAAAAGTGATCCCAAAGTGATAATCATAGAAACATCCATCTCTTTTGCTACTGCCATAATCTCGTCACTAAATGTTTTCCACTTCAGTTGAGGTTCTGTCCCATTCAAAAAAATTAAAGAATGAGCTTCAGAAACGAAGAAGTCATTCTCGGGCCAAACTAAATACCTTGAATCATCATTTAACCTAACTGAAGGACGCTCCGATGAGAAGTCGTAATACGGTTCAGCATCAAGTGAAGTAAATTTCTCCCCACCGGTTTTTTCAGTTAGGTGCCTTACAGCCCAAGTTGCAGCGCTACCAGCGTCGTTCCAACCTGAGAATGCTGCGATGAGAATTGGATTCGTGAGTTGTGGAATCTGATCCCAGATATTTTCAACACTTGCCATTGAACTGAGATTAATCACAGTTTTCTAAAATTTCACCTCGTACGCTAGTTAACTCATTGCAAGAGATTTTCAGTAGGTGAAGATACGATGACTCTATGGTTCGCATTCGAATAGCTGATGAAGTCACTCCCAAACTAGTTGATTCTTACAAGAAGTTAATACCTCAATTATCAACTTCTAGTTTGCCCCCAACAGAAGAAGAACTTGATCAGATCATCAGATCAGATGCATCAATGATCCTCATAGCGGAAAACAATAATAATGAAATCGTTGGGACAATGACACTAGTGCTTTTCCATATACCAACAGGTCTACGAGCATGGATTGAAGACGTTGTCGTTGACAGTGACCATCGTGGAGAGGGAATTGGGAAAAAACTTAATCAGGAAGCTTTACACATAGCGCAAAAAGCTGGAGCCAAAACAGTTGAATTAACTTCACGACCTGCTCGCGAATCAGCGAATCGTCTCTATCAAGATCTTGGTTTCCAAAAACGAGAGACAAATGTCTACCGTTTCACCTTTGATTAGTTCGTATCGTGAAAGTCACTTTCCTAGCAAAGAAAAAACTTCGCTATATTTCCGTATCGGTATTTACAGCGCCTCTGGGACAGGTATTACTATTTCTTTTCGCAGAAATTATTAACCTTTCCGCTTTCACAAGCAACGTATTAGCAGTTCTCATAGCAACTATCCCCAATTATCTCCTCAATAGATTTTGGGTTTGGAAGATTAAGAACCCACATAGTTTCCGACATGAAATACTTCCATACTGGGCCATAGCTTTTCTAGGTCTCATCATTTCAACGATCTTCGTTGTTGTTGCTGACTCAATATGGTCAATTTGGATAGCGCTTAATATAGCTAATGCAATTGCTTACGCTCTCCTATGGGTCGCGAAATACTTTATTCTTGAGATGTACATCTTTTCAGAAACAAAACAAAAAGGACGGTAATCAAAATTGATTAACATGATTAATATGGATTCTTCCCTATGAATCAAGAACAACTTGATTTAGCAAAATCCGCAAGAGGTTTTCTTCCTGATGATGAAGGGCAAGCATTGTATGAAGCCGCCTCCAGTGTTTCAATACCAGGCCCGTTTCTTGAAGTAGGCAGTTATTGCGGAAAGTCAGCTACCTATCTTGGCTTCGCCGCACAAAAACTTGGGAGAATACTCTACGCCTTAGATCACCACAGGGGTTCTGAGGAGAATCAGAGTGGTTGGGAACACCATGAACCGGACCTAGTTGACGAAACTATTGGGAGAATGGATACGCTTCCAATTTTTCGGCAAACAATATATAACGCCGATTTAGAGCAAACGGTTGTTGCTTTAGTTGGATATTCAGAAGTCGTAGCAAAGAATTGGGAAACCCCGCTATCTTTCCTTTTTATAGACGGCGGACACGGAGAAGCGCCGGCGAAAGCTGATTACTCTGGCTGGGTCCCTAAAGTACAATCTGGAGGGATTCTTGCAATCCACGATGTTTTTCCAGAGGAAAGAGACGGAGGAAGACCTCCATATGAATGCATCTATCTTCCAGCGATCAACAGTGGAGATTGGAAAGAAATTAATGCAGAAGGTTCACTCAGGGTTCTTCAAAGAATTTCTTAACCCAAATAGATAAAGTAAGATAAAGGAAACGACAAAAAGGTAGGTTATGAAAATAGGTCAATTGGTGCCAGATTTTGAAGCTAGGAACCAAAACGGTGAACTTGTCTCCCTTTCTTCACTTCTTGAATCAGGTCCAATAGTGCTTTTCTTCTATCCAAAAGCAATGACCCCTGGCTGAACGAAAGAAAGCTGCCATTTCCGTGACCTTGGTACTGAGTTTTCTGAACTAAACGCCCAACGGATTGGTATAAGCGCTGATCAGGTTGATCAGCAGAAAGCATTTGACGAAAGGAACCAATTAGGATTTCCTTTATTATCAGATCCAGAGCAAGAAATAGCTTCTTTACTGGGAGCGAAACGGCTTGGACCCTTTGGTAACCGCCGGATAACTTACGTTATAAATACAGATAGAACGCTTCTTCAGGTCATTAAGAGTGAAACAAACATGATGGTTCACGCAGATACTGCTTTGGAGACGCTGCGTAACCGGAGCTAATCGTCTTATTAAATAACAGGCAGAAAATCGTGATTTGAGAAGATCTGGGAGGCATCAGTCAGCCCTATCAGCGAATCAGCTGTGATTATAACCGCTGCAGCAGAGTACGTTGAGTGTTCATCTTCAGGGAACGAAACATAATCCGGATATACCATTCCTGTTAAATACCGACCATCTTCATTTCGATAATCTTGGATTTGCTCAAAAAGAGAAATGGCGTGAGCCATATCACCGACACCTTGGTATGCCATAGCACACTCACATGTTTCAGCAGTTGTGACCCAAGGACGATCCGAAACACAACGAATCCCCCTACTTTCTATTTCAAAAATTTCGCTCTTTTCTTTAAGATGGTCAATTCCTGTTCCCCCTCTTAAGACTCCAGTAAGAACCGGGTAATACCAATCCATAGCCCATCGTTCCTTGGGAGCAAAAGCGTCTGGCATAGTCTGAAGAACCTTAATTAGTTTCTGGCAAGCTTTTTCCCATTGGGGTTTCTCTAGACCTAGTTCATTAACGATTGCTATAGCTGATCTCAAAGAATGGGAAATGCTTGACGAACCAGTTAGCAGAGCATAAGACCATGGCGTCCCATCAGAATGGCGTGCCCAGATTATTTCCCCTCTTGGGGTTTGGAGTTCAAGTACGAAGTCAATTGCTGGTTCCACGACATCCCACATTGTCTCAAGAAAGCCTTTATCTTTCGAAACAAGGTAATGATGTAGGACACCAGTTGCTATATAGGCAACACAGTTTGAATCAATTTTGTCCTGCTCTATTCCATCATCAAGATAGTAATTGTGCCAAGATCCATCTTTGAGTTGTATATCCGCTAACCATTGATAGGCGCGGATACTTTCGTTCTGCAGACCAGAAATATCTAGTGCCATTGCTGCTTCAATGTGATTCCATGGGTCAGCGTGACCATTAGGGAACCAAGGAATCATCCCTGAAGGCAGTTGCCATTCAGCTATAGACTCACCGGTTTGGCGTACCGCAGAGAGATCCATGATTTCCATAGGGGGTTTCGGGAGCAAATTCAAATCCTTGGTTAAGCAGTAGCAGCCTTTTGAGCATAGATGATTGCACTCTTACCTAACACGGGTTGAAGTAATTTTTCTAAAATTTTCGTAATCCATGGCTGCTTGACGATATCCCAGGTTAGAAAGCGTAGATAGGTCTTGACCAATGGGTGGTCACTGTTTTTCGGCCCAACTGCACATTTCAGCCACCAATAAGGTGAGTGGAGAGCATGTGCACGGTGATAGTCAATAGGTTCTAGACCGTGTGACTGCATTTTTCCTTTCAATTCATTTTTTCTGTAAATGCGGACATGACCCCCTATTTCTTTCGGAGCATGGTATTCATCAGATAAAGCCCAACATACTTTCTCAGGTAAATATGCTGGGATCGTTATTGCTATTTTCCCTCCCGGTTTTAGCACTCGGAACAATTCCTGAAGTGCACAGTCATCATCATGGATATGTTCAAGAACCTCACTAGCAATAATCCTGTCAAATGACCCATCATTGAAGGGGAGTTGTGTGGCGTCGCCGGCACAAGCAAAAACTATTGCGGAGTCAGGTATCTCACCAGCCTGAAGCATCGCTGCATATGTAGCTCTTACTTCTTGTAATTCAGGGAGAGCCATATCGCAGGCAGTGACCGTAGCGCCTCGGCGAAGAGATTCGTATGCATGTCGTCCGAAGCCACATCCGAGGTCAAGGACTTTATGGTCGTCCTCTACAACTAATCGTTCATAATCAACAGTCAACATATCTAATTACCCAATATCCCAATATCCCAATTAGCGAGCAATTCTTCGCAATGTTTCGCTGTCGTGATTGCAGATTCACGCCAACTCCATTTCTCAATAACACGTTGTCTTCCTGCTAAACCGACTCTTTGGCAGATATCTGGATTCTCAAAAGCAAATTCTATTTGCCTAGCTAAAGCTGAGCTATCACCTGGTGGCACAGCAAGGCAAGTTTCAAGGTGAGGTCCGGCCACTTCAGGAAGAGCGCCTCCAGTGGTAGCTATCAGTGGAGCTCCACAAGAAAGAGCTTCAATGGCAGGGATAGAAAATCCCTCATATAACGAAGGCACAATAGCAACTGAAGCCGAAGCAAGTAAATTAACTAGCTCTTCGTAGCTGATTCCCTGATTGAAATTTACGATGTCACTTAGGCCTAATTCATCAAGAGTTTCTGCAGTAGTGCTTCCCTCTCGTTGTTTACCGACCAATTCTAGGTGGACATTCGGGTACTGATTTCTAACTTCAGCTAATGCTTCTAGAAGGTATTTCTGTCCTTTAAGAGGGACATCAGCACTAGCAGTTGAGACAATGCGACCGGGGATTCTTTCAATGCCTGGCTTGGGGGCAAAGAAATCTGTATCAATCCCGATAGGAACAACATGGATTTTTGAAAGGTCAACTTTGTGGTCTTTGCTTATATCGGCCTTTGATGATTCCGAAACTGTAACAATTCGTTGAATTTTCTTACAGACACGAGTTTGCATTCTTGTAAACGCGTACCATCTCCTTTTCCCGAATCGTTCAAGGCGTGTTCGCGCATTATCTAATTCAAGTTGTCGATCAACTGTAATAGGGTGATGGATTACACCGAGAATTGGAAGCCCAAGCCTTTTCTGAATTAGTAGGTTTCCGTATGCTAAAGACCCATTGTCTATCACTAAATCGAAATCATCAGACCGTTCTTTAAGCGCTCGGTAAGCTCGCAAAGAAAAGGAGAGAGGCTCGGAGAAATTACCGGTCATATAAGAACATAATTCTACGAAATCAGGCAGATCTTTAATCTCCCAAAATCCCGGAATTCTTCCAGGGAAATGGTCGTTGAAAATTTCAAGGCTCGGAAATTTATTTAAAGGAACACTTGAGTCAAGGTCAGGATAAGGAGGACCTCCAAAAACTTCAACTGTATGTCCAAGTTCTGCAAGCGCTTTACTCATCTCACGCACATAGACTCCTTGCCCGCCCACATGTGGCTTGCCACGATAGGCAAGCATGGCGATACGAAAATGTTTTTTTTGCGTTTCTTTTAGTTCAGCTCCCAAAATTGCATCCTTCCGTACCAGAATTCAAGGGTAAAGACATGTGGAGGTAAATCAATCTAAAAATAACGAAATGTTCTTTTTCTCAACTGGATTTCTTTATTGTTAAGTGGTGAAATCAATAAAACATAACTTTATCCCTAGTTAAGAATGGAGTCCTTTGAGAGCACTTGTGCAGCGTGTGTCAGAAGCTTCGGTAGAGGTTAAAGGGGAGATTATTGGCAGTATCTCATCTGGGCTTTGTATTTTTGTTGGGGTTACGCACAGTGATACAAAACTTGTAGCTGAAAAACTTGCAAAAAAAATCGTTGAATTGAGATTCTTTGAAGACGATGAAGGTCGAATGAATTTATCTAGTTTGCAGGTCTATGCACAAATGCTAGTGATCTCTCAGTTCACACTTTATGGTGATGTTAGTCGCGGCCGGCGACCCAGTTGGGTTGCAGCTGCCCCACCCGAACAAGCAGAGTCATTAATACACTATTTCGTAAAATGCCTGTCGGTAAATCATGGGGTCAGCGTTGAAACAGGTCAATTTCAAGCATTCATGAATGTTAATTTGATAAATGAAGGACCTGCAACACTAATGATTGAAGTAAATTAATGCTTTCTCCGAGCGTATACATTTGCGCAAACCACTAAGACAGCAGCGGCAAGAATCACTGGTAAAGGACCAACTCGCGTAGCGAGAGTTTTCCCTTCTCGGAGTTCCACTCTGCTTTCAAGTACCTTTGTTTCAGAAATACTTGTTCTTTGTAGAACTTCCCCATCAGAGTCGATAATTGCGCTAAATCCTGTTGGAGCAGCTTGGAGTACCCATCTACCATTCTCTATCGCGCGAAGTTGCGATGAAGCCACCTGTTGAGTCTGGAGTATCCTCAGCCAGTAACTTGACCCATTTGTTGGATTTAAAAGAATTTGTCCACCATTGTTAATTGCTTCCCGTGCCCGATCTTCAAAGAAAATTTCCCAAGAGATTGAAATACCTGCATTAAGATCAACTCCCTCAATTGGTATTCTCAAATTTGGCTTACCCGAACCAGGTTTAGTATCGCGGGCAGGTAAATAGTCAGGAGCAAATGGCTCAATAACGCTACGAAGAGGTACATATTCGCCAAAAGGAACGAGCCTAACCTTATCGTATCTGTCGTATGTATTTCCATCAGGCCCAAACACAATTGAAGCATTCGCATTTGAAGTATTATTCGTACGTTCAAAGATTCCGGCTACAAGCCAGCTATCCAAATCTTGAGCTAGTTGTTGTAACTCTAGAAATTCAGGTGAATCAATAAGTAGTTGTCTTACATTGACAACATCTTCTGGCCAAAGTACAAGTTCGGGAACTCCGTTAATTCTAGAACTCGCATTCAGGTGACGTTCAAATACTTCACGTTCGTCTGTGTTAATAGCCTGGGTTCCTTGTTCACCGCCACCTTGAACGATAGCGATATCAATTGATTCAAAAGAACTGCCTTTTGGCGCAATTAAGCTAAATGCCCAAATAACGATTATTGATACCACAAGCATGAAAGAAGGAAACCATTTCCTCTCCCATGCGAGTGAGAAAGCAATTCCAGCAGCAACGACAAGAAAAGTAAGAAATAAAGGACCGAGAATTCTTGCCGTTTGGCCTAGGGGAGAACTACTTTGTGACATAGCGATTGTCGCTAATGGAACTCCTCCAAATGGCCAACGATAACGGAATGCTTCTACTAACGTAAAAATGGCGGGTAAGGCTATAAAGCGATGAACTGTTCTTGGTATAAGAAGAGTTGAAAAGCCATAAAATCCACTAAAGAGCAAGCCTTGAATAAAAAACCCTGGAACTGTTAAAGCGATCATCCAGAAAGTTCCGGTGAATAACCAACCTAACCCAAAACTGAATCCAATGATAAATCGTGTTTTTGCTGACCTAACACCTTTTAGAAATTGATCTAGTCCCGCAATAGCGAGAAACGCAAGAGGCCAAAATCCCCATGGCGGCATAGAAAGGACAAAGAGAACCCCTGTCAGGAGCGGTAGTAGGCAAATTCCCACTCCTCTATTTACTGCATTCGTCAGGCGTTTAATTCCAAGCATAGTTTTTATCTTACGATCATTTTTCTACTAAAAATTTTGAAATTGCTTGTGCTTGTGAAGTGCCATCTCTGATACAAGCCGATAACCCTAAACCATTAAAAGCTGCTCCAGCTAGAAAAACTCCTGGGCCCTCTTTGATAATTTCAGAACGGATTTTTTGTATCTTCTCTCCATGTCCCACCTCATATTGGGGGAATGAATTAGGCCAACGGGTAACTCTAGTAGCAAGAGGATCTGCGGTGATTTCAGTAAATATTTCAAGTTCTTTCCGCAACTGCTCTATCAATTCAACGTCATTTAGCCTTAAAGCACTATCATCTTCAAATCTTCCAACTGAAAGGCGTATATAGACTTTCTTATCATTCTTGAAGTGCGCCCATTTCGATGAAGTCCAAGAGCACGCTGTTGTTAGCATGTCTTCATCTCTTGAGACGAGAAAGCCACTTCCATCAAAATCTGGAACAGAGTCAAATGGGAAAGCAAAAGTAATAAAGGCCATTGAGGCGTATTTAATTTCAGATAGGAGTCTTGCGGTATTCGGGCAAGAACTGGAAATAATATTCGAAGTAATAAAAGCAGGTGTGCTAAAGATGATTCCTTCAGCTTTATATTCCTCGTTGCTTTCTACAATCCATGATGAACCAGATTTTCTTAAACCGGATACTTTTTCATTACAGCGGATATCTCCGGTTATTTGAGCTTCCAAAGAGTCAACTACACGTTGCAAACCAGCTGGATGAGTCAGAAAAATAGGTTCACGTGGATCTGTTTCTTGTTGAGAAAGAAAAGAGTTTATTGAATTGATCAGACTCGGGTCATGCCTGCTGGCTTCGAACAATCGAGGAACTCCAAACTCCAGACTAAGAGTGTCAGCATCTCCCGCATTTATTCCCCCCAAAAGTGGCCCAACGAGATTTTCCATTACTTCATCACCAAGCCGACGGCGAACCAGTGAACCAACGGTTTCATCTTCATTAGGCTCATTCCCTGACTTGATAAGGTCAGTACGCGCTTCTGATAAACCCTTCTCAGAAACGATTGAAAGATTCTCTAATTCATCTAGATCAAGTGGGACACCCAAAAAATGTTTCTTGGGTAAAGCATGCATGGAGCCATTTACCCAAATTTTTGCTGCCCTAGAAACAGGTGAAACAAGTTCATCTCCTATCCCGAGAGAAAAACATAGTTCACGCATTTCTGGATCACGAGTCAGGAAAGAATCTGGCCCAGCGTCAATATTTGAACCCGCTACTTCAGTTGTGAGTATCTTCCCTCCGAGCCTTCCTGAACTTTCTAGAAGAAGGACTTCATGACCTGTTTTACATAATTCATACGCGGCACTAAGTCCGCTAATTCCCCCTCCAACAATTACAAGTTTCACGTTTCCAGCCGAAAATCATGAACAAGTTCAACAACCCGTAATAAAACATCGGGATTTACATCGGGAGTTACACCATGACCGAGATTGAAAATATGTCCGGGTTTACCTCCAATTTTTTTCATGATCGTAATTATTTCTGATTCAATTGAAGACCATGAGCCTCCAAGAATAGCTGGATCAAGATTTCCTTGAACAGCCTTCCGAGAGCCGATTCTTTCTCTAGCTGTATCAATAGGAACACGCCAGTCAACTCCAACGACATCAGCACCTACATCACTCATTAACGACAACAATTCACCGGTTCCAACTCCAAAATGTATTCTTGGGACACCTGTTTCCCCCAAAATATCAAATACCTTTTGTGAGTAAGGGAAAACGAAGCTCTCATATTGGCTTGGAGATAAAGAACCGGCCCATGAATCAAATAATTGAATTGCGCTAACACCGGCTTCTACTTGAGAGAGCAACGATTGGATTGTGATATCTGTTAATCGCTCCATTAGCGAATCCCATAATTTTCTATCGCTGAACATTAGTGCTTTTGTTTTCTGGTAAGACCGTGATGGCCCACCTTCTATCAAATAACTAGCAACAGTAAAAGGACCACCAGCGAAACCAATTAAAGGAATCTCAAGTTCCTCAATACAACCTTTAATTGTGTCAAGTACGTACGGTGTGTCGAGTTCAGGATTTAGATTTCTTAGCCGCTTTAAGTCATCAGAGGATCTGAAAGGATCAGCAGCTACTGGTCCTATACCTGGTTCAATTTCTACCCCAAACCCAATAGCATGTACCGGCACAACAATATCCGAGAACAGGATTGCTGCATCAACGCCATAGCGTCGAATAGGTTGCAACGTAATTTCAGTAGATATATCTGGTTTCTTAATCGCCTCTAAGATACTTCCTTCTTTTCGTAATGCCCGATATTCAGGAAGGGACCTACCGGCCTGACGCATAAACCATACAGGTGTCCGTTCAACCGGTTCACACCTACAGGCCCGTAAGAAAGAATGATTCTGTAAATCTTTAAAAGCCACATGATAAATCTAGTAGCGACAATAGGAAATAAACGATTTGAGCAAGTCAGAAATTACTAAGAAGAGGATTCGAATGATGAGAAAGTCTTTCAAATCGCTAGAATAGTTAACCACCCAAATCACCCCAAATAAATTTTTCACCAGAAGAGGTGATCAGAATCCACCCTGATTTTCAAGCTGAACAAGAATACATTAATGATGCTTATTCCGTCTTAGAGCGCGCCCATGACGAAGCTAAAAAGCTGCATAAAATGGTGGAATCAGGAAAAGGTGGAACGCATCAGGCACGATTTGAAAAAGATGTCATAGCTGATCAGGTAAATAAAAGACTATCCCAACTGGATATAGGGGATGCTTCGCTTGTCTTTGGTCGGATAGACCAAAGAAACGAAGAGAGTGATAATGAAACTTTCTACATTGGTCGCATAGCAGTATGGAATGAGAATCAAGACCCAATCACAGTTGACTGGCGTGCACCCATCTCGGAATCTTTTTATCGCGCTACTGGTAGGGAGTCCATGGGCTTAAACAGGCGTCGACATTTTGCCTCACGAGGGAAAAAACTTCTCGGTATAGAAGATGAATTTTTTGGCGATGACATTATTGATGACTCCGCAACCCCGTATTTTAAAGGCAGAATGACACTAGCAACAACAATGGAACAAGCTAGAACCGGACGCTTAGGAGACATCATTGCAACCATTCAAGGTGAACAAGATGAAATTATTCGCGCCCCATTAGCAGGAGTTCTAACAGTGCAAGGAGGGCCTGGAACCGGCAAAACGGTTGTCGCCCTCCATCGGGCAGCTTACCTTCTTTATACTCATAGATTCCCTCTTGAAGGGCAGGGTGTATTAGTCGTAGGTCCGAACAAAGTGTTCCTTACTTATATTGAACAAGTGCTTCCTTCATTAGGGGAGGCTGGGGTACACCTTGCTGTCCTAGCTGATTTAGTACCTCGGGTTACAGTTCGGGGATTTGACTCAGAGGAGATAGCAAGAATAAAGGGAAGTTCATTAATGAAAGACGTACTCAGAAGAGCTGTGAAAGATAGAGAACGACCTATACGGGAAGAGTTAACCATTGGTTATGGACTCCAGAAACTCCGGTTGAGTGTAGAAGAATCATCACATATTATTTCTGAAGCTAGACGAAGATATCAGCATCACAATTCTGCTCGAAATTATGTTCGGGATTCCGTCTTCGATGCACTAGCAGCAAGCGCGCGTGGTGGTGAAATAAACCCGACAAAGTTAAGAACTGATCTAGGTAACATTTTAGAAATCAGGGAAACTTTGGATTGGATGTGGCCTTCCTTAACAGCTGAGCATTTGGTGCACGACCTTTTTGGAAGCAAAGCCTTACTCGTAAATGCCGGGTCACCATCATTCTCACCTGAAGAAATCATTCATCTATACCGAGAACGCTCTTCGCATGCTTCGAAAGTGCTTTGGACTGAACACGATGCTCCGATTCTTGATGAAGCCCAAGCAATCCTTGGGTCGCGAAATGGCTTTAAAGAGGAAGAAACAATTCGCACATTTGGCCATATTGTTGTTGACGAAGCACAAGATCTTTCCCCGATGCAGTTACGCATGTTACAGAGACGTTCTCTAAATGGGTCAATGACTCTTGTAGGAGATATCGCTCAAGCTACCGGTGCATGGGCTCATGATGACTGGAATCATATTATTGAAGCTCTTCCAAGTAGAAAAGAGCCACGGTTCGCTGAATTGACTGTTGGCTATAGATTGCCTCAGCCAACAATGGATGTTGCTTCAAAAGTTATTCAGGGAACACCGTTCGGGATGAACCCTCCAGTAGCTGTTCGCGAACAAGGCGAGATTCCTCGATTTGTCAAAGTAGAGACTCCAGCTCGTCTTCTCGGTGCAGTCACAGCTCTAACAAGATCAGAACTTGAGGAACTGGGTTCTGGAACAATGGCTGTGATTTCTCCTGATCGTTATGTAGATCCGCTAACGCAATCTCTTAATGCTTCGGGCATAGAACACGGACTTGTATATGAGGGGGCTTTATCAAGTCAGGTAACTCTCGTTCCTGTCGGGTTAGTTAAAGGTTTAGAGCTTGACGTAGCTATTGTGGTAGAACCCATAGAGATTATTAATGGGGAACGAAATGGGATCCGCTCCTTGTATGTGGCTCTCACACGAGCAACTCGTCGTTTAATAATTGTCCATTCGGAGATTCTTCCCGATGCTCTTCAACACTGACGTCGAGCGTTTGTCGGTAAAGCGTTGTCTTTGATGTTCTGACCGGTAAGCATCAAGACGATACCGAATAAGAGAGAAATTATTCGTGGTTTATAGCATCAAGAACCTGGAGTTTAGCAGCTCTACGAGCAGGGAAATACGCTGCGAGTGACCCAGCTACACCTGCTATTAAAAGGTTCCTGAATATAAGACGCCAAGGAATAGCTAGTTGAGAAACGAAATCATCTGGGATAATTTGCACACAGGCTATGCCAAAAATCAGTCCTAAACCAACACCAAGCAAGCCACCGAAAAGAGCTACAAGAATACCTTCAACTCGAACCATTCTCTTTATCTGTTTTCTTGTCGCCCCTACCGCTCTAGTGAGACCGATCTCACGTGTTCGCTCAAAAACAGATAGTGCCAAGGTAATAGCAACACCTAGAACAGCAAGAACAACTGAAATAAACAGAAGGATGCTAACAATGGTTAGTGTCTGATTGATTTGGTTTTCTGCATCTTCCTTAACTTCGTCTTTTGTTTGCGCTTTCACTTGTTCAAAATCAACCAAAACAGCCTCTAAAGCTTCTCTGGCTTCCTGTTCGCTAACTCCATCGTTGATAAGAACTCCGACAAAATCATCGGTTTGTGGAACCAAATTTGCGTTTGACTCATACACACTAGAATCAACCAGCCATCCGGAGTCAATGACTGATTTTGAGGAGAAAATACCAGCAACGATTAGATCTTTTTGACTTTGGTCAATAAATTCAACTGGAATTGATGACCCAAGACTCAATTCGTATTTCTTAGCTTCATCTTCATGCAGGTACACAGCGTTATTACCAATAAGCACTTCGTTCATATCAATAAGTCCGATATCAAAATGTTTTGGAATTGATTCAAGATTCGCAGAATAGATCCTCTGGACTTTTTGGTCAGTTAATGTGCGGAGCCCTTCATCAGAATATTGCATTGCAAGTACTTCCTTAACTTCTGGAAGTTCAGTGATTTCCTTTGTGACTGATGAGCTAAAACCTAGAGGTTCGGGGCCAAGATTTTCTCCCTGTACCCACCAATCAGAAATCACGTCTTCTTCGAGTATGTCTCCAACTGTTGCTTTAAGAGATTCAGATATCACCGAAACCGTTGCTACTAAAGCTAAACCAATCATTAAAGCCGATGCCGCCGTTGCTGTTCTTTCAGGGTTTCTTCCGGCATTCCGACGGGCCATTTTGCTAGGAACCCCAAGTCTTGCTGTTGGAATTCCGAGAAAGCGTGTAACTGGTTCAGCAAATAAGGGGCTTAAGATATTTATTCCTAGAAATGAGTTGAGCGCAGCAGCACCAAGAAGAGCCAAGAGCATAGAAGTGGAGAGATCAGCGGTCAAAGCAGTTACAAGAAGAACTAAGCCCGTAAGCAAGAAGGAAAGCTTGCCCGCAAGGGTATTAATTCTACTCAGACCGAGATAAAGGAATATACCGGCTAGAACACCCAAGGGCAGCATCAGTAGCCATTTATCAACCGTAAAGCCAGTTATAAGTGTTATGGAACTCATAAGTGTGAGTAAAGAGCCCGCTATTACATTTTTTTGAGCTACATAAGACTCCGAAGCGGTATTTCGCAATGCTGCCATAGGTGAAATAGATCGTGCTTTAAGTGCAGGCCAGACAGCCGCCACGAGCGTAAGACCAATTCCGAGAACTGACCCCACGATTAATGTAGTAGGGCGCAAAGGAAGCGAATTCTCGTCAGGACCGAAATCCAAAGATGCTAAGAGTTCTTGAAGGCCAAACGCAATAGGGAAACCTAGGGCAATTCCCGTTACAGTCGCGAAAATTCCAACAATCAAAGCCTCAATAACAATAGAGTTTGTGATTTGTTTTCCAGTAGCCCCTAACGCACGTAAGAGACCGATCTCTTGAATTCGTTGCCCCACGATGATCGAAAAGACGTTATAGATGATAAAAGCTGCGACAATGAGGATGACAAAGGCGAAGACTAAAAGAATAGTTCGAAAAATATTAATGAAATTATTGAAGGTATCGGCCTGCTCTTCAACAAGATCATCAACGCTAATTACTTCAAGACCTTCGGGCAGTAAATCTTCTATGTCGCGAACAATTTCGGCTGCAATGAAACCCTGCTCAATGCTTAAAGTAATATCATCGAAGCCCACACCACTATTGAATAAGGCCACTGCTGATTGGGTATCCATTGCAACGAGCTTCGCCCCAACCAGCGCATTCTCTTCGGGATCAGCGAAAGTAAAAGTACCGACCAAGGTCAGTTCTTGTAATCCATTCGGTGTTTGAAGATTATATTTTTTGCCAACTACAAATCCATCATCTGCTGCCGTATCAACATCAATAGTGAATTCAGTAATTGAAGTAGGTATATCTCCTTGTGCTAAATAAAGCCGCGGGGTAATTGCGCTATCTTCCCAGTTAACTCCTATATTCGGTCCACGATCAGCTAAAGCAGCTGACCCATCTGCTGTATTTGGAACAATGCCGAATTCGATTACTCGAGGCTGAACACCAATCACTCCTGGAATTTCCGCTAGCGTTTCAGGGAGATCTAAATCTATTGGAGCAGCATTTAATCGATTTCCAAATGGAATCTCAGAGCGAACTGCTAAATCATAGCCGGATTCGATATCTTCGCTGAGGCTACCAAATGTCGTGCGTAAACTATCCGTGAAGATAAACACAGCGGTAGTTAATGCAACACCAATAAGAACTGCGAGTGATGTCAACAAAAAACGGCCGGGTTTTGAATACGCGTTTTTTATGGCAATTCTAAAGAGGGTCATGCTTAGAACTCAGCTACCAAAGCTTCGCATTTGGTCAAGTACACCATCAGCAGTAGGTTCCCTAAGTTCACCTACAACTTTGCCATCTTCAAGAAAGATAGCCCTATCAGAGAAGCTAGCGGCCACTGGGTCATGAGTTACCATCACAATTGTTTGCTGAAGTTCGGTTGTCGCTATACGCATAAATTCAAGTATCTCGTTACCAGTTTTTGAATCAAGATTCCCTGTCGGTTCGTCAGCAAAGATGATATTTGGCTTACTTGCAAGAGCTCGTGAAACAGCCACCCTTTGTTGTTGACCTCCAGACAATTCATTAGGTCGATGCTTCAACCGGTCAGTTAAGCTCACAACGTCAGCTATTTGATCTATCCATTCTTTATCGGGTTTCACACCTGAGAGATCAAGTGGGAGAGTTATATTTTCAAGGGCATTTAACGTGGGAACCAGATTAAATGACTGGAAGACGAAACCTACATGTTTACGGCGAAGCAGTGTTAGTTCTTTTTCACTTAATTCAGTTAAGTCTTCTTCGCCAATATAAACCTTGCCACTTGTAAGCTCGTCTAGTCCCGCCATGCAATGCATCAGGGTTGACTTTCCAGAACCAGAGGGTCCCATAATGGCTGTGAACTTCTCTGATTCGAAAGACACATCAACGCCGTCAAGGGCGCGAACAAGCGTGTCGTCTTTCCCGTAGATCTTTATTGCAGCTTCTGATCTCGCAGCAACATTGACTACTTTACTTAAGTCATTCATACTCACCTTTTCTTAATTTTATATACATCTAATATTCTGGCTGAATATTTTTCTATAACCACTTTTTCCCTAAGTTCTTACCTGCTTTTTAAGAAGTAATAGCTCTGTTAAACTAAACGAAACCAATTTGATTTTTGAATCTGGGTGCAACGTTAGGGTAATAGTTTTCGGAGATGAGTGAGACGTTCAAAGTCGTATACATACTGGCGAATTCTTGGTAGCCATAGTGCCCGGTAGTCATAATAAAGCAACTTCTGTTCAGTAAACGTTTCCATATCATTGCGTGAAAAAGAAAAACATCCCGTATTGACGATTCCAACAAGAGTCGCAAGTTCGGCACCTATGTCTGGCGCAGGATGAGAAGTGGAAGCCTCATTTAAGTTCGGTAATCTCTGCAAAATTGAATCGTTATCGATTTCTTCGCTATGGCTTTGACTCATAATCTTGTCAGCTAACTCAAAGAAAGTAAGTACCGTGCTTTCGTGGGTCTTATGCCATTTCGCTAAAGCATTTCCCTCATGAGTCTCATGTCCTTCCTGAGTGCTTGCTGAAACGTCAGTCTCCCGCAATCTCGCCTTTCTCTTTTTTGGGATTTGCAACCTAAAGATCTTTGGCTGCGGCCTCTGTTTAGTTTTTGAATACACAGTGAAGGCAACAAAGAGGCTCAGCGCCACAATTAAAAGAGGAAAAAGAATATTCGTAGACATAGTGTTCTTCTTACAGGCTAGATCGGATTCTCTCTTGATATTGTTCTTCGCGAAAGACTTTTTTTAGGAATTGTTTGGTTTAAGGCTCCCGATTGTGTACTGTGACATATGACACATCTTCGACTCCAGTGTGGCTGATTTGACCGGGGGGCTATCGGCCACTGTGGAGTTAAACGGGTGGCTCAAAAACAGTCGATGATCACCGGGGGTTAGATCATCGACTGGCCGCCTGTGTCTATTTAGGAAACTATTTTGATTTGAACTGGAACAGCTTCGATGGTTTCTTCAGTTCCACAACTCCAACATCGGTCACCCGGTTTTCCTCTCCAAGTAACATCACAAACGCTACAAGAAATAGTCATCCGTTTTTGCCGAATTTTTCGGATCTTCCCTTTTCTTGACTTCTGTACCATATTGCGGAGCGTAGATTCATAATTGGTTCCAGCAGGGGATGGTGGAGCGAAATACGAAATACCGATAGGGTGAGCGTTCACGTAACAAATATGAAAAGAGAGAATTTATGACTGATTGTCCGAATCCTGATGGGTCAAGCGAACGGCAAACAAGCTTTTCCCAAGAACCACCCCTATGTATAGAGGATGGGAAAACATATACAGCAAAAATGGATACTTCTTTGGGAGAAATGATCATCCATCTTGATAGCGTTAACGCTCCACTCACTGTGAACAATTTCGTTTTCTTATCCCGTTACCACTACTACGACGGTCTTATTTTCCACAGAATCATAAATGGCTTTATGTGCCAAGGAGGATGTCCGGAAGGTTCAGGAAGAGGTGGCCCTGGATATAGATTCGCTGATGAACTACCAGAACCTGGTAGATATGAAATTGGTTCAATAGCAATGGCTAATGCAGGACCTAACACGAATGGAAGTCAATTCTTTATTGTGACAGGAAGAAGCGGAGTGGGGCTCCCCCCTCAGTATTCCTTATTTGGAAAAGTCATAAAGGGGTTAGAAGTGGCAGAAGCGATGCAACAAGTCCCTACTCATCCTGGTGACAAACCAGTTGAAGATGTTGTCATACACTCCGTAACGATCTCCGAACTAGAGTAAAGAGAAAATTTAGTTATTCCTCTTCATCTTCAATAAGAGGAATAACTATTTCTTGACCAACTTGAATAAGGTTGTAGTCCTCTATGCCGTTTTCTGCAGCAAGCAATTCAATCGGAACGCCATAACTCTGCGCAATTTGACTTAACGAATTCCCAGGTTGCACTGTATGAATTAATGGAGCTGGGGTAGGAATAACAACTTGCGCAGTCGGAGTTGGTTCAACAGCAACAACTGGTTCCTCGGTTTCCTCGGTGGTTGTCGAACCATCTTGTGGCTCTTCAGTTTCGACCGTATCTCCATTGTCTTGAGTTGCTGGTGGCGTATCATCAGAGTCTCCTCCTCCGCAAGCACCAAAAGCGAAGACAGCTAAAATCACTATTCCCAAAAATTTCTTCATTCTTGTACCTCAGTAAATCCTTGAGAGGCACGTTACCTTACGAAACACGTAAGGTCCAGACCTAATTTTAGAAGATTGAAACATATGGCAGGTACCATCCATCTTTTGTTTTACGAAACTTAAATGTCTTATAAATCCAGAGCAGTAAGTTCGTAGATGTCCGGATTGAGACTTGCAGAGAGTTTCCCATTTGAGAAGATCTGAACGTTTTCAACCATAACACTAGCGTTGGTCATAGTAATAGAAAGCGCCGGCAGGTCTTGACTTCCAGTTGTTAAAGTAGCCCAGCCAGCAGTGAAGCAGCTATTCATACCCTCAGTTTTATTGCGGTCAAAAGGTCCTTTATATTCATGTCCAGGGCGAAGGCATAGACCTAGGCAAACACTCCGAAATGTGTAAGCATCTTCTACGTTCGGATGGTATTCAAGTTGTGCTTTAATGAGATTCGCATCACTTGATTCCCCTTCAATCTCAACGACGTTCCCTCTTGCTATCTCTAACCGGACAGGACTTTTCACAATGTGTTGTGCTTCGAGGATAATATCTCCTGGCATAACGATGATTTCAGCATCAATGTCATTTCCATCAGGGAAGAGTTCAATTGATCCAGATGGCCACTTAGCGATCATTCCTTTACCTGAGGGAACACCGGTTTCTTCTTTTATTGGACAATCGGTAAGGTCAAAACTAAGTTGCGTGCCTGACGGGGATGAAATAACTACATGACCTCCGTCAGAAAGAAGTCCAGTAACCTTTTTGGCTCTTTGGACAATTCCTGTACTAGTCATTAAATATTGCGGATTGTTCGCAACTACCCCATCTATCGTGAGTACACGCGTTTCACTCAAAGGAAGTTTGGTCATATGCGCATCATCAATATTGTGTGTTAGATCAATCACAAGATCGGCCCTAGAGAAAGCTAACGATGCGCTTTTCTGGTTAAGTAGATCTGCAAACGATTGTCTATTGCCGAATGGAATAGTCAAAGGAACTAAGCGGCATCCGATTTTCTCTAATGCCAGCAGAACAGCAGATTTGAAATCCTCTTCTGAAAACTCGTTACTTAGGACAGTAACCGTGGAATCAGCAGAAATTCCGCACAATTCAAACTGTTGTGAAAGTTTCTCAAGCGTTAGCCAAGAATAAATGATGCCTCCTCAGGTAGATACCTCATCTTAAATGAAAACATTTGATCAGGTTGCCTATGAGCCATAGATAATAAAATCGTGCCTGAATTTATAAAGGCAAGACAGCAGGGTATAGGAAATTTTTTAGTATAGGCACACAGATTGCTCCCACATGATGTAGCTTCATGTCGTGGGTAGGACTGATTTTTGTAATCGTGTTGGCTGTGGCAGAGAAGCTGAAGCAGTGCTACTAATGGTTCCTCAATCAAGAAGGGCATGGATAGTTAATCCAAACCACGAGAAGGCACCAGATGGATCACCATTATGTGAAATTCATGTTGGAAGAACAACTGTCCCAGTAGGTTGGGTCATCACTGATAACCGGTCAACTTCTAAGAAACGCAAGAAAAAGGCGAAACGTGTATCAAAAAAAGATGCCACCCCAACTCAAATAATAAAAGATGCATATCCCGAACCAGATCTAAGCATTGAAATTCCTGTAGAAGATGCTTTAATTCTTGAAGAAGATAGTGATTTAGGGGTTGAGACTCAAGAACGTGAAAATCTTGAAGAACTCATTTCGGAACCTTTTGAAGAAACTTTTCTTCAAGTTGTTCCAGATGGTGGGATGAGTGAACAAGTTACGCAAGGGTCTCTATGGGAAGATGGGGTAACGGAGGAACAAGTACAACCCGGCCAAGAGGCCCCTCTTCTGCAACGTGCCTTCAGGCTCGTAAACGACGACTGACTTAGACAGGTCACCTGTTGTAAAACTTGTTAATAAACGCACTAAGGTCAATGTATATGGTTGATAATGAAGGCTCAGTTACAACAGAGATTAAAGATCACATTTTACTCATCGGGTTAAATCGTCCTGAAAAGTACAACGGTTATACCCCAACAATGGCGTCACAGTTAGTAGATGCAATCACTTTGCTTGATGAAGATGATGAGTTATGGGTAGGCGTACTTTTCGGTTACGGGGATCATTTCACAGCAGGTTTGGATCTTCCCAAATGGACACAAAGAATGTCTGAGAATAACCGTTCCCACACAAACGCAAGTGAACGAGTTGACCCAATGGCGTTGGGAAGAGCATGCAAAAAACCGATAGTCACTGCTGTTCAAGGAATAACGTATACCTTTGGAATCGAACTTGCACTTGCTGGAGATATCATCATCGCTGCTGAAAATTGTAGATTCTCACAACTTGAACCAGCTCGCGGCATTCATGCAACAGGAGGAGCAACTATACGATTTGTTGAGAGGGGAGGCTGGGGGAATGCAATGTATCACTTACTCACATGCGACGAATTTAATGCCGAAGAAGCACACAGGATTGGATTGGTACAGGAAGTCGTGCCTACGGGTACCGAACTTGCTCGAGCTACTGAAATAGCAGAACGTATTTGCGAGATGGCACCATTAGCTGTTCAAGAAACAAAGGCATCATCTCGGCGCTGGTTAGATGAAGGTTTCCAATCTTGCGTTGATGCCCTTGGGCCAGTACAAGCACGGTTAATGTCAACCGAAGATGCCAAAGAAGGAGTCGCGTCTTTTGAAGAGCGTCGATCAGCGATTTTCAAAGGACGATAAGAGTAAAAGTTGAATTCCTATTCTCCACGCCATGCAAAGCCACGCAAAGAAGGTGGCAACCATTCAATTAGATGGGCAATCCCAGTAGCCTTATTTGCTTTAGGAGCAGCGTTAGGAGCTTGGATCTGGATATTCACTCAAACAGATGAATCACTACTCGAAGAGGTATTTATAACTCCTACAGTTATTCCGATTCCAACTCCGACTCCTGAACCTATTGCAGAACCAACTCCAACATCAACTCCCATTCCTACACCGGAACCTGATCCATACCCCGGATGGGTGAACCCAGAGTCAGTAGGGAAACCATGGGGTACAACCGTCCCAGGATTATTAACGTTTAGAGGTAATCCCACAAGAACCTTTTATGGGACAGGTCCGATACCGGATAATCCAGAAATTAAATGGCAGTACCCAGAAAACCAATTGCTTTGTGGGGTGACCATGCTCGATTATCAAAATGAAGAATGGTGTGGCCTTGGTTGGACAGGGCAACCAGTTATTTTTGAACGTGGTGAAATAACGTGGACAGTTTTTGGTGCTTTAGATGGAGCAATTCATTTTGTTGATGCGAACACAGGAAAACAGTTGTTGAAACCCTTACAAACAGACGACATTATCAAAGGTTCAGTTACTGTGGACCCCAATGGTTATCCGATCATTTATGCCGGTGGCAGGGATGATTTACTTCGCGTCATCGCCATTGATCAAAGTGAACCCGTTGTTCTATGGAGTCTTGATTCCGATACTGTTGAAGGCAGTCTTTGGAATAATGATTGGGATGGAGCCCCGCTAATAATTGATGATTATCTCTTCGTAGGCGGCGAAAACTCAATGTTCCATATTATTAAATTGAACCGTTCCTTTGACACAGAAGGCCTAGTCGCTGCTGACCCGGAATTAGTTTTCGCTGCGCCTGGTTACGATGACGACTTAATTTTCACTGTAGGCAGCAACGTATCAATTGAAGGTTCTGTTGCTATCAGCGGTGATACAGCATATTTTGCAAATTCTGGTGGCCTGGTTCAAGGGTGGGACTTATCTCTTTTGTCAGTGGGGGAAGAACCCGTCCGCAATTTTAGATATTGGGTTGGTGATGACGTTGATGCAACAGTAGTTGTGGATGAACAGGGGTTTCTATATGTCGGAGTTGAATATGAAAGAGGTTATTCGCGTTCATTTCAAGTGGGTCAGATTGTTAAACTTGATCCATCAAACACAGAAGATCCTTTGATCTGGTCAGTTTTTGATAACGAGGAATTACCCGATGGCGTTTGGGCGACTCCTGCTCTCCATCAAGACATTCTTATCGTGGCAACAGATTCAGCACGATTAATGGGAATAGACCGTATCAGCGGCGAAATCCGTTGGGAGTTTCTGATACAAGGCCCCCTATGGAGCTCTCCCGTGGTTGTAGATGATGTTCTGTTGCAAGCTGATTGCGAAGGCTACCTCAATGCGTTTGACGTAAGTAACACGAACGTTAGGCCGCCTCTTTTGTGGAGAATTGAAGTTGGAAATGGTTGCTTAGAAGCTACTCCCGCAGTTTGGGATGGAAAGATCATTATCGGAAACCGAGATGGAAAAGTTTTGATGTTAGGTGAACGTTCTCAGTAGGGTTATGTAACTCAGCGATCCGCAATAAAGGGAAATTGCTTACGGACCTTGGTCACAACCTGTTTCTCGATTTCACCCATTAGCACCATAGGTGTATTAGCAGGAGCTGCGGCGATGCTTTCTCCCAAAGGATCAAAAAGGTAACTATCACCGGAGTAATTGATTCCGTCTCCGATTCCAACTCTATTAATTCCAAATATGTAGGACTGATTCTCAATCGCTCGAGCTTGGAGTAGTGATTTCCAATGTGCGCGCCGGCTTTCAGGCCAGTTAGCCACCACTATAAAGAGATCAGTTTCCTTGGCTAAGTTCCAAAATTCTGGTGCGAACCGAAGGTCGAAGCAAACAAAAAAACTCACACTTAATCCTGATATCTGCAACGTCAAATTTTCTTTCCCAGCTTCATAATGGTTATCTTCTCCAGCGAACGTAAATAAGTGTTTTTTCGCGTATTGATCTAATGAGCCATCTGGATGAGCGACGATTAAGCAATTTTGAGGATGAGAGGAAGAAGGTTGGAGCGACGGAACTGAGCCACAAATAGGTACTCCTGTCTGGCGAGCTTGTTCAATTAGGAAGCACGTACTTGGCCCGTCCTGACTTTCAGCGATTTTAGAAGTATTCATAGAAAATCCTGTACTAAACAACTCTGTTAAAACAATGAGTTCCGCATCGTTTGAAACTGCCTCCTCAATCATTGGTTGCAATGCGGAGAAATTGGCTTCAGGGTCTTCCCAGATAATGTCATGTTGGATTCCAGCGATTTTCATTTGTTGGCTCCCAAACTTCTTAGCCTTGATACGGCAGATTCCAATACTGTTAATTGTTTACAGAAAGCGAAGCGAACGAGTGACTCGCCTTCCCTTTTATTGTCATAGAAGACAACATTAGGAACAGCAACAACACCACATAGTTCAGGTAAATCTAGACAGAATTGTTGACCATTGGAAATTCCGAATGGCCTGATATCTGCAGTGATGAAAAAGGTTCCAGCAGGTTCAAAAACAGCAAAACCAGCATCTTCTAGACCACTTGAAAGACAATTTCGTTTTTTTTCCATGTCCGCGAGAAAATTATGAAAATAAGCGTCAGGAAGTTCAAGAGCTGAAGCGATTGCATGTTGGAAAGGAGCCCCATTGACGTAAGTGAGAAATTGTTTCGCCGTGCGCACAGTATTCATCAAAGCAGGCTGAGCGCAGACCCACCCTATTTTCCATCCGGTAAAGCTAAAGGTTTTGCCGGCAGATGAAATTTGAATTGTGCGGTCCCTCATCCCGGGCAACGAGATTAGTGGTGTATGGGAACCTTCAAATACAAGATGTTCGTATACTTCATCACAAATAGCAACGATGTCATGTTCCTGACAGATTTCAGCGATAAGAAGCAACTCTTCCATGTCAAAAACCTTGCCGGTTGGGTTATGAGGAGAATTCACCAGTATTGCTTTCGTGTTCGTATTTACAGCTTTTCGAAGTTCATCAGGGTCAAAGCCATAACTAGGGGCTCGAAGGGTCACGACACGTCTCGTTGCCCCTGCAAGGGCTATAGAGGCAGCATATGAGTCGTAATAAGGCTCAAAGGTAATAACTTCATCACCGGATTCACAAATGGAGAGCAGAGAAGCGGCAATACCTTCTGTTGCGCCTGCTGTTACTAATATCTCAGTCTCGGAATCGAAATCAAGATCGTAGAAACGTTTTTGGTGAGCTGAAATTGCTTGGCGAAGTTCCGAGATACCCAAACCAGGTGGATACTGATTCTGCCCACTACGGATAGCAGCTACCGCTAATTCTGCAATCTCAGATGGCCCATTAGTATCAGGGAATCCCTGACCAAGATTAATAGCCCCTGTCTTAGCAGCGAGCGCAGACATTTCAGCAAAAATTGTTTCTCCAAATTCCCGCAAGTTTGATTTTATAAAAGGATCTCCTGGATGGTTCACACTCATAGGCTAGTAGAAACCATCCAGATAGATAGATCTAATTTCAATGGTGGATAGGTTTTTAAGTAAGAAAAAGTTTTTTACGTTCTCGTTCAACCATTTCCCGAATTTCGCATTTAGCCACATGGTCATTTACGACGCCCATAGATTGCATGAATGCGTAGAGTGTGGTTGGGCCTATCCATGTCCAACCTCTTCTCTTCAAATCCTTACTCAACTCTACTGATCTTTCAGTTTGAGAAGGAATGCTTTTCTTAACACAATCCCCATCTTCTACTGGTTGTGATTGCGAATAGAAATATTGAGCTAACGACCCTTGCTCTTCTATAAGTTGTAGAGCTCTCTGCGAATTATTTATCACAGACCTAATCTTGCCCTCATGACGAACGATACCTTCATCGGAAAGTAGGGCTTTGATTTTCTTTTCACCGAATTTTGAAACAATCTCTAAATCAAAATCACAAAAAGCCCTTCGAAAATTCTCTCTTTTCCGAAGAATGGTGATCCATGAAAGCCCTGACTGGAAACCTTCAAGACTGATTTTTTCAAAAAGTTTCGCATTGTCAGTTTCAGGGAAACCCCATTCCTCATCATGGTAGCTAATGTATAACTTGTCATTGCCTGGCCAACGGCATCGAGTAACACTATCGGAACCAGTAAGACAGTCATCGGTCATAGTGAAACGGTAGTGAAACAATTACTGGAACGCATTTCAAGATATATTATTTCTCCAATTTGAGTTTGATTTCCCAACATGCCCTTACTAGAGATAAGCAATGGCAATAAATATTCCAGCTACTCTCGACGAGTTCACAGCCGATTGGTTGACCCAAGCCTTTGAGGTTGCAGAAAAGAACTATGCCCCAGTCATTTCAGTTAATGCTGAACGCATTGCTGTTGGGGAAGGATTCCTTGGGGAACTTGCACGACTTCACCTGAGTTATGGTGAAGGCATTCCTGGACCTGCTACAGCGATAGCGAAAATACCGACAACAGATGGATTACTTAAGCCATTAGGCGTCATGTTAGGCGTATACGAGCGTGAATCCCTTTTCTACGAGCAGGTAGCGCCACGCTTAGCAATACAAAAACCAGCTATCTATTACAATGGCCGCGATAATGAAAATGAAAATTATGCCTTATTGATGGAGGATGTCGGACGGTACCGTTCTGGGGACCATCTCAAAGGAGCGAGTTTGCCTGAAGCACAAGCCGCGATCAAAACCGCAGCGCAAATCCATGCACGCTGGTGGGATAGCGAAGAACTCGCACTAATGGATTGGGTTCCGCCTCTCGATAGCCCCATTAATATGGGACTCCAAAATCTTTACGAACAGTCTTGGCCTACAGTCATAGATCAGTATGGAGATCTTTATCCTGATTGGCTTCCCGCGAAACTTGAGGAATTCATCCCAGAAATTTCTCAATGGCTCATCAATTGGGCTGAGCGGAGCCGAACATTGACACATAATGATTTCAGATTAGATAATCTGCTATTTGATGACACCAAGGAACCCTTGCCCGGAGTCATTGTAATTGATTTCCAACTCGTTGGACGAGGTGACGGATCCGGAGATATCTCTCCGTTTCTAGGATGTAATCTCGACATTGAATTACGGAGAGCGCAAGAAATGAACCTTCTTCAGGATTATTTTGATGTTATGCAAGCTGAAGAATCGGGATACTCTACCTTTGAAGAACTTGTTGACCAAATAGATAAATCCCACCTTTTCTGGCTGGTGAATTGGGGAAACACCGCCGTAACCGCTGACCACCCAAACCAGCGCGCAGAGGACTTGTTTACTGCAATTCTGCAGCGCAGCATAGCGGCCGTTGTTGATCGTGACAGTGTCCAATACATCGGTTCACTCGGAAACTAGGCGCTACGCTATATAAGGCGGGTGGAGGTCATATGGGAAGCTTGCAAGACCAAACAATAGAAATCATAAAAACTAAAGGACTAAAAAAACTTGAAGTTCCGATCAAGTTAGCCTCTGGTGCTATGAGTCAGGATTTCGTTGACGGGAAACTAGCCACCGCCCACTTTGATGACCTGGAAATTGCGAGTCGCGCAATTGTTGATGGGCTCCTCCTGCGTGGTACAGAATTTGACGTTGTCGGTGGTCCAACACTTGGGGCAGATGCATTAACGATAGGCATAGCTGGGATTCAGCGATGCCGGTGGTTCTTTGTCCGAAAAAAACCAAAAGGAAGAGGAACCAACAAACTTATTGAAGGTTCACAAATAGGCGACGGTGACCAATGTCTAATCGTTGAAGATGCAATAACAACTGGGGGTTCGCTATTAAAGGCTGTTGACGCAGTTGAAGCAACCGGTGCAAAAGTTGTCGCTGTCTCAACACTTGTTGACCGAGGAGAAATTGCCAGACCGCTCATAGAAAATAGGGGAATCCTGTATTACCCAATAGCGACCTATCTAGATCTTGGGATAGAACCCGTGGAGCTACCTAGTTGACATGCCTATCTGAGGTGGTATCATTATTAATGGATGCCATTAATTAGGGGATGTGATGTCTGAAACGGTTCAGGAAAAAGATGATGTTGAAATCTTTACCACGAAGGACCCTGGAGAGGGACTTCCAGGGAGAGTCTCCCTCCCCGGCTATACCCGCACAATGGGACCACAAACCCATTTATTCGAAGAAAGAGAACGGTTACAGCAACTCACATGGAATCATTTCTCGGCCCGTCAACTCTCCCCGACAATAGGCGCTGAACTTGAAGGCTTAGACCTATCGCAGGAACTTCCACAAAAAGTCATTGATGAAATTCACCAAGCCTTATGGGACTACAAGGTCATTTTTTTTCGGGATCAAAAAATAACATCTGAACAACAAATACGATTCGCGAGTCGTTTTGGAGAACTTGAAATCCACCCATTCCTGCCCCCGAATTCCCAAACACCCGAATTAGTCAGATTTGAAAAAAACGCGAAAGCCGCAGGGTATGAAAATCAATGGCATCATGATGTGACATGGAGAGAAGAACCATCGAAAGGAGCCATTCTTAGAGCAGTAGAAATACCTCCTGTAGGTGGAGATACATTTTTCGTAGACGCAAACGCAGCATATGAGGGGTTACCTGAAGAAATCAAACAAAAAATAGACTCGCTCCATGCGATACATGATTTTTTGAGAGCTTTCGGACGGCAGGTACCCAAAGGCAAACGTGATGAGATCAGAGAAAAGTACCCAATGGTGGAACATCCGGTTGTGATCAACCACCATCAAACAGGGAAACCACTTCTCTACGTAAATCGCATTTTTGTTACTGCGATAAAAGGCTTGAATGAAAAAGAAGGATACGAATTAATAGACCTACTCTGCAGAGAATTTGAGATTCTTGAATATTCTTGCCGTTTCCGTTGGGAGCCAAACTCTATTGCATTCTGGGACAACCAAGCAGTTCAACATTACGCTGCAAGTGATTATTCCCCACATATACGGGTTATGGAACGAGCTAGCATTAAAGGTACGCGTCCTAAACGAACTCGACGCTGAAACCACATGCAAGGATCTTTATTTTTTCTAGTAAAGAAGGCCCCTGATGTTTGGAAATTGGATCGTTGGTCGTATCGTTAAGTTCTGAGTTCAAGGGTTACGTACGTAACTAAGAACTATGTTTATATTGGAAATTTTTTAGTGTGCGAGGAGTACTAGAAGATGAATTTGCACCCACGGGAAGATCGGATTGTTGTCCGCCCAGGAGAATCCGAAGAAACTACGGCTAGCGGACTTGTAATCCCAGATACGGCCAAGGAAAAACCACAACAGGGAGAAGTTCTAGCTGTTGGCCCCGGAAAACGTTCAGAACAAACGGGAGACCTTATACCAGTTGATGTAGAAGTAGGAGATACAGTCGTCTACGCGAAATACGGTGGAACAGAAATAAGTAGTGGTGGAGAAGAACTATTAATCCTTTCGGCGCGTGATGTACTCGCCGTAGTCAAATAGGTAGGAAACAATGTCAAAGATTTTAAAATTCGATGAAGATGCACGTCGCAAACTTGAAGCGGGAGTAAACCATCTCGCTGATGCAGTTAAAGTGACACTTGGGCCCAAAGGACGAAACGTCGTTCTTGATAAGAAGTTCGGTGCACCAACAATTACCAATGATGGGGTCTCTATCGCTCGTGAAGTTGAACTTGAGGATCCATTTGAAAACATGGGAGCGCAACTCGTAAAAGAAGTAGCAACTAAGACCAATGACGTTGCNGGAGATGGAACAACCACAGCAACGGTCNTNGCTCAAGCCATGGTTCGTGAAGGACTTCGGAACGTAGCTGCTGGAGCAAANCCNATGGTGCTCAAAAAAGGTATACAAGCAGCAGTAGANGCTGCCGTTGAATCAATTGGTTCGCAGGCAGAACAAGTCGCTGACTCCAAAGACCAAATTGCTAACGTAGCTTCAATTTCAGCAGCTGATGAAACAGTCGGTGAAGTTATTGCAGAAGCNATAGACAAGGTAGGTAAAGATGGNGTTGTAACAGTTGAAGAATCAAATACTTTCGGTATGGACCTTGATTTCACTGANGGTATGCAATTCGATAAAGGTTACCTTTCCCCNTACTTNGTAACNGATGCTGAACGACAAGAAGCAGTACTTGAAGAGCCNTANATTCTGCTCACNCAAGGAAAGATCTCATCNGTTCANGAAATGNTACCTGTNCTTGAGAAAGTNATGCAGTCCGGAAAACCTCTTCTCATTGTTGCTGAAGATGTTGAAGGNGAAGCANTGGCNACACTTGTTGTAAACAAAATCCGTGGAACATTTAATTCNGTTGCGGTTAAAGCACCTGGNTTTGGNGAACGACGGAAAGCAATGTTGCAAGATATGGCCATCCTNACCGGNGGACAAGTTATTGCAGAAGAAGTAGGGNTAAAACTTGATGGAGTAACCTTAGATCTTCTTGGTACGGCAAGAAAAATAGTCATAACTAAAGACAATACGACCCTTATTGAAGGAGCNGGCTCACGTGAAGACGTAGAAGGTCGCGTTTCTCAGATCAAGGCAGAGATNGATAATACAGACTCTGACTGGGATCGNGANAAACTNCAAGAAAGGTTAGCAAAACTCAGCGGCGGAGTAGCTGTGGTTCAAGTAGGCGCAGCAACAGAAGTTGAGCTCAAAGAAAAGAAGCACCGCATTGAAGATGCACTCTCAGCAACNCGAGCAGCTATAGAGGAAGGTGTCGTCGCNGGNGGCGGAACNGCTCTTCTNCGTGCTAGAGGTGCTGTAGATGAAANAGCTANNAACCTANAAGGAGACGAAGCAACTGGAGCCAGAATGGTTTCAACCGCTTTAGCAGCTCCAGCAAAACTTATTGCTGAAAANGCNGGGTTTGAAGGNTCAATCATCGTTAGAGAAATCGAAGATGCNAAAGGCAACGTTGGATTCAANGCAGCAAAAGGAGAGCATGAAGATCTCGTNAAGGCCGGGGTTATTGATCCCGCGAAAGTAACACGAGCAGCTCTTCAGAATGCAGCATCNATCGCAAGCTTGCTTCTTACAACTGAAGCTCTTGTTGCAGATAAGCCAGAACCAGAACCACCAATGCCAGCGGGAGACCCGATGGGTGGCATGGGTGGTATGGGTGGAATGATGTAATCATTCCATTTGGAAAGAAAAGNGGGCCGGAGACAATCCGGCCCTTTTTTCTTTTTGNAGTAAGNACAATCANGTCAAATAGGAAAACTGTNAGTACCCTCTCCAAGTATGGATGAACGNCCAAAACCAGACCCAGCTAAACTNCTCGCACAATGGAATGAATGGGAGACCGGCGAGACGCCNCCTGGACGGGTGATAAGTAACCTTAAAACCGGAGGNCTACCAGAACTTCTTGAATCACTTCTCGAAGANTAAGNTTGAAAAGTGGAGACGAATAGGGGAGGAAAACANAAAATTCCCCGACCACAAAATTGGACNATGGGCGGGCCANCACCTTGGTCAGNNNNCAGANTTCCTANNATNANTCTAGANTCNATNAAAAAAANCTTTACNNANAAAGANCTTCAANCTCATAAAGANANTACGTACGNTAGAAAATCTTCAGTCTTGATNCCCCTTTATGAGGNAGAAGAAGAAGTTTGGATGATTCTNACTCGCCGATCTGAGACNATGCGTTTCCATACAAGCGAAGTTAGCTTTCCTGGNGGTAATCAAGANCCACAAGATNNTGACCCATGGGATACCGCTCTTCGGGAAGCANATGAAGAAATNGGNTTNNATCCTTNNCTTCCTNTAAAGCTCGGTCATTTAGANTCCTTCGTGACGGTNGGNAGCAAATCNTTCGTNACCCCATTNGTAGCNGCACTTGATCATNGTCCNNAGTTGAANNCNAANCCNGTAGAAGTNGAAAAAATCTTACATGTNTCCCTAANAGAACTACTTTCAAAAGATGTTTTCCGTGAGGAAATCTGGGTACTTNGAGATGGNAAGAAACGNAGNATNAATTTTTTNGAACTTATNGGAGATACTGTTTGGGGNGCAACAGGGNCNATGATCCGACAGTTTCTGACAACGATTCTTNANATTAANGAATCTTCAGAAATNAAAGAGTAGAAACTTATTTTGAAACTGGNCACCATCAAACCNCNACTCTGNAACTTCACTAGACTTAAGTTCTCACACCCATAGAAAAGGGTANANGCATGGCGGAAGTAGAAGTAGGTCTAGGTAAATCTGGGCGTAGAGCCTACGGTTTNGATGACATAGCTATTGTTCCGAGCCGGAGAACTCGAGATCCCGAAGATGTTGATATCAAATGGGAAATAGATGCGTTCTCTCTCGAACTTCCCTTAATGGCTTCAGCAATGGATGGGGTAGTCAGCCCACAAACTGCAATAGAGATTGGACGCCTAGGAGGTGTAGGAGTCCTAAATCTCGAAGGTCTTTGGACACGATATGAAGACCCCATGAACCTGCTTAAAGAGATATCTCAACTAGACGCCGAGCATGCAACTCGGAGAATGCAGGAAATATATTTAGAACCTGTGAAGCTCGAATTGATTACAGAAAGAATTCAAGAAATAAACGCTGCGGGTGTTATTTCATGTGCTTCTGTAACTCCACAACGCACAGAACTCTTCTCATCTCACCTCCTAGAAAGCGAGTTAGACCTATTAGTTATTCAAGGAACTGTTGTTACCGCTGAACATGTTTCTAAAACAAAAGAGACGCTTAATCTTAAAACCTTTGTTCGTGATTTTCCGATTCCGACGATCGTTGGAGGATGTGCATCCTATGAGGCCGCACTTCATCTTATGAGGACTGGAGCTGCCGGTGTTCTTGTCGGAGTTGGACCTGGTCATGCTTGCACTACTCGCGGGGTTCTTGGTATTGGTGTTCCCCAAGTTACCGCTATTGCCGATGCACGCGCAGCTCGGACACGCCATTTAGATGAGACTGGTGTCTACGTACATGTGATAGCCGATGGAGGTATGGCGACAGGGGGCGACATAGCTAAAGCTATTGTTTGTGGAGCAGATGCAGTAATGATCGGTTCGCCATTAGCTGCTGCTAACGAAGCGCCTGGGCAAGGGTCGCACTGGGGCATGGCCACATTCCACCCAACGTTGCCGCGAGGGACGAAAGTACAAACACCACAGAGAGGCTCCCTAGAAGAGATACTCCTTGGCCCAGCTAATGAAAACGATGGTCGCATGAACCTCTTCGGAGGCTTACGAAACTCTATGTCCACATGTGGTTACAGCTCTCTTAAAGAGTTCCAGAAAGCAGAGATAATGGTCGCACCAGCCTTGCAAACTGAAGGAAAATATCTTCAAAAACAGCAGGGCGTCGGCATGGGGTGATTGTTCTTCGTAGAATTCAATACAATTGAGAATCTAACTAACGAAGAGTTAAGTCACGTGAGTGAAAAAATACCAAAAATTCTTGTTTTTGATTTTGGCGCCCAGTACGCGCAATTAATCGCGCGACGAGTGCGTGAAGCTAACGTATATAGCGAAATCGTCTCTCATGAGCTATCAGTGGAACAAGTACAGGAAATAGGACCCTCTGGAATCATCTTAAGTGGCGGTCCAAAATCAGTTCGTATAGATGGTGCTCCAACAATTGATTCTAGAATTTATGAACTTAATATTCCGATTCTAGGAATCTGCTATGGGGCGCAACTTATCGCACAACAACTCGGGGGTACCGTAAGTCAATTTGATGCTGGAGAGTACGGTCGAACAACCTTGAGCGTCACAGGAGGCGAGCTCTTAGCAGGCCAACCTAAAGAACAGGATGTGTGGATGAGCCACTTCGATTGTGTCACGGCAGCACCTGATGGCTTTACTATTACAGCCTCTACCCAAAATGCACCTGCTGCTGTTTTCGAAAGTAACCATATTCATGCTGTCCAATATCACCCTGAAGTATCCCACACGGAATATGGTCAAAAAACCATTGAACGATGGTTAGATATATCTGGTGTACGCCGAACCTGGACAATGGCAAATATTATTGATGAACAGGTTGCAGCGATCCGGCAGCAAGTAGGAACAAGGAGGGCAATCTGTGGGCTTTCCGGCGGTGTAGATTCAGCGGTAGCAGCGGCACTGGTTCACAAAGCCATCGGATCCCAGCTCACCTGTGTGTTTGTTGATACCGGGCTAATGCGAAAGAACGAAGGGGAACAAGTCGTTGAAACATTCCAGAAAACTCAAGGAATCGAACTGATACATGTCAGAGCTGAAGAAGAATTTTTTCACAAATTAAAAGACATTACCGAACCAGAAGCGAAACGAAAAGCGATAGGAGAGTTGTTTATCCGTATCTTTGAACGAGCCTCGGGTGGTATAGAAGACGCACATTTCCTAGTTCAAGGAACGCTCTACCCCGACATCATTGAATCTGGAAGCCAACACGCAGCCACGATAAAAAGCCATCATAACGTTGGTGGATTACCTGAAGACATGGAATTTGAGCTCGTAGAACCCCTACGGTCCTTATTCAAAGACGAAGTCCGTTTAGTAGGGAAAGAACTCGGTTTACCAGATGAGATTGTATACCGACAACCATTCCCTGGTCCTGGTTTAGGTGTGCGGATTATAGGAGAGGTGACACCTGATAAAGTCGCCATACTTCAAGAAGCTGACTTCATCGTCCGTGATGAACTTGAAAAAGCAGGACTTGATAGAGAGATATGGCAATCATTCGCTGTCTTGCCTGACATACGTTCAGTTGGGGTCATGGGCGATGAACGAACTTATGGATACCCCTGTATTATCCGCGCAGTAACTAGTGAGGATGCGATGACAGCAGATTGGGCGCGAATACCTTATGACGTCCTTGAATCCATGAGCAGCAGAATTATCAACGAAGTTGAAGGCATTAACCGTGTTGCCTACGACATCACATCTAAACCACCGGGAACAATTGAATGGGAATAAAGCATGACCAGAGAGATTGTTGATCTCTACACGAAATCTGTCGCTTCTTTCGGAGAAGTTCTTTCTCTGGTTTCTCTTGATAGTTGGGACCTACCAACTCCGTGCACAGAGTGGAATACTCAAACATTGGTTGTGCACATCATCTCCGGAGAAGTGCAATTGAATGACCTCATTGAAAACGAAACTTATAACTCTCTAGAGTTAAGCTCAAATATTCTCGGCCCTGACCCAATGTCCACGTGGAGAGGTACAGCAATTAACGCGATAGACCTAGTGCAAAAAACACCGTTAGAGAAAGAACTTCCTCATCCAACAATGAATCTGACATTAGAGCGGTTATTGGGAGCACGAATCACCGATAATGCTGTGCACGCCTGGGATTTGTCGCAAGCCCTTTCGCGTGAGCATGTCATTGATTCTGAAATTGCCCAATGGGCTCTTGACTATTGGATAGATTTCTATGATTTCATTACCGAATCTGAACATTTTGCAGCGCCTATAGAGCCTACTGATCAATCTCCAAGCACTCGACTACTTGCACTCCTCGGCCGGCATGTCAGTAAACATTAATGAACCCGAACCGGATCCGTACCATTCCATTTCCGAGTAGCAGCAATATTCCTTTCACGGTTTTCTCGAACAGAATCAGGGATATCACCAACTTCTAGTACTTGGCCAGAAGCTTCAGATAGGTACGCGAACCGCATCCCACGGATTGCACCATCCTGAATACTTTCCATCCCCTGATTCAGTAAAGATTGCAATGCTTCATCATAATTTTTCGGATAGAAACACACGTGTTGTAACCCTTCCCCAGAAACCTCTAAAAAATCCCTATACATTGACGGTGCATCATTGTGTTGTTGAATAAGTTCAATCTGCATAGGGCCAGAAAATGCCATCGCTATTCCCATCTCAACGTTGCTTGCCTCACCTCGATAATTGAAATAATCAAGTGTCACATGAGAGATAACAGTCCAGGGACCTATACCTGTTCTCTGAAACCAATCCCAGGCAGCTGTTTCAAGGTCATTCACGACGTAACCTAATTGTCCTACTGGACCAAGATCGTTTTCCATGGGTAAACCCTAGAACATATTCGGATCGTAATCACTTTCCGGTCAACTCGTAAATCTGGAAGACTTGTGCCTACGATGCCGTTATGACAAAAGTATCATTAATAGCAAAATTACAAACAAACCCTGATCAAGCAGAGGAAGTGGAGGCCGCTTTAGCCGCGACTTGTGCAGCTGCTGAGGAGGAAACTGGATTAGAAATCTACTCTGCGCATAAGGATTCAGCAGAGGAAGGAATCTACTGGTTTTTTGAGATCTATACCGATGGTGACGCTCTTGGAGTGCATGGGCAGGGAGAAGGCATGAAAGCAGCTATGGCAGCTTTGGGAGCGCTTCTTACCGCACCACCGGCAATTAATATAGCTTCACCTGTCGCAGCGAAAGGACTTTCGCTTTAACCAGCGAATTTATTATTCGGGAAGTTCAGCTATGGTCACGGTTCCTGTGACCCCATTGACGCTGATAATCGCCCCATTTGGGATCTTCGAAACAGCTTCAAAAACGCCTGTGACACATGGGATACCAAATTCACGACTCACAATAACGGAGTGGCTTAATGGTGCGCCAACCTCAACGACGACACCAGCTGCTGGAATAAACAGTGGTGTCCAAGAAGGGTCAGTGATAGGAGCTACAAGAATCTCTCCAGGTTCTAATCCCTGAGGGTCACTCGGATCCGTAATGACACGTGCTTTTCCTGTAACTATGCCCGGGCTTCCCGGTACCCCTGCGAGTTCTTCGCCAGCGTCAGCAGGTTGGCTCGGAATGCCACGCTCACCCCAATCACTTAAAGGAGGAACGACACCATCTACGATAAATGGGTCCTGGAGTGTTGATAAAGCCGCGAAACCCTCCGAACGCCGCTGTATAAGATCAGCCATCTGTTCGGGGTCATCAATAAAGCTATCCAATTCCGCATCTCTCAACAAGAATATGTCCCGAGGTGTGCTTAGAACTCCACGTTCTGTCATTCTTCGACCCAGTTCATACATGGGAAGTCGGATTTCATGGTTGGTAAGCATGGACGTGAGTTTGGTTCTTTCCCTCCCGGCGATAAACACACGTGCAGTTCGCATACCCAAATCAAGTGTTGCGAGCGCCTCGTCATTCCCAGCGAAAATCTCACGGACTTCTTGTTCTGCTGCCTCACGGTCAGCAACCGCGGCAGCATGTCGATTCGTTGGCGAAAGAGATTCATCAGCGTGACGCATCGCATCAATAGCGGCAAGGGCACTCTCTGGTTTCACTTCCCAAGTTTCGGAAGCAGCGTCCCATTCATATGGGCCTCGTGCACCATGTTCAGCGAGGAAACTCAAAAAATCATTCAAGAAAGCAATCCCAGATTCAGAGTTCGATAAACGTTCCATGAGGCCAGACACACCCGCGTCAAACGCTGCAATGAGATCTTCTGATGCATTGACCTGTCGAGATAGCTGCCACATATCAATTGATGGAGGAGCGGAGTCAATCCCACCAAGTCCAGAAATCAGTCGTCCAGGAAGGGCAGGGTCAATCTCCCCACAGAGAGCCCCGAGAACAGTAGGTCCTGTAGCGGACATGGTTCCATAGACTTGATATGGTTCGAAGAATTCACGAACCAGTGGTTTTAATGAACGGGCTCGTGCGACTAGTTCAGCATCGGAAGCAGTAGATAAATCTGGTCGTTGAGAACGGATTGATAGAATTTTTTCGCGATCTTCCGCCAATTCTTCTGGAAGTTCTTCAAGGGACATGACCCACGCCTGCACTTCTTCAATTTTTTCCGTCAACTCTGGGCGTTGATCACCTTCTTGGGCAATATAGGGAGGAACATCAGGGTGGTTTCCAAGGAACGCGGCATCCATAGCTTCAGCTGATAAACCAGGTGTCCGTTCACCATTGATTCGAATCATTGACGCGTTCAAATACAGGTACCCTCCAAAACAGGCGATGTAATCTGGTTGATCTGGGTTTGACTCATCTGGAGTGAAAACTCCTTGGCGATGAGCTCCATCTGCCCATCCTTTAGAGACGCCTTCTTCCCAAATAAGGTCCCAACCCAATGGGCTTACTGGGTTTGGGAGAATCTCCCCGGCATTAGCTCTCGTGTACACGGGAAACCGTTCACTTGGTTCCCAGTCAGTTATCCAGCGATCATCCATGGTTTATCTACACTTGTAAAGAAGCCGAGTTAAAGCGGCCTGTGATTAGCTCTCTTAAATATCCCACATGAGGGAATTAACCGCCAATATCCAAGTGTTTAAATCGTTACTCGTCAATAACCCATCGTGCATCACGTTTTTCAAGAAAAGCTGCCATGCCTTCTGCTGCTTCTTCTGAATTAAATAAGGCTGATGAGAAGTCTGCTGCCCAAGTAAATGCTTCATCAACCGGTTTTTCCGGAATTTCGTTTATGAGACGTTTCGCAGCTGCAAGAGCCATAGGACCTCCCCTCAGCACATCATCAAGAATAGATTGGATCTCTGTCTCTAAATCATCAGCGTGTACAGCACGGGAAACAATTCCAAGATTCGCGGCTTCTTTCCCAGAGAATTTATTTCCCCGTAAAAACGCTTCCATTGCCTCTCCACGCCGCATCCTTGAAAGACAGACCACTGAAATGATCGCCGGAGCAACACCTAAACGAACTTCTGTGAAACCAAATTTTGCATCTTCGGTGGCAATTGAAATATCAGCAGCACATGCTAAACCAATACCGCCTCCCATGGCAGCTCCACTAATTTTCGCGATAACTGGTTTTGGACATGTTTGAATTAACGAAAGCACTTGATCGAAGCCAACCCCATCTTCATCAACGTCACTATTTTGGGCAGAGCGTTCCTTCAAGTTCGCCCCGGCACAAAAAACTGTTCCCTCATGGGTTAAAACGATGGCGCGGACGCTGGCATCATCCATGGCGGTGTTCAGCGACTGATAGATACCGGCAGTGAGAGCATTCCCGAGGGCATTCCGGTTCTCCTTATCATCTAAGGTGATTGTGGCTACATTACCTTCAACACTGTAAACAACTGGACTCACGGCCCCTCCAATACTCAACGTCCACAGTACAGGGAATATCTTCGAAGTAGAAAATGGAACACCGAACAAGCAAAATAGTGATAATGCTGGCCTAGTCGTTCCGGTAGGATAGCGTTCTACATACTGTTCAACCATAGATAGGGATAAGTAATGGATTTTGATTCTCCGCCAGATGATGATCCGCAACGCCAACAGGTACGGGCGTGGGTAAAAGAACATCCAAAACCCAGTGCGAAACAACTCGTTGAAGCCGGATATGTTGTCCCTCATTGGCCTAAACCCTACGGTTTAGAGGCCGGCCCTATTGAACAACTCATTATCGCTGAAGAATTAAAAAAAGCGGGGATCCGAAGGCCACAGAATCCCATTGGTATCGGGTGGGCTGGACCCACCATTCTTGAAGCCGGAACTGAAGAACAGAAGAACACGTACCTTCCCGGTTTACTGACCGGAAGAGATTTCTGGTGTCAGCTTTTCAGTGAACCAGACTCTGGCTCGGACCTCGCCAATCTCTCCACGAGAGCTGAGCGGGATGGGGATGAGTATGTGATTAATGGTTCAAAAATCTGGTCCAGCGGCGCTCACATTTCCAAATATGGGATTCTTATAGCACGGACTAACCCTGACGCACCTAAACATAAGGGCATTTCCTATTTCATTTGTCCGATGGACACTCCGGGTATTTCTATGTCGCCGATTATTGATATGACAACCGCGCATAGTTTCAATCAGGTTTTCTTTGACGATGTCCGATTGCCCGTTGATCTTCGGATAGGGGAAGAGGGTGACGGTTGGCGATTAGCAAAAGTAACGTTATCTAATGAACGAGTGCAACTATCCTCAGCGGGATCTCTTTGGGGGGCTGGCCCATCCGCAGAATTACTCATTGACCTTGTTCGCCAGCAGGGTGGTAGCGATGACCCAGTTATGCGTCAACGACTCGCTGCGCTTCATTGTGAAGCTGAAGTTTTGCGGTTGAACCGGTTACGGACGCTTTCAGCGCGGCTCGCTGGTAAACACCCTGGGTCTGAAGCATCTATACAAAAACTTATGGCTGATGAACACGGTCAGAATACGCTTGCACTTGCACGGGAGATTGCGGGAACCGCTGGAATGCTTGAAGGATCTGGGCCTGTCGGTGATGTTCCAGGCCGTATGGGCATGGGGGTAACAGAAATCAATTTTCAATCTGACCAGTTCCCTGATGTTGACCCGATCTGGCATTACGGGTTTCTGTTCGCACCAGCGCTCACAATAGGCGGAGGGACATGGGCAGTGCAGCGAAACATCGTCGCCGAACATGTTCTCGGTTTACAACGAGATATCAATGTTGAAAAAGGCAAAACCTGGGCGGAAGCGCGAACACAGACAAAAGACTAATTATTTAACGCTGAGCGAATCGCTCTAGCCAACTCTTCTGGGTTGTTAGAACCTATTAAAATTCTCCTCCCATTACTCTGGTCTACAGCGACGACT
>PAQG01000011.1 GCA_002709645.1 Acidimicrobiaceae bacterium
ATAAGAGAATTTGTGGCGGTCCCGACGGGATTTGAACCCGCGACCTCCGCCTTGACAGGGCGGCGTGCACTCCAAACTGCACCACGGGACCTTATTATTAAACAAAACTTACTTGTTGTTTGTTCACCTATTGGGTGAATTGTAGGTTCAATAGAACCGCTTGTCACTCTACGCCATTGAAAGGCATACACCAATCTATGAAGCTACGAAGTGAATTTTTTTGTACCCCGTACGGGATTTGAACCCGTGTTACCGGCGTGAAAGGCCGGCGTCCTAGGCCGCTGGACGAACGGGGCAGGACTCCCCAAAGGTGGGTTCAGTCACGATACCAAAGGTAGTAGCCGCTGAGACCAGAATTAGCTAATAACAATGATTTTTTTAAATTTTTTCATCAAGCACTTCAACTATGGAACCTAACATTTGGCCGAAAATTTGGAAAAGAATCCACATGTCATAAGACGGATCTGTTTCACTAGGGCTATCTTCGTAATCTTCGGAAATATTGAGACGTTCACCGAGGAACAAGCGGAGAATATTTAAAGCCCGCATTATTTCAACAAGATCACTTTCCGTAACTTCAGGTTTCGCTAATGATTCATTTAACGCCTCTAATGCGAATATGTGAGCAGCGACTAAATCGTTATGGATCATTGCTTGGTATTCATTTTCAGCTTCTGGTTCATCAATATAGGCAGGAGGGAATAATCGTGATGCTTCACCTGAGCTTCTTTGAAGAAAAGAAGTAACTTCAACTGAGATGATTGAGACTAACTCTTTTTCATTTTCGGATACCGCAACTTGATAATTGCCATTTCGTAACAAATTTATAATCATACGATGTTTTCAATCTTCTTGAATTGTTGCCCAAAGCCCGTATTCGTGGAGTCGAAGGACATCTAACTCTGCCTTTTCTCTTGACCCCTGTGAAACAACAGCTTTACCTTTATGGTGCACATCAAGCATTAATTTTTCAGCCTTTTCTTTGCCATAGCCAAACAACTTTTGGAAGACATAAGTTACGTATGACATTAAATTGACGGGATCATTCCAAACAATAACCACCCAAGATTTTGAGAAATCCAGATTTTCTTTATTTTCTAGATCTTCTTGGACGGTCACTGACCCGCCAGGAAATGCGATAAAGGATATTTCTAGGTCGGGTTCAATAGTTTGCATAACGTATTCATACTTTAGATAGTGGAGGATTTATCTTTTTTGGCAAATGAATTGATAAACGTAACCTTAATGTAAGTATCCAGATCAAGGTTGCGCCCGCAACATGGAACCCTACCAAGAGAGCCGGGACATCAGAGAAATACTGGATGTAACCGATAGCTGCTTGAGCAATAATCGCTACGAGAAGATTCTGTGCTTGTGGTAAGCATGTAGGGCGATCTCTTTTAATTCTCAATAGAATTAGAAGCATTATCAATAAGAAAAGAATCATGCTAATTCCATGTACCCGAGTTACATCAGGTACATCAAATGGCAGCCTATCCACTTCAAGGTCTGAAGCAGATAAATTCTCAGTCGTAGATTCTCTCTCTAAAGCTTCTTTAATCTGTTGGCTTTCAGCTCCGCTATGAGGTCCAGAGCCAGTTACAATTGTTCCAGTGACTAAAACTATGGTTGCGCACAAAACTAGGAGATCAGAGAGTTTTTCCAGACTTCCCCTAGCTAAACGCTTTACCTGTTTAAAAGTCAGAGATGAACGGTAATCAAGTTCAACAGCATTCCAAACGAGAAGCATTGAAATAAGGAAGTGTGCGATAACCAGATTCGGTGGTAAGTGTTCTTTGACAACTAGCGCCCCAACAATGATTTGCACTACGACGCCGAGTACTAGGCCTAGCGACAAAATAATTAAGTCTTTCCGTCTGGGTGTTCTGAATAGAGAGCCGAGTACCGCAATCATTACTGCTAATGCGACAAACCCAGTAATAACTCTGTTCACGAATTCGACCATGGCGTGAACGTCGTCAACTTCTGCTACGAGTTGATCATTTTCACAGGTAGGCCAATCAGAACACCCGAGTCCAGAGCCGCTAAGCCTCACCGCTGCTCCAGTTACGATAATGAAAGCTAGAAGGAATAACGATATGCGTGCAACCTTTTGGTATTTTTCCGGCGTAATTGAGATACTTCCCATAGCTATAGTCCATCACGATGCTTATACAAACGACACTTCAGAAAGAAAAATCTTTCTAGTATCAATGAACTTTCATAAATCTTGGTGGAAACAATCAGTTGCGCCTAGCCTCGCAATATGGGGATTGAGACAATGCCAGTTATTTCATTGAAAAATAAACTATTTGGTTTTATAGCGTTAATGAAACTTCGAGTCGTTGAGTTGTTGCTGATAACAACCGTTCCGACAATGATCGTAGCTGAAGAAGGTTTGCCTTCCTTGTGGTTAATTATTGCAACACTTTTTGGTGGCACGCTTGCAGCAGGTGGAGCAAATGCTATCAATATGTATATAGATCGTGATATTGACAAATTAATGGAACGAACTAAAGGACGTCCTTTAGTAACTGGGATTCTGTCACCAAGGGAAGCATTGATCTTCGCTGTTGGCATTGAAATATTGGCGTTTGTTTGGCTTTGGTTATTCGTAAATTTTCTTAGTGCGGTTCTCGCTACCGCTGCTTGCCTTTTCTATGTTTTTATTTATAGTCTCTGGCTGAAAAGATCTTCAACTAGCAATATTGTTATCGGGGGTGCAGCGGGAGCTGTTCCAGTCCTGATCGGTTGGTCATCGGTCACGAATTCTTTAGACTGGCCTCCAATAATTCTATTTTTACTAATTTTTCTTTGGACTCCTCCACACTTTTGGGCTCTCGCTATTCGTTATCGAGAAGATTATTCCAATGCGGAAGTCCCTATGCTTCCAGTTGTCGTAGGGACTAAAGTCACTGGTTACCGGATGGTCTTATATGCTTTTCAAGTTTGGGCAATGTCATTGATCTTTGTACCAGTGGCAGATATGGGGTTAATTTATCTCATTAGCGCCATATCTTTAGGTGCGATGTTCACGTTTTTTTCATTCCAAGTGATGTTAAAACCAACTAGAAAGTCGGCAATGCGACTTTTTGGATTTTCCATTAGCTATATAACAATGTTATTTTCTCTGATAGCGATTGATCAACTGGTTCGCTCGGGATTTTAAATACAAAGTGTAATTTAAAAAACAAGCCGAATTTCTCGTTATAGTTCGGCTACAAGTCGTTCTGGTGACTACAGTCAAAGGGGAATCCGTTGCAAATTGGAGTGGATTGTCTAGCATGTTTTTTGCTTAATTTGAAAGACTTCGTTCAGATATACTGAACGAAAAAGAATCACGTGACAGAAAATCAAACAGAAACTGAATCGAACACAGATGAATCAGCGTCAAGGCCTCTTGAATTAGGGGGCCTTGCTGGTACCTTTGGCACGACTGATCATAAAAATATAGGTAAGCTCTATATCTTTTTTGGATTAACTGGGGGACTACTTTCGCTAGTCCTACACTTCCTTGTCCGTATAGAGAGAATTAATATCGGAGGAACTTCTATTCTTGATTTTGGTTCAAGTAATCAATATTTCCAAACATGGAGTCTGTCAAGAACGTCTTTACTTTTCTTTTGCGTTGTGCCACTCATACTTGGTTTAGCTACTTATATAGTTCCTCTCCAAGTCGGGGCACCTTCGATAGCTTTTCCTCGAGCTGCAGCAGGCGCTTTTTGGGCATGGCTTATAGGAATAGCGATGCATGTTGTCACCGTTTTTGCAGATGGTGGTTTAGGAGTCCCGGAACCAGTTACTCAATTTGCGCAAGGTATGGATCCAGAAGCTACAGAATTGGCTATTTTGTCCATTGCGATGGTGGTAATTGCGATTCTTCTAGCATCTATAACACTCATAACGACAATTATCACTCAACGCTCCCAAGGAATGACTTTATTTGAACTTCCATTGTTCAGTTGGTCAACACTAGTAGCAACCGGAATTTGGATTTTAACTCTCCCAATTTGGTTGGGGAATTTAATGATTGCCTGGGTGGATTTTAAAGGTGATGATGCCCTTCGGTATGGAAATGTGGCAAACATATGGGATCAAGTTTCGTGGCTATGGTCGCAGCCCATGATTTTTGCATTTGCAATTCCAATTCTTGGTATAGCTGGCGAAATAATTCCTGTTTCGGCAAATCAATCTCAACGACAATACGTATTTCAGCAAATAGGTATTGGAACATTAGGAGTTTTATCATTCGGGGCCTTTGCTCAGCCTTTCTTTAACGCTGATGTAGGTAATCAAGCTGTATTCGTAGGGATGGGCCTAATTGTTGTCCTTCCAATTGTCGCTTTCTTCGGTGGTTTACTTGATACTTTGGCAAAAGGTACTCCTAAAATATCTGCTCAACTAATACTTGCATTGATGTCAATGCTTTCCCTTCTGGTTGCAGCAGGTATCTCAGCGTTACACGTTTCCGGGCCAGCTCTTGGAGCAATACAGGAAATTGACAGTGATTGGCTTGGTGGAATTATTGATTGGCTTAAAGACCTTCAGGGAACGGTCATTATTACGGCAGTCATGGAGCACACTCTGATAGCAAGCATCCTTGCTTCAATAGCGGGTCTATATTATTGGTCTCCAAAGATCTTCGGAATTAGATTGAATAATAATGTAGGTATTCTCACTGGATTATCAATCTTTGGAGGCCTTGTCCTATCAGGTGGAAGTAACCTTCTAAATGGTTTCCTTGATGAAAGTGAATCTGTATACATGACCAATGCATACGAGGGAGTATGGGATCAAGGTGCAGTTGAATTTTTCAATATAATCGGATTAATAGGTTCTATTCTCTTGGTAGGTGGAATTTCATTAGCCATTCTTGACCTAACTGTTTCTGTCATCCTTGGAAAAGGCGACACGCAAGACGCAGGAGACCCATGGAACGGACACACACTTGAATGGGCAACAGAGTCTCCACCTTCGTCAGGTAATTTTTCTGAACCACCCATTGTTGACTCAGAGAGACCACTCTTCACTTCTGGGGGCATAGAGCAATGAATTTGCGAACTACTGACCTGCCAGTCGCACCGCCGGTTAGGGCGAGAACTTCGTTAGTTGCAACATGGTTTGCTATCGCAGCCATGTTGATGTATTTCGCTGGGGTTTTTGGCGTCTATCTCAAAGAACGAGCGCAGGTACGTGCAGAAGGGTCATCATGGTTACCCAATAAAGTCACCATTGAGCTTACCCAACCTGGAATGGTTATTTGGACACTTCTAATTTCTATCGTTGTGATGCAATGGGCTGTCTACTCGATTAAGAGAGATGACCGACAGCATGCGTTATTAGCAATTGGAACAACGCTCGTAATGGGAGCCATGGTTATAGTGCAAACAGCTTGGCATCTTTCGCAAACAAATTTAGTTGCTGACGAAGGACCCACTACGGCGGCAACCTTGATCTATACGATCGTTGGTAGTTATCTTGTCGCAATCGTGATTGGGATGATCATATTACTACTTATTGGTTTCAGAACACTTGCAGGACAGTACGGTAGCCAACAAACAGACGGCGTTGTCGCGGCCTCACTCTATTGGTACTCGCTGGTGTTTATTTATTTCATCATCTGGATCGCCGTCTTTATAGCAAAGTGATGAAAGGAGGCCAATAATGTTTTCACCAGGATTTAGACTCTTCATGGGATTCGCAGGATTCGGCCTTATAGCAGCGTTCTTTTACGGCGTTGTCACTGGAGATGGGGGTGGCGCTGACTATTTAGGTTTTATTGACTCAGAAGTGTGGGTAGGTGCGGCAAGTCTTGGTTGGTCTGGAGGAGTAGGTGACCACGTTGGATATGTAGTACTTGTCATGTTTGCTATTGTTTCTGCGGGATTAGGGATAATGCTCACTGCTTTCAGAGACGCTGATACCGATGCTGTTGCAGAACTCAATAATGGAGAGCTACCTCCAGCTCAAAGCCCCGTGTCATATAACTATTGGCCTGCCATTGGGGCACTTGGAATAGGGACACTAGTTATTGGGCTGGTAACTCATGCGGCCATCTTTACTGTTGGCTTAATCATTATTATCACTACAGCATTCGAACTTATGATGAGCGCTTGGTCAGATAGGGCTAGCGGAGACCCAATTGCGAATGCTGAATTGCGAAACCGACTCATGAAGCCAATTGAAGTCCCCGTCCTTGGAGCAGTTGGAATTGCAATAACTGTTCTTTGTTCTTCAAGAATTTTTCTGACGGTTTCCAAAGCCTGGGCGATTTGGGTAGCAGTCATTCTTTCTGCAATTGTTTTCCTTGGCGCTCTCGCATTCGCCTTAGCTGAGAAAGTCAATAGAAATGTCGTCGCAGGAATTCTTGCTACTGCAGCAATTGGGCTACTCACATCAGGAGTCGTTTCAGCAGTGATAGGGGAAAGAGACATATCTCATCACCACACAGGTGGACATCATGAAAGTGATTCCGAGCATCACGATGGAGATTCTGAGCATCACGATGGAGATTCTGATCATCATGATGGTGAAGAGGGTGACAAGTGAATCTCTCTAAACTTGGCCAAAACTCCCGGATCAAGCAAAACTTGGCACGTAGGCTTTCGAAAGACACAGACATGCAATCCTCACCAAGACGATACCTAAAGTGGACATTTCTCTGTGTAATCACTGCACTATTTTTTCTAACTGGATGTGCTAGTAACGCTCCTCTAGATTCGCTTGACCCAGCAGGGAGAAAGTCAGAGGGGATCAGCGATCTAATCAATCCAATTTTCATAATAGCGGGCATAGTTTTTGTGTTCATTCAAGGTGCCGTACTCTTCATAGGTTGGAAATACCGAGTCCGTGCTCCCAAAGAAAACGAAGAGACCTTTGATGGTGGATACACAGATGAAGAATTTCCTGAACAAATACACGGCCACTTTGCTGCAGAAATCGGTTGGACGATTGGACCAACGATTCTTATGGCTGCAATTGCACTCTTTAGCGTCGGTTTTCTCCTCAACCTTGATGATGTTGACCCTGCACCCGAGGGAGCCGAATACCCAGAGGTTGAAGTACTCGTTGTAGGACAACAGTGGTGGTGGGAGTACCATTACTATCTTGACGGTGTGGAAGACGCATCTCAACCAGACTTTGTTACAGCAAATGATATTGTTATTCCCGTCGGGCAAGATATCAAGTTATATATAACATCAAGAGATGTTATTCATAGTTTCTGGATACCTCGACTCAATGGAAAGAAAGATGCAGTACCTGGGCGTATTTCGCCTTGGGTTATTCAATCAAATGAGGTCGGAAGATTCGCTGGGCAATGCACCGAGTTCTGCGGATTAAGCCATGCATATATGCGTATGTACGCAGTTGCGCTCACACAAGAGGACTTTAGTTCTTGGGTAGACAACCAAAAAAATATCAGGGAACCATTACCTGAGAATGATCCAAACTATGAAGGGGAACAACTCTTCATAACAAATTGTTCAAGATGTCACGTTATAAATGGCGTCACTGAGCGTGACGTAGGCGGAGTAGTTACTGCCGACAATATGGAAATGTATGGGAATATAGAAGAATACAGAAACCATGCTGACGGGACTCTAAGTCAAGGCAAATATGCCGGAGAAGCAAATCTCACTGCTGGAGCTGCACCAAATCTCACCCATTTCGCAACTCGAAGTAGTTATGCTGGATCCTTCTTTGAGTTGTATCCTGAAGCGCAAGAGATTTCAGATCAAGGGGACTACATAAATCTAACAACGAATAACTTTGCTAGAGGAACTCTTGAATCATGGTTGCGAAATTCACCAGAAGTAAAACCAAATGCGCAACCAGAACAGGCAAGAGGGATGCCGAACCTGAACCTAAGCGAAAACCAAATAGACCTACTTGTTGACTACCTTATTTCTTTGGACTGACTATGAAAAAAACACGAACAAAAATCGGAGCCAAAAATGGCAATCGTTGAGAATGAAGAAACTACGCTAGAACTTGAATCCGGCGAAGAAAAATCTGCAGGAAAACCTCTTGGAGCGCTCACTCGCCCTCAGGGAGGAAATGGTTGGAAAGATTGGCTCTTTACTGTTGACCACAAAAAGATCGGAATTATGTATGGTGCAGCGGGACTACTTTTCTTCGTTATAGGTGGCGTATACGCCTTATTTGTAAGGCTTCAGCTGAGTCGACCAGGGAACTCTATTCTCTCCGCCGAAACATATAATCAAGTCTTTACCATGCATGGAGTTGTCATGGTTTTTCTCGCGGCAATTCCACTTGGGGCTGCATTCGCTAACTATTTAATCCCCCTCCAAATTGGTGCCCGCGATGTCGCATTCCCAAGACTTAACGCTTTTAGCTTTTGGGTGTTCCTTGGGGGAGGATTATTCCTCTTATCATCTATGTTTATTGGTGGCTGGTGGGAAAATGCTCCAGATGGAGGATGGTTTGCCTATTCACCAAATACAGGTGTTCTTTTCTCACCTAGTAAAGGAATTGACTTCTTCGCTATCGGTCTTCAAATAACAGGAATAGCTTCCCTTGTAGGTGCTATCAACCTCATCGTCACTGTACTGAATATGCGGTCGCCTGGAATGACGTTAATGAAAATGCCAGTCCTCACATGGATGCTCTTTATTACGCAATTACTCCTCTTGTTCGCAATGCCTGTAATTTCAGTAGCACTCTTTCTCCTCACCTTTGATCGACTATTTGACGCAAACTTTTTCAATGTCGCCGAAGGTGCAGACCCTCTTCTATGGCAACACCTCTTTTGGATCTTCGGCCATCCCGAAGTCTATGTTTTGATATTGCCGAGCTTTGGCGTGATATCTGAAATTATTCCAACTTTCAGTCGAAAACCTATCTTTGGTTACCCATTCATGGTTTTCTCTGGCATTGCCATTGGGTTTATGGGCTGGGGTGTATGGGCGCATCATATGTTCGCATCAGGAGTTGGCCCAGTTGCTGTAGCAGCATTCTCTGTTTCAACAATGTTCATTGCAGTTCCTACCGGTGTAAAAATTCTCAATTGGTTGGCAACAATGTGGGGGGGACGAATCCGTTTTACCACACCCATGCTTTACGCAACTTCAGTCGTGGCAATGTTTACCATCGGAGGATTGTCCGGTGTGACACACTCGCTCGCCGCTGCAGATACACAACAAACAGATACATACTACATAGTTGCTCACTTTCATTACGTAATCTTTGGCGGGATAATACTTGGATTCTTTGGAGGATTTTATTTCTGGTGGCCAAAGATCTTCGGGTATTTCCTTTCAGAAAAAATTGGAAAATCAAGCTTCTGGGTAATGGTTATTGGGTTTAATCTAACGTTTGGACCAATGCATATACTCGGGTTACAAGGAATGAGCCGGAGAATCCAAACCTATTCAGAAGGTCAAGGATTTGACCTATGGAACATGGTTTCAACTCTTGGCGCGTTTATGATTGCAATCGCCACTGCAATGTTCGTAGCTAATACCATCATAAGTAGGCGAGCTTTTAAAGCTGGGAAAACCCCAGCAGCGGGTCCCGACCCTTGGGATGCGAGATCACTTGAATGGATGACAGCATCACCAGTCCCGGAACATAACTTTGATGAGGTAATTCAAGTAGAACGTCAAGACGAATTCTGGCATCGAAAATGGGGAAGAAATGAGGAAGGACAAGTAGTCAGACTAGCTACAGCAGAAGAGGTAGCCCATGATGGAAGCAACACCAACGTTCACTTACCAGCGCCATCATATTGGCCCCTTGTTGCAGCAGCTGGACTACCTATTGTTGGATATGGACTTATCTACAACCTTTGGCTCTGCGTACTAGGTGGGTTACTAATCCTTGGTGGACTTTACGGATGGGTATTTGAACCAGTTGACGATCCAAACGCTGATAGCCACGACCATCATGATGATCAAACTGAGGGAACGGAATTAGTAGAAGGCGACGAAGTCTTAGATCAGGAGGTGACTAGTGAGTGACGAAACCACGCTAGGTGTTTCTAATGACAAGCTAGGGATGTGGGTCTTTTTAGGTTCAGACTGTCTCCTTTTTGGTGGCCTCATATCAACTTATATGCTCTACAAGGATCGAATAGGGCCAGATGACCTAGGGGCAGAAGAGATGTTTGACATCCCTTTTACTTCAGTAAGTTCGTTCGTCTTACTTATGAGTTCGTTAACAGTTGTGTTGGCAATAACTGCTTTACGAAGAAACGATATTCGAAGAAGTAGAATCTGGCTTCTATCAACAGCAATTCTTGGAGCAATATTCGTTGGTGGACAGGTTTACGAATTCACCGTTTTCTATCGGGAAGGACTTGGCTACACAACAAATCTCTTTGGGACGGCTTTCTTCACTCTGACAGGCTTCCATGGGGTTCACGTCACCGTTGGCATCATTTTCCTTATGTCCATGTACATCCAGTCAATGCGAGGAAAACTTACATCAGTACAAGAAGAAAGATTAGAAATAATAGGTCTGTATTGGCACTTTGTTGACGTTGTCTGGATTGTCATTTTCACTATCGTTTACCTCTTCCCACAATAGGAATCAATATGAGTACAACAGAAGAAACACAAATTGAAGAATCTTGGGTAAAACAAGATTGGATTTACATTAAAACAGCTCTCATACTGGGCGCGTTTACTGCCATTGAAGTTTTCACATACTTTGAATCAGTCCACAATGCACCGGAATGGCTCATGGTAGTTACATTATCTTTTCTTATGGTTATCAAATTCTTCTTAGTCGCAGCGATTTTCATGCATCTACGAGATGACAATGCAGTATTCACGAAGATGATGGTTATGGGTATGTGTATTGCCTGGCCAGTTTATTTTGTTATGGCGTTCGCTATGGGATTTCTTCCAAATTGGAATGTCATCATTAAAGTCCTATTTCTTTTCCTTCCCCCAGCAATCATTGGTTCTTGGTTAGGTTTTTCATTTAAAGGTGGCGATGGAAGCCATCATTAATAAAGCAGAAAATTTCAAAAATCTTAGCTAACTAGAGTTAAGTCGCAACAACTATTGTCCAAAATTGCTACTTCTGGATTAACGCGTGGCAGGCTAAAACTGTGACCCTTGCAACAAGTAGTGATATCTGGCGATTTCAATTCCACCCTGAGGTGTGGATCGTAATCTTTGGTGGTTTTCTTCTTGCTTTCTATGCAGTGAAAATTGTAGGACCAAATGCGGTTCCGGGCGAAGAACCCATTTACACCAGAACAAATTCAATCGCATTTATAGCGGCAATGTTCAGCCTATGGTTCGCTTCCGACTGGCCGATGCATGATATTTCAGAAGAGTATCTTTATTCGGCGCATATGCTCCAACACTTAATCATTTCATTAATTGTCCCACCCTTACTCCTCCTTGCTTTCCCAAACTGGTTAGCGAGATTACTTATCTCACCGAACGGCAAAATCGGTAAATGGATTAGCCAATTAACAAGACCAGTTATTGCTGGATTCGTTTATAACTTCGTAATAATTGTCACACATCTTCCGTTCACAGTGAATTACTCAATTGAGAATGGCCCATTTCACTATTTCGTACACCTCATAGTTTTCCTTTCTTCACTTTGGATGTGGATACCAGTGATGAGTCCGCTACCTGAGCTTAGGAAAAGTCTTCCAGCGCAAATGGTTTACCTCTTTCTCATGTCTGTCATTCCAACCGTGCCGGCAGGATTTCTCACATTTGCTGGCGGCGCCCTTTATGATGCGTATGATCATTCAGTCCGCTTATGGGGGATAGATATCACGACAGATCAGCAATTAGCTGGCCTGGTAATGAAACTCATCGGCGGGATCTACCTCTGGGTTTGGATTGCTAGTAGATTTTTCCAATGGAGCAGAAAGAATAGCCCCGAAATGGTTCTTGTGGATAGTCAGAACCAATCAGACTTAAAAGAAAAAGATATTAAGTAACGCCTTAACTTACAGGGGGTTTAATAATTTCTAAACCACAGAAAGGTCTTAACACTTCAGGCACAACGAAACTTCCATCTTTTTGCTGACAGTGTTCCATGAGAAAAACTAATGTTCTCCCAACTGCACAAGCAGTTCCATTTAAGGTATGTGCAAGTAGATTGCCTTCAGTATTCCGAATTCGTGTTTTCATTCGTCGTGCAGAAAAATCAAGATAGTTAGAGCAACTAGTTAACTCTCGGTATTGACCTTCCGATGGAAGCCAGACTTCACAGTCATATTTGAGTGAAGCAGGAGCGCCTAAGTCTTCAGCCGGAACCAATATAACTCGATGCGGTAATTGAAGCTCAGTTAATATTTCTTGCTCAATTCCACGAAGAACTTCTAGCTCATCCCAAGATTTCTCTGGTTCGCAGAACGAAAACATCTCCACCTTGTCGAATTGATGAACTCTAAAGATACCCGTTGTGTCTTTCCCATAGGTCCCCGCTTCACGTCGGAAACAGGATGAATATCCAACTAAACGAATAGGTACATCCTCTCTTTCAAGCAGGTCTCCACGGTGAAGACCTGCAAGGGCAACTTCACTAGTTCCAGTCAAAAAAAGGTCATCTTTGGGGAGTTCATAAACTTGGTTCCGATCCGTTGGGAAAAACCCTGCATCAACCATCATTTGCTCACGAACAAGAACTGGTGTTACGACAGGGGTGAAACCCTTACTCACTAATTTCGACATAGTGTATTGCACAAGTGCAAATTCAAGTAGGACAGCCTCGTTTTTAAGATATGCAAACCGACTGCCCATGTTCTCTGCAGCTTTTTCAGTTTCCACCCATCCCATAAACTCTCCGTACTCAGCATGAGTCATGGGCGGAGCAGTTGGACAATCTCCGATAACTTCTACAACTTCAAAATTATCTTCACCGCCATCTGGGCAACGCACATCAGCGGGGTTGGGTAAGGCAATTGTTAACTCATTTAACAATTCAGATTGAGTACCATAGTCATTTTCCTTTACTTGCAAAAGCTCTTTCATAGCTGTTGCTGCAGCGATTTTGTCATCTCTTTCTTCAGGGGAAGCTTGCCCGATCTCTTTAGAAGCTGCATTCTGCTGAGAACGAAGTTCTTCAACTTCCTGTTGAAGTTTCCTACATATCTCTTCTTTATCTAGAACATCATCTAGAACTTCGGGTTCAATCCCTTTACGGACAATACCTAACCTGTAGGTATCATCATCACGGAGTTTCTTTAAATCAATCACTCTTGAGAGACTACCGGCCATTAGAGGTTACTCAGATGAATATTGAAAATACATTTTCTAAATTTGATATAAACATTTAGCAATTGGTTACATAAAGGAATAATCACGTGGGAAACTTACGACATGCTCGCTACTTCTTTAAAAATTGTAACCAGAGAACACGGTTCTAAAATCGCATACAAAACCGCGAGAGGAACAGAAATTACGTATCAAGAATTAGATCAATTCTCAGACGAAGTTGGTGCTTGGATCAACAATAGTGGACTAGCTGAAAGTTCTGTAGTAGCTCTTTGCCTCCCTAGTCATATTGAATACATCATTTCTTATCTAGCAGTAGCAAAAGTTGGCGGTATTACCGCAGGAGTAAACCCACGGTTGACTTCTCGTGAACGTGAGGAAGCATTAGAGGTCCTTAATCCTGACTTAGTGATAACTGCAGCAGGTTATGAGACAGGCGTTGGAAGCAGATACAGGTCTGAAACTATTCAACTCAATCAAAGCACTAATCAGATAATGCTCAAACAACGCCTTATTGGTGAAAAGCCTAGCGAATTAGAACCTAATCCGAATCGACCGGTCTGTATTTGTTTTACATCAGGTAGTACTGGAAAACCTAAAGGGGTTTGGTTTACCAATAAGCAACTACAAGCAATAAGTGATCTCGACACAGGCGGTTCCTGGGGTGGTGGCGGTCATCGGTATGCAAGTACTGAATTTGCGCATGTAGGTGTAATGACAAAACTACCGTGGTTACTTTCTTCTGCCGGAACCACGCATTTAGTTGAAAAATGGAATGCAAAGGAAATTCTTCAATTGATCCACGACCATCAGATGACGTCAGTAAGTGCTATCGCTCCACAAATCGCGCTCATGTTGAAACAGGAAAATATCGCATCACTTGATTTTAACTCTGTCAAAGCAATCGTTACCGGAGGCGCATTTGCTTCTCCAGATCTCATTCGAGCTGGGAGAGAAACATTCGGAGCTCCGTGGTCAATTAGATATAGTTCAACTGAGTCAGGAGGAATCGGACTGGGGACACGTCTTGACGCAGATGATAGCGAGGCGTTACATACGGTAGGGAAACCGCGGGAAGGGGTCCAAGCGAAGATATGTGATGCCGCAGGTCAAGAACTTCCAAATGGTGAAATAGGAGAAATTTGGTTATCTTCTCCAGCTGTAATGAGTGGTTACTGGAATGACCCAGAATCAACAGCGATGGTTCTCAAAGATAATTGGCTCAAAACAGGAGATTTAGCATATATCAATGAGAACAATTGCTTTGTACTTGCAGGAAGAACAAATGAGATGTTTATACGCGGTGGATACAATATTTTCCCGCTGGAAGTGGAAGGGGTTCTAGCGGGTCATAGCAAAGTTTCTGAAATAGTTATCGTTCCTAGGTCAGATCAGGTCATGGGAGAAATTGGAGTAGCGGTGGTCGTCCCATTAGATATTGATAACCCACCAACATTGGAAGAAATTCGTCAATTTGGAGAAAAAGACCTTGCTTTATACAAGTTGCCGGAGGCACTTACATACATTCAAGAAATACCAAGAAATGCAACGGACAAAATTGACCGTAAACGGCTAAAAGAAATCATCCCGAAATTGATAGACCGCTAGGTTTCTTCAGTTCTTTCAATGATACGACCTATCCAATTAATGTATGTTTCAGTTTCTTGAGCACCCGGTACGGGTAGGACATTATTAATAAGCACAGTAGGAACAGCGGTAATTCCTTGATTAATCGCCTCATTGTGTTCTGAGATCACAGTATTTGTAAAAATTTCCCTTTTTTCTTGAACAACCGAAAGAAAATGATCTGAATCCCCTCCTATTGAAGAGACTAAGTCAGCAAGAACATCCCAATTTGAAACAGTTCGGTTCTCAGAAAAATACGCTTTTAATAATCTGTAATGCATATCCATCGCCATTTCGGGCCATTCAGATAAGACAACCTTGTGCGCAATTTGTGCTGGAAGACTTCCTGAAGGTGGGGCATTTTGGGTTGCCCATGGTTGAAAATCTGCACGTGGTTCGAGGTCTGCCATCTTTTGCCAACCTCGTGTGTAGTTGACGAATTTCTCACGATCAGGAACTTTTGAACCGGATTTCAAAATAAAACTTTTCCAAGAAATTGAAACTTTTTCTCCGAAATGATCTTTGACCTCATCGAGACGAACCGTCCCGACATAACACCATGGTCAAAGAAAATCTGACCAAACAACTAACTCCACATGATTATCCATATCAATTAGTTTTAGATCAACGATTCCCAATTTCCAAACCAATGAATGCTAAGAGGACACCTATTCCAATTGTCATCAAAAGGTAAGTATATGCAGTGAATCGATTTCCATTTGAAGATTCATCAGCGGTTTGCATTATTACAGTTGAGAAAGTTGAAAATGAACCTAAAAGTCCTCCACCTAATATTGTGATAGTCGTAGGGTGGAAATCACTTGCTAGAAGTAAGCCCAAAAGGAAAGATGAAGAAAGGTTCGCGGAAAGCGTCCCCAACCATTGCGGTGAAGATCCCCATAGTTGAGAACCCCAACGTAATAGTGAACCAATACCAGCTACGAAAAGAAAACACGTTGCAGCCAATAAAGAATTATTTTGCCAAAAAGCTAGGATTGGCGTCGTCATCAAAACAAGGTTCATTTTGAAGCCATTCGATCCGAAAATAATTGTTTAGCGAAAATGTATGCCAGTAATCCCGCAGTACTTGAAGCAAGTAAGTACGAAATACCAATTAGAAACCTTTCATCACGGATAAATTCAGCTAAATCAACAGAAAAAGCTGAGAATGTCGTAAATGCTCCGCAAAAACCACTGGTAGCCCCAGCTAACCATTGACCTCTCAGATGAGATCCTCCGATTAGAACACCAAGAAGACCGCACCCAACTACATTGATAAGAAAAATTTGCCAAGGCCAGATTCCAGTCGCAGGAAGCAGTTCAAGCAAGCCCCAGCGTGCACAAGCCCCTAACATGCCTCCGAGGAAAACCATGGTGAATGATTTCCTATCCATGTTCAATGACGTTACCGGCGAAAATACGTTGCTAATGGAAATCTAAGCCCATTTCTCAGTAATCCCTATAGGAGAATATCGACTACAACGTACTAACGGAGAAGAATCAACGCTAACAACGAAAGTCATGAGAGAATAGGTAGAACAAAAATTTAAAAGAGAGAACTCAGGCAATGAGTGTTGGCAACAATCGCATACTGGATGACCCTATACAACAATTTAAAACCTGGTATACCGAAGCAATCGAAGTGATGGTACATGAACCTGATGCAGCAGTTGTATCAAGTATTGATGATGATGGATTTCCTTCATCCCGTTTTGTTCTAGTAAGAAAAATAGATAATGAGGGATTCCTATTCTTCACTAACTACAACAGTGATAAAGCAACGTCATTTGCCCAAACCCCGAAAGTCTCTTTGACCTTCGGCTGGTTGCCATTGCAACGCCAAGTGCGAATCCAAGGAACCATTGAGAAAGCTACCCGAGAAGAATCTGATGAATATTTCTTCGGACGCCCTCGAGGGCACCAAATAGGAGCCTGGGCTTCACCACAAAGTCAAATAATCAATGACCGCAAAATTCTTCTCAAAAGATATGAAGAGATAACAGCCCAATTCGAGGGCAAAGAGATTCCTCGCCCAGAGAACTGGGGTGGGTATAGGGTAACCCCAACAGTAATTGAATTTTGGCAAGGGAAACCGGATCGATTACATGACCGATTCCGCTACCGCAGAATTAATGATGGTTGGAATATTCAAAGACTCGCACCATAAATCCCCATGTTTTGATTGAAGTAAAGCTGCTATTTGAATTTGAGAAATAAATAAGAGTATTGATTGTGGGTTGGCATACAATAACTTATTTTGTTAGGTTCACCTAATATAACCGGACACTGGAAAGTGTGTTGAGGGAGAGCCCTCTGAAGCCGGAAAAATAATTAAGGATTACATATGTATATAACCGCGAGGGAAATAACTCCACTATCTGGTCGACTACAAGACACTATTGCCTTCGGGTCAGAATTAGTTGGAGTAATGAACAATAGACATGGATCAGCAATGGCGATGTCAACAGAACTTGGTGGAAATCCAAATAAAGTTTGGCTAACTGGTTTCTGGCAGTCTCTAGCTGATTATCAAACATTCACGGAAAGCTATATGGCGGACCAGCAGTTAACAGCAGCTATGAATGTTTCCAGCTCATTTATTGGCGAAACGCAAGATCAAATTGGACAAGTTATTCGCCAACCAGGTGAGAGAAAAGCTTTTGCCCAAATGCATAAAGGTCGTGTCAAAAGTGTGAATCTTCACGCAGGTATGGATTGGATGCTACGGACCGCTGATTATGTTTCGGAGCTCACAGGAACTGAAGCTGGTGTTGTAGCTCCTGTAACTGGCGATCAATACGAACTCATTTTCGTCAATTACGCAGATTCCCTACAAGAACTCCGTGGGATGGTAGAGAGTTGGAGTGTTGATGAAGGCTATCTTGCCTTATTCAATGAAGGAGTCGACTTATTTGAACCGCAATTTGATGTTACCTATACCCGTTTTATCGGAATGTAAGAACTGAACTCTTTGACTTCACAAATAAGGTAGAGAGTTTTCTAGCATTCTCATTGAAGAGATTTCAATATTTGGATCAGTAGAAGAACAAAGGCGGGAAACTTTTTCAAGAGTGGCTCGCCTTTGTTACGTTCTTGTTACGTCATGCTTCACGACTAGGAAATAGAACCATCTTGTGTCTTTAATGGGTAAAGACCCCTGTTGGGGGCGGAGACCGTAAGAACGCAGAGAACATTGAAAGCTCCTTGTGTAAAAACTAGTAACGGTTATGGGTCTTCGCCCCCAACAGGGGTTTAGTGTTCTCCCCAAAGTTATAAAGGCCAAGCTTTCACAGCGCTACTAAGGGAAGCAATTAGCGTATCAACCTGTTTCGCTCGACCTATACCGCCATTATCCGACCATCCCCACTCCTCACGATTCCATCGCAATGTTGGAGGAAGTTCTAATTGCACTCCTGCAAGGGGAGGAATATTGACTGGATTTTTAGGATGCAATCCCCTTAACTCTTTAGGTATTTCATCTAAAGAGGTTTCAAATGAATACTCGGGTAAGGCGACTCTAAGGAAAGCAGCTAAGTGAACAGCAAGTGATCTGTTCTGACCCCCCAATAGGACTGAGTGGAATAGATGTTCCCGACCATACCCGTGGATAGTTATAACAATTTCGACATGATTAAAAAAAGTCTCTAAATCCTCAGATTGATCATCAATCATTTGTGTTGACGGAAAATGCGTAGGATCATCAGCGGTTTGTATAAGACCGTAATATGATGATCCTGAAATTTCAGCTGCTTCGCGGGCGACTACATCAGTTGCCTTCTCTAATGTCCCACCGTGGTAAGCCATAAAACCAAGAGAGGAACGGATACAAAGTTCTTCTTTCACATCTGACATTTGATTTATTTTATGGATCTTTTTTATGTTCATGAGAAGTTCTTCGTTTTCGTAATTGTGCTTGGATTGCCAAACTAGAAAAAGCTAAACAGCTTAGAAAGAAAATAATTTCCCAAAATGCTGCCCAGCGAAGTGGATTCAAAAACCAATTCTGGATTCGGGCGGGAAGGTCACCTACTGTTCGTACAACAGGTGCGAAAAGTAGATTGAATTCATAAAGAGTTACCTCTATTAGGATCACCAAACCCAAATAGGAACCTCTAAATGAAATCCGTTTCTGTTGGTTAGTAATTTGGCTACTACCAATCCAGAAAAGAAAACCTATAACAATCAAAAGACATGCCATAGCAAATCTTCCACCACCAACATCATTAACCCAGTTACTTAAGCGACCTGAACCGCGAAGAGAAAGGTCTACTAACGGGTTCGTTTTAAAATTTCCTCTCGTCACCTGGATTTCCCACCAGCCATACGCTGCTAGAAAAAATCCAGAGATAGCGAGAAAGAAACCAGAAAAAACGTTTAGATGTTTGAGTAGGCTACGAAGATGTTCAGCAATAGCAGAACGAGCAATAGCAAGGCTGATTGTTAAAACTGTTATGACAATACTCATCCCTAATGCATATGCAATAAATACAGCTATGCCATCGATGATTCCATCTCTACTAAAGGAACCTCCGACTGTGATAAAGAAGATCGGTGCGGAACACCCAACTGAAACAAAGGCATAAGAAACTCCAAACATAAACATTGAGAAAAGTTGTCGGTTAATTCCAGACATTTTTAACCTAGGGATGTTTAATACTGGGTGAAATCCTCGGATCATAGAAAGCCCTAAAAGGATCAGGAGAATACCAATCCCCAATGTGATATATCCAGCGCGACTTTCAATGCTGGCTTCAGATATCAGAGTGTTTGTCAGAATACCTAAAGAGGCAAATACAAAGACGAAACCCATTGATAAAGCTAATGAAACCTTTAACCCATTCATAATGCTGAGGAATTTATCCGTTCCTGATTTTGTCTCTATCCCTAAAAAATATGAAAGGTAGGCGGGTAACATAGCAAACCCGCAAGGATTAAAAGCTGCAATCAAACCAGCAGCAAGAGGAAAGGCGAGATCAACACTAATCATTAGTTAAAGTACTTCTTCATTAATTTGAGGACGTCCGGTGCAGACATTGCAGTTAAATGTTTTCCTACGATTTTCCCCCCACTATCAACAAAAATAGTAAAGGGTAACCCAACAGCTCCAACTTCCTGGAGAAGAGTTCCATCATCTCCAAACAACATGAGGTAAGAGGCTCCAGTTTCTGAAATTAATTCCTGGGCTTTGACTTCATCTGTTTCTGAACTGTTAATGCCTACAAATAAAACTGATTTTTCGTCAAAATAAAATGCAGTATCATCACTACGGTAATCTCCGCTATGAATTTTCTGAATCTCAATAATTTCTCTTTTGCAGGGTTCACACCAAGATGCAAAAAAATTGACAACGAGATTTTTTCCTAAAAGCGAAGAAGTTTCAAAAGATGAACCATCAGATGCAGTTAATTCTTGCAATTGAGATAATTCAGTAAAAGGTGATAATGCATTTTCTGAGGAAGAAGTTGAATCATATATCTTTATTCCCAGCCCAATAATGGCAACTACTGCTAAAAGGGCAAAGAATATTCGTAACACTGGCACTCTTTGAAACTAGCGTGGATCAAGCCAAATTTGATACTTGTCCTTATTCCTTCGAAGCATCTCTCATCTGCTCCCAGCGCCTATAAGGCACTGGGAGCAGCCCGTTTACTAGAAGCTCGCTTAAACCGTTGCTTCACGAGACGTGGGATGAGAGAGGAACGAAGTCTCTTCAGGCTGTTTTTAAAAGAGCCTGAAGATGTTCAGGCACTGGTATTTCTGGCATTTGTTCTTCAGGTCGAGGGACTTTGGATGGTCTACCACGACGCCTTTTCACCATTAATACCTTCCCATTCATGAATAATTGTCCACCCCAGACCCCACAAGATTCATTCCTTTCGATAGCTCCTTGAAGGCAGGGTGATATAACAGCGCAGTTAGAACATATATTCTTCGCTGCAGCTATTTCATGAATTTCTTCAGAGAAGAAAACCTCATTATTAACGCTAGGCGCCGCACATTCTGCGTACGCCTGCCATTCTTCAGCTGTGTAATTAGTTGTTATCATTATGTCTCCTTGAATTTGGTTATTAGTTGGATAAAAAGCAGAAAGACCGCCGGATTTTCCGACGGCCTAAGGAAGTACTTCGCAGTTTGAGAGCTAGTACGCAAACTCCTTGGGCCGGGCAGAATATGGCTTAAAGGCCGTTGTTGAATAATGGCCTTTATGAGATGTGGTAAATGGATTTACCAGAGAGAATTGAGTAAATTCTCGCAAGGTAGAACTAGCCGTGTTCGCGCAGGAGAAATTCAAAGCGGATAACGCTGAGTTATTATTGAGAGCAAAATTTCGCGCACCCATTTGTTTCTCCTTCCTGGACGAACAGGTCATTAGCATATTGTGTTTTTCTTCGTACTCCACCCAAGTTCTATAAACAAAGGTTCCTTTTTCAAATAATTGACTCTTTTAAGAGCAGCATCGAAAATTGAATGTGTCAAGTGAATTAAATTTGAAGAGCATCATTTTCTAAGATTTGAGGTGGTAGGTCATAAATCCATCTTCGGTTTTGCGAGTTAATTCACCTAATTCTTTGAGATGTTCAAGATGAGCAAATGTTTCACTCTCTGCCATATCTCCCCAAGCTCTTTCGCTGAAAAGCACTCTCATATAATCAGTCACGGAACCATTTACTAGCTGTTCAGCGGCTGTTCGGATAGTTTCAAGCCTCTCTTCGTGATGCTCAATAATCTCAAGTGAGCGTTCTCCAAGGTTTGTAAATGGGTGACCATGTGCCGGAAGAGCTATAGACACATTTTTGAAATGCGTCATTCTATTTAGAGAGTCAAAGAATTTTGCGAGAGGATCTATTTCAGGCGAAATACCACCAATATGAGGTGTGATCGTTGGTAACACATGATCTCCAGAAAACATGACTCCATATTCGGGATCCCATAAACATAAGTGGTCATTTGTATGCCCAGGCGTATGAATGGATAGCCATTCACGGTCACCAAGACGTATAGATTCGTTATCGGTCACTTCTATCGTTGGTTCCGGTGTACGAAACCAAGAAGAATTAAATCGCCCCATTTTCTTAAAACGGTCTATTTCTTCTGGTGGAGGCATAGTTCGTTTTGATCCCCACGGAAGCCTTTCTGAAAATATTCGCTCAATAACTTGCTGTTGCGCATCATCAGAATTTGGATCTAGAGCAGCAGAATCCTCGTTTTCTAAAATTTCAGTGCGGTTGAAAGCCTTCCTAAAGTTTTCGTGTGTCAAAATACTGGCATCAGTAGTTTCTCGTATTCGTTCAGCTGAACCGAAATGATCAAAGTGAGAGTGAGTAACGATAACAGTATGAATATCAGAAATTTTATATCCTGCTGTTTTCAGTCGATTTGTCAGAGCTGCCCAAGAATCATCTCCAGGTAAGCCAGGGTCAACAACAGCGATGCCTTGTTTGTCTTCGAGAACATAACAATTTACGTGTCCAAGACCAGGAAGATTAACCGGAAGTTGTGTTCGGAGAATATTCGGAGCCACTTCTGAAACAATTTCGCTTGCCGGTTCCTGTTCCTCTTTCTTAGGACGTCTAACCTCATCAACATTCGCTGATTCTTTTTTTGTATCTTCAGAATGTGAGTGCGCCATATTTACTCTTCGGTACTACCAAACATTCTTGACCTATAGAACCGGAGTTCCTCAACGCTAGCTTTTATATCTTCCATAGCCCGATGTCCACCATTTTTCTTCGGGGCATCAACCAATATTTCAGGAAACCATCGTTTCGCAAGTTCTTTCACACTAGAAACATCAATGGATCTATAGTGCAGAAAATCCTCAATTTCTGGAAGCGATTTTGCGAGAAACCTTCTATCTGTTCCAATTGAATTTCCGCATAAAGGAATAGATTTCTCTACTTGAATATGCTCTTTCAAAAATGCAAGCGTCTGATCCCCTGCTTCTTTGATATTTATTGTTGAAGCCTTAATCTCTGGCAAAAGACCACTTCTTGTATGCATGTCTAAGACAAATGGATCCATTTTTTCTAGCTCAGCATCCGATGCATGCACTATAAGATTTGGTCCCTCCGCAACAATTTGGAGATTGTCATCCGTAATTAACGTAGCAATCTCAACTATCACATTTACCTCCGGGTCAAGTCCGGTCATCTCAAGATCTATCCAAGCAAGCATCTCGCTGATTCTATGGCATTCCGGAGCAGTTTGTACGCAAGTAAAGAATCTTGTTTTGTTATGCAGCGAACTTAAATAGTCGCTACGCTTCCTGCGTGATGAAACTACCGATAAAAAGACTTGATTTAGACCTACCTTTACCTAAATATGCTCAAGCTGGGGATGCAGGTTGTGATCTCATAGCTGCAGAAGAAACTATTCTTGCCCCAGGAGGTGGTAGAGCTTTGGTACCGACAGGTATTGCTATTGCACTCCCAGAAGGATATGCAGGATTTATCCAGCCGAGAAGCGGTTTAGCATCTAAAAATGGGGTGACATGTCTCAACTCTCCAGGGTTAATAGATAGTGGATATAGGGGAGAACTAAAGGTCCTCTTGATTAATACCGATCCTGTAAATACCTTTGAAGTCAAAAGAGGGGAACGTATTGCTCAACTTGTTATACAAAAAGTTGAACAAGCGGAGTTTGTTGAAATGGAAGATCTTTCCCAGACAGAACGCGGGGATGGCGGATTCGGATCAACAGGTATTAACTAGTTTTTTCATCTTCAGTAGTAATCTCAAAAACAACCCAAGCTTTTTCTTTATTAAAAACAAAGTCACTGACTAGAGGCAAAATAAGAGTTTGGAAAGCTTCGAACGTGTCCTCTTCTATTTCTAGCGGAACTGTAGTTTGAGAAGCGACAGTTACTTGCATTTTTCTCTGAGAGAATTGGTAATTCAGATGAAGAGGATTATCCCATTGACGAGTTGATAGAAATAGATTTGTAGTTTCCTTCATAACTGATCGAAGGTCTTCTATTTCTTTCAAGGAAAAACCACTTCGGATGCCAAGATGAGCGATGGTAGTTTGCGCTACTTTCTCGTAGGTAGGAGAAGGTGGGAGTATCAACTGAACTTGGTCACTGTTTTCCATATCTATGAGTCTTTCATGAGTAACACCTTAATATCTTGAGGCTTACAATCTCGTAAATTAATTCTATTGTCTTTTGCGCAATCCAGAATCTCTTAATCTCCGAACCAGCTCTCTTGGGTCTGTCTGGATAGCTCCTAATTCAACAGCTTGAATCCACATTCGCTCGGGGATGTCATAATGGTCACCTTGGAATGCGGTTCGAGGGATTCCGAGTTCGCTGGCGAAACCATGAAGTTCTTCATAACTCACATCACTCACAAGGTGAGACCACCGTTCGCCACGAAAAGGCCAAATAGGTTTATCAATCAAAATTGTCATAGGTAAGAAATTAGATGCGGGTAATTGAGAAGAAGTTTAGAACTCGGTAGAAATATGAAACAATCGGAGCAACTATTTCTACTCCAAAGGAAAATGCTTCCAAAATTAAGAAAAGCAGGATAGCGATACAAGTTAAACTTATGCCGAACTATTAACCTAAATTATTGACCAAACTACTTTTGGAATCGGTAGACTCAGCGTCTAGTAATTTCAAATACAATGCCTCCGTAGCCAAGTCTGGTAAGGCAGCGGACTTTTAATCCGAAGATCGTGGGTTCGAATCCCACCGGAGGTACAGAATCAAATCAGATTTGATCGGGAAATGTTTCTTCGGCCTCCGTAAGTAGGTGAACTCGATCACCAAGATGTATTTTTTCACCTTCTATGTCAAACCATCGTCCTCCTAGATTAGAGATACGTTTATATGGTTCCCCGCATAAACTCTCAAGAGCGTAGATGCATCCCCCATGCGTTACTACAACAATTTGGTCATTTTTCTCTGAAGTAGAAATAATCGCAGTTAAACCTTCCAAAAGACGGCTCAGTAAATTCTGATCAGATTCCCAATCATCAGGCCATTTATTGTTTTCCAGAAATCCAGGGAATTTTTTATCAATTTCATTTCTGGTTAATCCACTGAATCCTCCTGCATCTCTTTCTTGAACTCTTGGCTCAGTAATAATTTTGTTCTTATCCCAACCAATTGACTCCGCAAAAATTTCTGCCGTCAGTTGGGCTCTTTGTAGATTAGAGCATGCAAGGATATTAAAATCTGGGAGTTCTAAAGCAGCAAGAGAGGCTTGTTCTCTACCCAATTTAGTAAGAGGCGGATCAGCTTTTCCCTGCCACTTTCCCACAGCATTCCATTCTGATTGCCCATGTCGTACTAGAAGTAATTTTGTCATCGGTTAAGCCGGTAGTCTTTATATGTGGCAACTCTACGACTTTTTGCATCTATCAGAGAAATAGCTGGGACCAGCCAAAAATCTTTTGAGGGCAAAACAGTTGGTGGAGTTATTTCTGAGGCAATCCAATATTTTGGCGATGATTTCGCAGCATTAGTTCCAACATGTCGCATATGGGTTAATGGTAACCCAGCAGACATAGAAGATGAAGTAACCGAAGTAGATGAAATTGCCTTATTACCGCCTGTTTCTGGAGGGTCTAGAAAGAATTATCTACTTCAGGAACAAAACCAAAATCTCATTCAAAGCGATTTACATATCGCAATTATTTCAATGCACACTTCCCCTCTGATTCAACCTGGACAAGGAGACTCAGGAGGAATGAATGTGTATATACGCGAGATTGCAACAGCGTTGGCACATCGGGGTATTCAATGCACCATTTACGTTAGGAAATGGGATGCATCACTTCCAGAAGTAGTCCATCTTGAACCAGGAGTTGAGATCGTTCACATAGAAGCTGGTGAATATGGATTAGCAAAAGAAAAACTACCTGAGGTTGTGGACCAATTCACAACAGGAGTCGAGGCTGATCTTGAAAGAAGAAAGGCAATAGACATAATCCATGCTAATTACTGGCTTTCTGGAATCGTCGGACATCGTCTCAAACATAAACTGAATATTCCATTGGTAACGACGTTTCACACACTCGGTGAGGCGAAAAAAGAAACCGGTTTTCCTGAACCAGAAGAAAGGATCATTTCTGAACAAGAAATTATTGGCTGTTCGGAAATAATTGTCGCTAATAGTGAGATGGAAAAGGAGCAACTCCGGTCACTCTATGAAGCGCCTGTTGAACGCATTCATATCGTCCCATTAGGAGTAGAACATGCTTTCTTCTCCCCTGGGAACCAAGATGCAGCCCGGTCAGCGTTAGGACTTCCTACCGGCCCAATTCTGATGTACGTTGGTCGCCTCCAGTCTCTAAAAGGAGTTGATGTAGCAATCCGAACACTTCAAGAATTAGAAAATAGGGAAGTAACATTACTTATTATTGGAGGTGCGAGTGGTCCTGATGGAGATGCACACGAACAAAATCTAAGAGAGTTGATGAGAAAACTCCCAGTTCATAATCAAGTTATTTTTGTTCCACCACAACCCCATCATCTCTTGAGCACCTATTATCGTGCTTCTGACCTAGTTCTTGTTCCAAGTCGATCTGAATCATTCGGTCTTGTGGCTTTGGAGTCAGCAGCTTGTGGGACTCCAGTAATCGCTGCTGCTGTAGGTGGCCTAAAAGATTTAATAGACCATGGATACAATGGATTTCTTGTTGAGAGTTGGAACCCTACAGACTATAAAAATGCTGTTGATCAACTTCTTTCAAACCCCCTACTTTCAACTGAAATTGCAATGAATGCAGCAGAAAAAGCGAAAGATTTCTCCTGGGGACAAACTGCTGATGACCTTATTGGTATTTATACATCAATACTTTCGTCAGTACTTGTTGATTGTAGGTAAGACGCGATGAGTGATGAAATTAGTTCACCTGATGAACTTCATATTTTAAAAACAAAAATCGATAATTGGCTTCAAGGTCGCGTGAATGAAAATTCTGTTATTCAATCAGCAGATTATGACGTTGAAGAGAACCGCTGGTACGTGAGAATTCAGGGAGAAGAAAAACAGAATTCCATGATTCTCATGACATTAGGCCAAAGAACCCTCCAGTTTGAAACATACGTTATGCCATCGCCAGAAGAAAATGAGGCAAAATTTTATGAACATTTACTTAGGAGGAACCAGAATCTTCATGGAATTTCATTTTCAATCGGTTCAGAGAATGCTTTATACCTTTCAGGGGGAATAAAGAATCATTGGATTTCAGAAAAAAATCTTGACTGGATGATTGGAAGTATTTATGCGGCCATTGAACTTTGTTTTAAACCTGCGCTTCGCATAGGGTTCGAATCAAGGTTTAGCGAATAACTACCTTTTCAATAATGATTTTAAAAGGTACTCACATACATCTTGAACCTACTAGCTTTAAATCATGGGAAATAAGCTTTCAATAGTAGGTGGCGGGAAGATGGGTGAGGCGTTACTTGCAGGACTTATTGAATCAAAATGGGCAGAGCCTGAAGATATGTCAGTTATTGAGCCTGATGAAAATCGCTTAAAAGAACTCCAAGCAAAATATAAGGAAACGATAATTTCTGCCGAGCTTTTTGAAAGTACTCATTTTCTACTTGCAGTAAAACCCCAAACGATTCCTGTAATATGCAGCAAACTTAATAAAATAAAACCTAAATTAGTCATTTCTATTGCTGCTGGTGTCACGACGAAATCAATTGAGAGTTATTTGCCAGTAGAAACATCCGTTGTTCGAGTCATGCCCAATACACCAGCAATGATTGGCGAAGGAATGGCAGCAATTGCATCAGGATCTCATGCCTCAAAAGAAGATCTTGACTGGACTAGTTCAATTCTTTCTTCCGTTGGGGAAGTAGTAATAGTTGAAGAGAGTATGCTAGATGCGGTTACTGGGCTTAGCGGTTCCGGACCAGCGTATCTATTTTTTCTAGCTGAGGCGATGATTGCCGCTGGAGTAGAAAATGGACTTGACCCAAGTGTCGCTGATCTATTGACCAGACAAACTTTATTAGGTGCTTCTAGCCTCCTTTCAAAATCTGGAGTCACACCGTCTGAACTTCGAGCATCAGTTACTTCTCCTAATGGGACAACCGCAGCTGCGATTGGCTACCTAGAAAAAGAAAAATTTGTGACAATAATGAGCGCAGCTATTGCTGAAGCGACACAAAGATCTAAAGAGTTAGGCAGCTAAATCGTAAGCAAGCGTACAATTCTCAATACGATTTGCACTTTCTATAAATACGCCTAAGGTGACGCTTCAGGAGACAATTAGGAAATTATGACGAATGGAAAAACCCCACCACTGAAATTTATGACTGTAGGTGAGGTGGCAGATCTCATGAGGGTCTCTTCCATGACTGTCTACCGTCTGATCAAGGCAGGGGACCTGCGGGCAGTTCAGGTTGGAAAGTCATATCGAATCCGAGAAGAAGACATTAATTCTTTCATAGCAAGTCGCTACAACCAGACTGGTTGATTAACAGCCTCAAAGAATTATTGGCAGCGGTACAATTGAAACGTGACAGTATCCCACCACTCAACGATTAGTTTCCTCAGCGACTATGGCCATGAAGATGAATTTGTTGGCGTAGTGAAATCTGTTATTCGCTCAATAAATGAAAGTGTGGAAATTGTTGATATTACTCACGGAATCAAACCACATGATGTTCGAGCAGGTGGCCTAGCGCTAGCTCGTGCTTCTCAATACATGCTTCCAGGAATAGTTCTCGCAATAGTTGACCCAGGGGTTGGGACGGAAAGAAGAGCGATAGCTATAGAAATAAATAACGGCGAAACTATTTTTATCGGCCCAGACAACGGTCTTCTAGCTCCATCTATTGCCATGATTGGGGAGCCAACTCGGGCTGTTGAATTGAGTAATCCAAAATTTCACTTACCTTCACTATCTACAACATTTGCCGGACGAGATATATTCGCTCCGGTGGCAGCTCACTTATGCAATGGAACAGAACTTTCTGATTTAGGGACTACAATTTCTATCCCCTCACTTCATCCTGGTCTACTGCCCGTTTCTTCAAGAGAAGGAGATATTGTCCTTGCTGAAATCTTATGGAAAGATCACTTCGGAAATCTTCAATTAAATATCTCTGAAGATGACATTTCTGATTTTGGTGAACACATGCTCATACATATAGGAGAGCAAGTACGAGGAATTCGACGAACGAAAACATTTGAAGGGGTTTTGGAATCAGAAATTGGTCTGATCGTAGATTCAACTGGATTACTTGCCCTAACAATGTTTGGTCGCTCTACTGCAGAAGAACTTCGACTAGATGAAGGACAACAGGTAAAAATTGAAAATGGAGCGATTCAAGAAAGTACGTCAACAATGATTACCTTGAAAAAAAAGTCATGAGAAAAGCAACTTCATTTGTTGTCTTTGTTCTTCTTGGTGTGATCCTTTTCGCTAGTCTCTTACAACTCTTTTTTTTAGCAAGATAAATTTCGTTTGTTCAGCTACCTTGATAGAAAAACTACGATAAGTTTAGGTAAACAATAAATAATCTCTGCATATTAAAATCAGTTTGGTTTGGTTTGGCACGAATGTTTCGTTTCAGCGATGCTAGAGATAGCCCATTTGGGTGAAGAACTAGTCAAGGATTGTCACAGCTTGTCTCTTGTAGTAATTGGAGTAAATAACCGCACGATGCCGCTTGAACTTTTTGAGCGTTTCGTTATATCAGAAGATGCCATTCCGAAAGCTCTGGCTGATGTCCATGCGCGCCGGAACATTAGCGAAGCCCTAGTTCTATCAACCTGCAACCGAACTGAAGTTTACGTATACGCGGAAAAATTTCATGGGGCATATCAAGATGTTCGAGATTTCCTTGCAGAAACTGCGGGGCTCGCCCCTGAAGAATTTAACGATTATCTCTATGCTCACTATGAGGATGAAGCTATCCAGCATCTTTTTTCTGTAACTTGCGGTCTTGATTCTGCAATCGTTGGAGAAAACGAAGTAGTTCATCAGATAAAAATAGCTTGGGAACTTGCACGCGAAGAAGACTCATGCGGCCCTGTAGTTAATTCAGCATTCCGTCGAGCGCTTGAGGTCGGAAAAAAAGTTCGAACTGAAACCTCAATTAGTAAAAACACTTTAGCGATCGGCCAAGCATGCATTGAAATGGCTAAACGGCATCTTGATGATTTTAAAAACCAAGAAATTCTCGTAGTAGGTGCAGGAGAAATAGGTGAAGGGATCGCCAAAGCACTTAGCGAACTACAAGCAGAACATATTTACTTTGCTAACAGAAATTTTGATCGAGCTGAGGAGCTAGCAGATTTAGTTAATGGTCAGTCTATACCATTTGAAGAAATAGAAAAGACACTTGAGAGAGTTGACGTTTTGATTAGTTCTACTGCAGCTAGCTCAGTTGTTCTGAGTCAATCGCAACTAATTAAAATAATGAACATACGAAATGGGCGAAAACTACTTATTGTTGATATCGCAGTTCCACGCGATGTTGACCCAGCTGTAGCACAAATAGAAAATGTGACACTTCTAGACATAGACGCTCTTTGGTCATTTCATTCCCAAACATCTTTAACCGGTAAAGAAGCTGAAATAGGAAAAGCTAAAACCATTATTATTGAGGAAATAAGTCGATTCCTAGAACAACAATCCGCTAGAAAAGTCGCTCCTCTGATATCAGAATTCCGTGAAGGTGCAGAAGAGATACGACAGATAGAACTCAAGAGATTTGAGGCAAGACTCGCTGGTTTCACTGATGAACAGAGAGATATCATTGAAGCACTGACTCAAGGAATTCTTGGGAAAATACTGCATGACCCGACCATTTCACTAAATGAGGCTGCTGGGTCACCACGTGGAGAGCGTTTAGCTGACGCTCTCCGCGAACTCTTTAATCTCTAGTAGCGTAGAGGAAATGAAGTTACGGGCCGCAACAAGAGGAAGCCCACTCGCCCTCTGGCAAACAAGTTATGTTGCTGCGCTTCTTCAGCCACTAGGAATAGAAGTTGAACCTGTAATAGTTAAGACATTTGGCGATCAAGACCAAACTAGTCCTTTGCATACAATAGGAGGGCAGGGGGTTTTCGTGAAAGAAGTCCAACATGCTGTACTTAATCACCGAGCAAACTTTGCCGTACACTCTCTGAAAGATTTACCATCACTACCAGTTGAAGGGTTATCTCTCGTTTCTGTTCCCAAACGAGGTGACCCAAGAGATACTTTAGTTGGCTGCAGATTAGAAGATTTACCTACTAACGCAAACATAGCGACTGGATCAGTTCGGCGGAAAGCACAATTATCTGCATTGCGCCCAGATCTTAATTTCCATGAATTGCGTGGAAATATCGAGACTCGATTAGCTAAAGCAAAAAATTTTGACGCAATCATAATGGCTTCAGTAGCACTTGAAAGACTCAATTTGAATCCTGGCATTGTTGACATTCTGGAGCCAAACGTAATGATTCCTCAAGTTGGGCAAGGAGCTATTGGACTAGAATGCCTAACCGAAGACAAAGAATTACAAGGGGCTTTGGAACAAATTGAAGATCGTGAATCACGCTTGCGCGTCAATGCTGAACGACAATTCCTTATTAAAATAGGGGCAGATTGCTCGCAGCCAGTGGCCTCACATGCGACGATTGAAGCAGGACAGCTCCGACTTAGGTCATTTTTGGGCAATGAAGAAACAAATCAAGTCATTTTTGATGATCGAACAGGACTAGAACCAGAACTCTTAGGTGAAGAGGCCGCAACTGCATTCCTAAGCAAAATTAATTAGAATTTTAAGCTGATTTCATTTCAATTGGCTAAACCGAATCAACACCTTATTCTTACTTAAAGAAACTCTAGAAAAAAATTAATGAGAGACAGTAACGAAGGAAAATCAAAACCAAGCAAGGTAATTGTTACGCGCACACTTTCACAGGCCACACCATTACTACAGAGACTTATCGCATTAGGTTTTGAAACATTTCATTTGCCAACTATAGAAATACAACCACCAGATGATGAGGGTAAAGAATTACGGGAGTCGATTCAAAATTTGGCGAAATATGACTGGATAATTCTGACTTCTTCAAATGGGGCTGAGATGTTCCTAAGAGAAATAAACGACAGAACAGTGTTAGATCAAAAACAGATAGCAGTTATAGGTTCAGGAACAGAAAAAACTTTGAAAGAGTATGGATTTGAGGCAGATCTAATTCCAAATGATTTCTTAGCTGAAGGCCTAGTACAGGCATTTCCTGCTTTCCAACATAATGGGAGAGTGCTTCTGCCAAGTGCTACTCAAGCAAGAGATTTTCTACCTAATGCCCTGCGGAAATTTGGCTGGACCGTTGATGTAGTACATGCATATCAAACGTGTATCCCTAAACATTTTGATCCGTTTAATAATCAGAAAATCGGAGCCGATTTTATTATCTTTACTTCTCCTTCAACCATTGAGAATTTCATCGCTATGTATGGAGTAGCGAATATGCCCCCCAAAATTATTTCTATTGGCCCAGTAACAAGTAATGCCATTAAAAATTTTAATTTGGACGTTGATTTAGAGGCTAACCCCAGCAATACAGAAGGAATCATTGATTGTTTACTAAAACAATAAAAAAAATTTCTTCTGAATTCCGTATCCTTTCTCTGGCTTTCGTGACCTGACGATGTCACTCATATACTAGAAACGTGACATTTCCACAGCACAGACTTAGAAGACTTAGAAGTTCCTCTCCGCTTCGACGACTAGTAGCGGAAACCTCCTTAAGTAAAGACGACCTTGTCGCCCCATTATTCATACGCGAAGGAATCACAGAACCGCAAGAAATACATTCGCTACCCGGTGTGTTCCAACACTCAAGAGAATCTCTCATAAAGGAAATTGAAGAACTCTGCGAATTGGGTATTCCTGGCATTGTCCTATTTGGTATACCTGAGAAAAAAGATCCCACAGGCTCTGAGTCTTGGAACCCTAAGGGCATTGTCCAAGAGGCGGTACGCGACTGTAAGAGAACGGCAGGAGCGGACCTGGTTGTCATCGCCGATCTATGTGTTGATGAATACACAGATCACGGACATTGCGGAGTAGTAAATGATGATGGGACCATCAATAATGATGAAACCTTAAAGCTGTATAGAAAAATAGCTCAATCCCAAGCCGAAGCCGGAGCGGATATTATTGCTCCGAGTGGAATGATGGATGGGCAGGTTGCCGCCATTAGGACAGCATTGGATGAAATGAATTTCCAACAAACCCCAATACTTTCGTATTCAGCGAAATATGCTTCTGGACTATACGGTCCTTTCCGAGATGCCGTAAATATTTCTTTAGAAAATAGTGATCGAAAATCATATCAACAGGATTGGCGTAACGCGAGAGAAGCTTTGACAGAAATACGCGCTGACCTTTCTGAAGGGGCAGACATGATCATGGTTAAACCAGCGGTCACTTATTTAGATATTATTAGTAAAGCTCGTGAAATCACTGACGTTCCAATAGCTGCGTATCATGTTTCAGGGGAATACGCGATGATTAAAGCAGCTAGTCAACAAGGTTGGATTGATGGTGACCAAGTGGCATTAGAGCAACTGACAGCGATAAAACGAGCGGGCGCGAATTTTATTTTGACATACCATGCGAAAGAAGCTGCGAAAATTCTGTGAGCGAAGAATATTTTAAACGGGCGAAACTGGTTATGCCGGGTGGTGTCAACTCTCCGGTTCGTTCTTTCCGTTCTGTTGGAGGAACACCATACTTCGTAGACCGAGCAGAGGGACCTTACGTCTGGAGTAGTGACGGGAAAAGATACATTGATTACGTTATGAGCTACGGTCCCGGAATTGTCGGCCATTCACACCCTCAAATTATTGACGCAATTCAGCAAACATCAGGCAACGGAGCTACATACGGGGCTCCTACTTTTGCTGAAATTACGATTGCAGAGCAAATCTGCAATCGAGTAAAGGGAGTCGAAATGGTTCGGCTTGTTTCTAGCGGTACAGAAGCGACAATGACTGCGATTCGTTTGGCGAGAGGCGCTACTGGGCGAGATAAGATAATGAAGTTCTCTGGGCATTACCACGGACATGCGGATAGTCTCCTCGCTGCTGGAGGAAGCGGAGTAGCTAATCAAGGGATATCAGGGTCGGCAGGAGTTCCCAAGAGTGCAGTAGCCGATACGATAGTCGCCCCTTGGAACGAGCTACCCGAACTTGATGAATCCATAGCGGCTTTAATTCTCGAACCCCTTCCGGCCAATATGGGAATCGTGCCTCCCAGTCCAAACTTTCTGCTCGAGCTCCGCAAAGCCTGTGACAGCAAAGGAGTTCTGCTTATTTTTGATGAAGTGATTACCGGTTTTAGACTATCCAAAGGAGGGGCTTCACAATGGTATGGAGTGCAACCTGACCTCTGGTGTTTCGGGAAAGTTATTGGCGGAGGTCTGCCAATGGGAGCATATGCCGGCTCAAAAGAAATTATGAGCAACATTGCTCCGCTAGGTGATGTGTATCAAGCAGGAACCCTGTCGGGAAACCCTATTGCTACTGCTGCTGGAATAGCACAGTTACAAATCCTCAATAACGATGCTGCATACGGAGCATTGACTGAGTCAGCTAGGAACCTAAGCGATGGCTTATCTGAGATATTCAAGAATGCTGGAATTGAAGCAGTCGTTCCCAGAGTCGGGACGCTATTGAGTATTTTCTTTACCAAGGCGAAGCCAATCAATTTTGATCAAGCGCAATTAGCAGCGGAGAATGGTATGTATGCAAAGTTCTTTCATGGAATGCTAAAGCAAGGAGTCGCTTTGGCTCCAGGCCCTTACGAAGCTTTATTTCCAAGCCTCGCACATACAAGCGAGGTAATTGACGAAACTTTAGAAATTGCCAAGCAAACCGTTACTGAGATAAGCCAAAGTATTTAATGACAGACTCGCTTCAGCTTGCTTTAAATAGTTGACCTAGAATCTAACGACCCACGAAGCATACCTCGCAATTATTTATTGATAATTTTTTATATCGTTATCTCTTCCATTCGTCGTAAATAGAAAGAAGCGACCTTGTAGAGGGGTCGAAGGAGGAATAGTCTTTGGTTGTCGAGATAGCGTTTCCGATATCTTCTGCGATTGATTTCCCGAGCTGAACTCCCTCTTGATCAAAGCTATTGATATTCCAGATAGCTCCCATCGTGAACACTTTGTGCTCATAAAATGCGATGAGTTGGCCTAGAGAATAGGGCTCCAACCTTTTCCCTAGGATGGTTGTACTCGGCCTATTTCCATCTGCGTTATGGTGATTTGAATCATGACTGGAGCCCAGAGCAAGTGCCTTGCTTTGGGCAAAGCAATTTGCGACTAGGATTTCATGCTGGGGAAGAGATTTGTCTAAACGGCCCATAGAATTCCATGTTGGCTGAGAAAAGACCATGAAATCTATAGGAATAATGGTTGTTCCTTGATGAAGAAGTTGAAAGAAACTGTGCTGGGCCTTCGTTCCGATTCCACCTAGAACAATAGGGCTGGTGTGTGCTGTGACTTTTTCGCCATTCTGAAGTGTATTTTTTCCATTACTTTCCATCTCCAACTGTTCAAGATAAGACGGAAAGTATTTCAAATCTTCTGAATAAGGTAATACAGCGTGATTTTCATAACCCAAAAAATTTCTGTTCCAAATACCAATTAAGCCCATGAGAACAGGAATATTCTCTGATAGATCAACCGATCTAAAATGATTGTCAATACTTCGGGCACCATCACGCAACATCTCATAATGGAGGCTCCCGAGTGCGATCATTAATGTAAGGCCCACTGAAGAGAAGATAGAGAATCTACCCCCAACCCAGTCCCATATTGAAAAGATGTTATTTTCTTGGATTCCAAGCTGTACAGCTTTCTCTGCATTAGCAGTTACAGCAGCTAGATGTTTCTTAAGAACTTCCTCCCCACTTCCTAAGCGTTTCTGAAGCCATTTAATGGCTGTTTCAGCATTTTTTATTGTTTCCTTTGTAGCGAACGATTTAGAATTGATGATGAATAGGGTCGACTCGGGATCTAAGTCTTCCAGTTTAGAAACAATGTCAGAAGGATCAATATTCGAAACAAAGCGAAGGGATCCGTCCCAGATTGCATAGTCTTTTAATGCTGTAGAAGTCATTAATGGGCCTAGGTGAGATCCCCCTATGCCGATATTTACAACCGTGCTGATTTCTTTGCCTGTGGCTCCGCGCCAACCCCCATCTCGAACCTCACTGGCGAAGTTCATAGTTTTCCTCAACTCAGAGCGAATTATGTCATCCACATCCACTTCAGAAGTGCCTGGTGAACGGAGAGCTGTATGAAGAGCGGGACGGTTCTCAGAAATATTCACCGTCTCGCCAGTGAATAAGTCATTTATCTTTCTCGGGAGTTCAAGTTCATAAGCTAAAGCAACAAGAAGGTTAAGTGTTTCTTTAGTTATCATTTGCTTGGAAAAGTCAATATAAAAATCGCCCCAAGGATTTCTTTCATCATTAAATCTAAAAGACAGATCTTCTAAACGAGAAGAATCTCCAAGCAATAACTCTTTCAAGTTGTTTGCTTTGAGCTCTGAACTATGTCTGGATAGCTCTTTCCATTGTTGAGTATCAGTTGGGTCAATCACATTACTATGATTGCACGTTATTTCAGTTAGATGCTTCTTCTAACGTTTCTTCGTATGCTTCCATTGCTTCAGGGTTTATTTCAATGAACTCCATAAAGCTTGCAGCAATAGATTGCGGAGAAACACCAAGTTCCCATTCCGGAAGTTCTCCAGATTCAGCCCACATAATATAAGCCTCTAATTCTGCTGAATCCTGTAGTCCATGCGTTACTCGTTCATAGAGGACAACTTCAAGAATTTCTATAGGCTCCAAAGCTGCAAAATTAGGCATAACTCCCTGATTTTGAGAAATTCGCTGACCATCTTCTCTATCGGGATCGCCATAAGGAGTTCCAGCTTGTGATGAGCCATTCACTACCCAAGCAATATGGCTCTCAACATCTGGGAATGTTTTTACTACTTCTCCCTCATTGAGTTGGTATCCAACCCCACCACCACCTCCTGCGCCGTGGCAAGCCGAACATTGTGCATATACTGCACCACCTGCAGCAATGACCCCTTCATCATCGTAAGTAGGTTCTTCCAACGTTCCCCAAATCATAAATGCCCAAATGGGAATGAATAATGCCACAGGCGCCATCCAAACTGGGATCTTTTTTCGCTCTTGAGCTGCTAGAACCCAAGGGGCAATTGGTTTCGGCGGTTCCACTTTTTCAATTTCTGGTTCCGTAACAACAGGTTCAACAGGGGCAGCCTCAGTAGTAGCAACGGCAGTTTCAGAAGAGCTTTCACTAGCTGCTTCCCCACCTGGATCAGCCCCAGTGAGGCGAGTTCGAGCCTCCCGAGACCGTTCTAGTAAATAATCAGGTATTTCAACCACTGCAGCCTCCAAGGCCAAGTATTAGAGAAAAATATTCGCGTTCATCTGAAGAGAAAGTCCATATATCTTTTTTCATGTGCTTTCCGGATTCAAACATGTGCACTCGGTACACTACCCTTCCTTTTCTACTAGGGGTTTATCCCAAACAAAAACTATAGGGGCCTCTAAACGCTGTGTCTTACGCTTCATAAGAATAGTTCCCAAACATAGATGTTCGCCTAGTCAAGGCAAACCCTTTTCTTTTTTGTGGAAGATCCACGAATGACAGAATACATTGCTTCACTGGTTTGTTTGCCGACCCTCAAATGATCCTTTCACACGAAATCGCCAAAAGAGAGAATGGGGTAGCAAAATGCACAATTTAACTCTTCAAAAATCACGACCAAAGGTTGTCAACGTGTTCCGCAAAAGCCCCTAAGATTAGGGATGAGAACAAACTTAAACTCTCTTATTCACCCTTTTATATAAGAAGGGTGCCACGATGTGTAGAAGGACGAAATCTAGTGGTAAAAATTACATAAGCGCTTATGCTCAAAGTGAGTAAAAGCATACTTGTGAACCACTCACGAGGGGAAGTAAAAAGTGGCCCAACGAAGGCCTATTGATGTAGCAGTAACGAAATTCTACGGAGCAATGATTACAGCGACCGTAGCTATATTCGCCATCGTGGCTTTTTGGGTTGGGCTTACTCGAGACTTCAATGGCCGCCAGTTCCCCTACCTAGACACGGCCTTCGTTTTAAGCTGGCTCATTGCAGTTGTAATGACCATAGGGATTCTTGAATACGCACGCCGACGATCAATTGAACAAGAGGCAACTTGGGCTGAAGCTAGCATCTGGTCCGTCTATGTTTTCCTCTACCTATTTTGGATCTATGGAGTAGTCCCCCATCAATGGCTGGCATTCACCGAAGCTGGCCTATCATGGCGCAGTGATAAAGAATTCATTGGCCCCACCGGACTTGGTTTCACCAATGGGGAGGGAATAATACAATGGGCATTGCCGTTTCAACTTAACTACCAAGTTGTCGGGCACCTTATAGTCGTCGTGATTTATGGCTTGGGGCTTGTAGCTAACGTAGTTCTTTGGTCTATCTGGCAGAACCGCGGGAAAGTAGCTCCTCCTGAAATTGAAGAATCTACTTATGGACGTCCGTTACTAAGAGAAGGAGCATCATAAATGGGTATTCTAGATGCAAATCCTCCTCTGCCAGAATTTCGTGATGATTATGTTCTGCAAGAAGTTGATCGTGACTGGCTAGCAAAAGCTGTTAAACCAAAGCAATTTATCCACATTGATCAATCCGAATGCATTATGTGTGAAGGTTGCGTTGATATTTGCCCATGGAAATGTATTCACATGGTGCGACCAGAAGCAATTGATGTTGCTATAGGTACGGAACAACCAGGAGATGACCCAACCGACCATGTTATTTTCACAATTGATGATGATGTTTGTACCCGTTGTGCTCTTTGTGTTGATAGGTGCCCTACTGGTGTCATTATTCTTGGAAAAGTAGAAGACCCACCTGCAGATGGGGATAAACATCAAAGAATGCCTACTTATGGATATGGCTATGGGATGCGGTTGGGTTAAGAAGAAATGGCAAAAAAGATTGATATGCAAGATAAATCAAAGATCAAGGTAAGGAATTAACGTGGCAAAACAGTCACTCAGTGAGAAACTCGCTGATATATCTGAAAAAACAAAATCTTCTCAGGCGTGGAATTCTATTTTTCGCCCAGGTTCAATTTTTAGGAAAGGGTATTCCGATAGTCCCCGAAACAGATCATACGTTGTCATGAATAGTTTGATCTATCATCTCCATCCGGTAAAGGTAAAGCGACACGCGGTTAAGGTCAGCTACACGCTTTGTTTAGGAGGCCTTAGTTTCTTCTTATTCATCCTTCTTACGGTTACGGGTATTTTCTTGATGTTCTTTTATCGACCAACAGCTGCTCAAGCGTGGGATGATATTTATACGTTACAGACCTCTGTTACATTCGGACTGCTAGTTAGAAATATGCACAGATGGGCTGCTCACCTGATGGTATTGTCTGTCTTCTTACACATGGCTCGTGTCTTCTATCATGGGGCTTACAAAGCACCGAGAGAATTTAATTGGGTTATTGGGGTTATCCTCCTCACATTAACCCTCCTCCTCTCGTTCACCGGTTATTTACTCCCATGGGACCAACTAGCTCTTTGGGCTGTGACAGTCGGTACAAATATGATGGGGTATACCCCTGTCTTTGGTGACCAAGTACGCTTTGTTCTTTTGGGTGGAGTGGAAATAGGGACAGACACACTACTTCGGTGGTATGTCCTCCACGTGCTCATGTTGCCATTCGTAGCAGTTATTTTTATGGCGATTCATTTTTGGCGAGTAAGGAAAGACGGAGGTATCTCAGGTCCGCTTTAGGACGAGAAAAAATATGGCTGAAATTCCTGAACATTTACTGAAAAGAGCAGAAGAAGCAAAAGCGCGTGCAAGCGCTGAGGAGAGTAGCGAACCTAGTTCTGATCAATCATCTGAAACAAAAGTTCCTGAAGAACTACTTGACCGGACTAAAGCTGCTAGCGACCGAGAAACGGTACTCGCTACCCAAGACTCAGGAGCGCAAGTTGAATCACCGCCGCCACCGCCCACGACTGCTGGTCCGGCTGGTCACACTCAGAGGCTACTTGCTGTAGTTAAATCTGGTTCTATTCAAGATGTGAAACTAAAACCAGTGGACAAAGTTCATGTTTGGCCGCATCTCCTTGTTGTCGAATTTGTCGCTGCTTTAGCAGTAACTGCTTTTTCTGTTGTTTTCTCAATATTCGTTAACGCTCCGCTTCTTGAATTGGCGAATTTCAATCAGACTCCAAACCCCTCAAAGGCGCCTTGGTACTTCTTAGGTTTGCAAGAACTCCTAACGATGTTTCACCCAATGGTCGCGGGAGTGACAATTCCAGGTTTAGCCCTATTTCTATTGATTTTGGCACCGTACATTGACAAAAATCCTTCTAATAAACCTGAAGATCGGAAGTTCGCTATTTCGCTAATGACAATTCATTTAATGTTTTGGGCAGTTCTCGTCATGATTGGATCATTCTTCCGCGGCCCTGGATTCAACTTCATATTCCCTTGGGCAGATGGGCTCTTCTTCGAACTATGATTTTCTCTCTACCCACTGTTATCTACTCAACTAATAGAACTGTTGAAGAGAGCAAAGGCCATCAATGGTAGTTCTTGCATTTGCCATTCCTGCTGTCGTAATACTTGGGTCACTCCTACTTTTTGCTGCTTCTCGGAATAACGAAACTAGGAAAGCTGAAGGTCAACTGAGTAAAGAAACTCGTCAACGCGATCTAGATGCCCAAGTAACTGGTGTAGAAACTTCAAAGGAACCGGCACATATCAGCGGACGGGATATAGAGAAAGCAGCTGTAATTGAAAGGCTTGGAGGGGGAGAGATTGAGGTACCGGAGACAGCTGCACCAATTCCATGGACTGCCCCAGATGAAGAAGCCGTTGGAGTGGCAAGGAGACAATTTCTCAATAGAAGCATTGTTGGTTTGATGGGGCTATCAATAAGTAGTTTCGGGGCAGCCTGTATTGCGTTTCTCTATGGTGGAGGAGGCGGAGGTGGTTTTGGCTCTAAAATCAAAGTTGGTAGTGTTACGGATGTAGAAGCCAGAGTTGATGCAGCCAATGGGTTTCTTTACGTCCCTGAAGGACGGATGTGGGTCACTAAGTACCCTGCAGGTTCAATTAAGAAAGCAGAAGCTGCGTATTCAGCGCCTGAACTCGCGGGAATGCAATCAGGTCTTGTTGCCCTCTATCAGAAATGCCCTCATTTAGGCTGCCGGGTACCTGAATGCCTGACATCCCAATGGTTTGAGTGCCCCTGTCATGGGTCACAATACAATCGTGTTGGAGAGAAACGAGGCGGACCAGCTCCAAGGGGAATGGACCGTTTCGCGATGGAAGTAAACGATGGAGTTTTTGTAGTAGATACGGGGACCATAATTCAAGGACCTCCAATTGGGACAAATACAACTGGACAAGAAGCAGAAGGACCTAACTGCATTGGGCAGTCAGATCATTAACGAGAAAAACAAAGAAGAAATAACGGACACATGATAATTTACGCAGCATCCACACAAAGAACGATTGGGCTGGTTCTAGCTATAATCGTTGCTGCCGGTTTTGCTCTTTATGTCCTTGTTAATATCCGCGCTGGACGGAAGGAAATAGGCGCTGAAGTAGAACTTGCTCCAAACAGAAAAAAATATTTCGACGATGAGGTACTTGAAACAAGAAGGCTTGATATTGCGCTCACTGCCGGAGTAGCAGTTTTGATAATTATCGCACTTTGCTTGCCACTTTATTGGTTAGGAGAGCCAGGAAGACAAGAGGGCTTTGATAATTTCACCTATGACCAATTCGCTAGTAGAGGTGGAGAAGAATATGAAGAACTTTGCGCCCAATGCCATGGTGCAGCTGGAGTAGGTGGCCAAGCTGCTTACACAGTCCTTGACGAACAAGGAAGGTATATTGCCGGTGTGAGCTGGACAGCACCAGCTCTAAATACAATTCTTTACCGTTTTACGGAAACTGAAGTAACCCACATTCTTAATTACGGTCGCCCTCAATCACCAATGCCTGCTTGGGGTGGCCCGGGTGGCGGACCGTTAACAAGCCAGCAACTTGAGACGATCGTTGAGTACTTAATTGAGATTCAGTTAACTCCTGAACAGATGGCATCAGAGGTCCAAGAGGGACTTCGTGAAAGCGTCCTCAAGGAAGTTCGAGATCTAAACCTTGAAGCAACAGATTCTGAGTTAGTGGAACTTTACAATGACCTTTTCGATGGGTTGGGAGACGCTTACCTACATGATTTGGAAATCAGACAAAATCCTGAAGCAGATGTGGAAGAAATTGAAGAAGCGAAAGAAGATCTCCAGCATTTGTTAGATGATTACCTTGTGGATCTCGCAGAGAAGAATGCTGCTAAATACGGAGAATATCTCTTCAATAATCCCGCCGGTGCTGGAGCGTACGCATGTGCTAGATGCCATACTGCCGGATCTTCATGGAATGCTGATAATGAATTGGCTATGAATCCTAATCTCCAAGGCCTAATAAATGCTGAAGTCCCTGGAGGTGGAGGATTTGGGCCCTCCCTTATCGGAGTTACATCGCAATTCTCATCCGCAGAAGACCAGTCAGCATTTGTATCTGTAGGTTGTGAACCAAACTTGCAATACGGCCTTAATGGAGTTTGTGAACCTTCAGGTCAAATGCCCGGATTTGGACCAAATGCCACAGAATTGGAAGGCAGCATGCTTTCTTTAGAGCAGATTGCGGCAATCGTTGAGTATGAAAGAGGACTTGAATGATAGATAAAGTTCAATTTCTACATCTAATAGCAGGTATCGGATGGGACCCCGAAATACGGGGAGCATTAACCGTTTTGGTAGGTTCCCTCGTACTTTTTGGTTCAGTTTGGCTCATCTTAAATACAAACTTAGGGAATAGGTTAGGAACATTAATAGCGTTAACAGGATTCTTTGGATGGATGCTAGTAATGGGAATTGTCTGGTGGATATATGGGATTGGCCTTACAGGTGATAGCCCAACGTGGGAACCTAAAGAAATTATCTACGGTGACCTAGGTGAATCTGAAAGTGATGTACAAAAACTAGGTTCATCACAAATAATAGTTACTGAAGCTAGCGAAATAGTTAATACCTATTGCCCAGGGCTGATTGAAGCAACTGTTGACGTTCAACGAGAACGATTCGTTCAGAATAACGTTGACCTTCAACTTGACTATGAGGCTCCGTTACCTTACTGCACTGAATCAATTGGCGAGAAACTTGCAGTAGACCAAGGAACTCTGGCCGATAGGACAAGGCAAGTTAATAATCAACTCATCGCGGATGCAGAACAAAACGGTATAGAAGATTCAAGAATTCTTTCCGAAGAAGAACTGGAAAACAGAATAGAAACAGTAATTGATGATCAACAAAGGAAACTAAGCCAGTTAACGCTAAGCGGTTTAGCGACACTAAGTGCGGATATTATGGACGATGCGCGTTCAGATGGTTTACTAGAATTTAACGAATGGAACTTACTCTCAACAAGTAGCGCTGGAGAAGCTATAGCATCAGCGGATGCTTTCCTAGTTAGCGATGGAGCAAGTCCTTTTGTTAACGGTTCCAGTGATGATTTCTTCGTGTTAAATACTTTCCAAAAAGGTGGGAAACCTAAACGAAGCAGCGATGGTGCTGTTGATAGGGTTTTGAATGAGATCCGTAACACAGTGGTCTTCTGGCACCCTACAAATAGAGTTGTTGTAACCGTAATTCCAACATTGGATAAAGAGCCAATTGCTGGTCAAGCCCCTCCCTTCCCCGAAATTGATCCAAATGCACAAGAAGTTTCAGTAGTAATGGAGAGAAACCTTGGAAGTTTACGGCTCCCAGCAGCGGTAACGACAATCGGTTCAGCTCTTGCTTTCTTTGGGCTGTGCTACATGCTGAAGAACCGTGAACTTGAACTTCGGAGACGGACAGAAGACTGGGAATCAACAACGGCCACCTAGGCCATGAGAGGAGGGGAACATTGTGCTAGGCCAATACTTACCGATTCTCGCTATGTTGATTCTTGGTATTATCTTTGCCGGAGTCAGCTTAGTTGCATCTCGTTTGTTAGCTCCTAGACAACCGACAAAGGCAAAAGAAGATCCTTACGAATGCGGGATAACTTCGTCACAGGACCCTCCTGAACGTTTCCCAGTTCGCTTTTTCCTTGTAGGCATGATCTTTATTGTTTTTGACGTTGAAATTATTTTTATGTACCCCTGGGCTACAACCTTTCGAGAGATTGGTTTATTTGGGCTTGTTGCCATGCTTATTTTCTCTTTTGCTGTGTTTGAATCATTTCTCTACATCATTGGTAATGGGGCGCTTGAGTGGGGTCCAGTAAAAACATTGAAGAAGAATCGAATAGTTGATCCAACCAGAACAACTAATTCAACTATTCGGCGCGTCGGGTTAGAAGGAAGAACCCTTGAAGAAGAGGAAGCTGCCTGATGCCAAAACTCCCAATACTTGGTGATACAAGCAGCATAAGTGAAAACGGATTAGCAGGATTTGACCACAATTTTTTAACTGGAAAAATTGAAGATTTAGTAAAGTGGTCAAGAACAAGAAGTATGTGGCCAGCAACTTTTGGTTTGGCTTGCTGTGCTCTTGAAATGATGGCTACTGGTGCCGCTCATTACGATCTATCTCGATGGGGTATGGAAGTATTTCGGGCTTCACCACGGCAGGCAGACCTTATGATCGTTGCTGGCCGTGTATCTCAAAAAATGGCACCAGTACTTCGACAAGTGTATGACCAGATGATGGAACCTAAATGGGTTATCTCCATGGGTGTCTGTGCCAGTTCTGGTGGCATGTTTAATAACTATGCCCTAGTTCAAGGAGTAGATCAGATAGTCCCTGTAGATGTGTATGCGCCAGGGTGTCCTCCGGGTCCAGAAACTCTAATGCATGCAATCCTGCAGCTCCATGAAAAAGTTGAAAATGGGGAAATAACTCGCCGTAGACAAGAAATGGGTGCTGGTGCTGGAATCATGGTTGAGCAACGCGACGGTCAGACAGCATCAAAAGTAATTATCGGCAAGCGAGAGTAACTGTTATGTCTGATGAGGAAACTACAGAAGGTGTAGAAGAAATAGATGACCCTAACGACGAGGAAATTCCTTCCACTGTTTCTCATGGTCAAAATGTTCTTCATCCAACCCGTGAAAATCTTCTTGAAGTTATTGAAAATCTTCGTAACGAAGGATTCGCCGTATGTATCGATGTAACAGCAGTTGATTATCTTGAAAATCCCAAACGCGATCTTCCTATAACTGTTAAACCAGAACGGTTTGAAGTTGTTATTAACCTTCTTTCCCATACAAAACGGGAGCGAATCCGCCTTCGAGTGCAAGTCCCTGAAGATGAGCCGACATTACCGACACTCTTTGATATGTATCCCGGTTCGGAAGCTCTAGAGCGAGAAGTCCATGACTTGTTTGGGATTCATTTTGAAGGTCACCCAGATATGACAAGAATTTTAATGCCCGAAGACTGGGAAGGTTACCCACTACGAAAAGACTATGCCGTTGGGGAAATCCCTGTGCAATTTAAAGAGGCTCCAGGTTCCTGATGAGTCAAGAAACAGAAAGAAGCAGACCAGAAGACGAAGAAGTAGAAACTGCAGAAAGAGTTTACCGACGCGGTGAAGACTCCGCGATTCTTCGTCTCTCAGAAAGTCAGGTTCAATCGTATAACCCGGAAGACGACCGCCGGATGGTCATCAATATGGGTCCACAGCACCCATCTACCCACGGTGTTCTGAGGCTCTCCCTTGAAATGGAAGGAGAAACGGTTTTAAGAAGTAAACCAATTATTGGCTACCTCCATACAGGTATGGAAAAAACAGGTGAGCAATTGAGCTTTCTACAAGGGCCAACAAATGTTACGCGGATGGATTATTCATCACCTCTATTCAGTGAATTAGCATTCTCGCTCGCTACTGAAAAACTTTTAGATATTGAAATTCCTGAACGAGCAACCTGGATCAGGATGCTTATGTGTGAACTCAATCGGATGAGCTCTCATCTACTCTTCCAAGCAACAAATGGCATGGACATCGGGGCTGTTGGAGCAATGATCTATGGGTGGAGAGAAAGAGAAGAAGTTCTAAGACTATTTGAAAAAATTACCGGATTAAGAATGAACCATAATTACATCCGACCAGGTGGTGTCGCAGCAGATTTACCAGATGGCTGGAGAGATGACACCCTCCAAATCCTTGACAATTTACCAGACCGGTTAGACGACTTTGACAGTTTATTTACTGGACAACCAATCTGGCATGAACGCCTTCAAGGTGTGGGTGTCATTAATGCAACAGAATGTCTGGCACTAGGAATAACGGGCCCACTTCTCCGCTCTACCGGATATGCATGGGATCTTCGGAAAGATATCCCTTATCTACGTTATGAAGAAGTAGATTTTGATGTACTTGTTGGTTCTTATGGTGATTGTTTTGACCGGTTCGCTATTCGTTTAAACGAAATACGGGAATCTATGCGTATAGTCCGACAAATTCTTGAAAAAATGCCAGAAGGAGATTACAGAATCCAAGATAAGAAAGTAACCCCGCCCCCACGTTCTCGTATCGATGAATCCATGGAAGCACTTATCCACCATTTCAAAATCTTTACAGAAGGATTCAAGGTTCCCGCAGGAGAAGTCTATGTCGCAGTTGAGTCCCCACGAGGGGAGTTGGGCTGCTACATGGTTTCCGATGGCGGTCCTAAACCATACAGAATGCATATTCGTGGCCCATCATTCACTAACCTTCAAGTGCTTCCTCATATGCTTCAAGATTGCCTCGTCGCTGACGCTGTAGCAGTTATTTCTACTGTTGACCCAATAATGGGAGAAGTAGATAGATGAGCAGATTAAATGAAGAAAGCATCCGGATAGCAAACGAAATTATTAGCCGATATCCAATCAAAAAATCCGCATTAATACCTTTACTGCATTTAGCACAAGAACAAGAGGGGTGGGTATCAGGTGAAGCAATGAACCATATTGCAGAAATTCTTCAGATTACCCCTGCGGAAGTTCTAGGCACATGCAGTTTCTATGAAATGTTTAAACGAAGTCCAGTGGGCGAATACCAACTCAATATCTGTCATGGAATCTCATGTCACCTTCTTGGAGCGGAGAATTTACTGCATCATGCCGAAGAAACTCTAGGAATTAAGGAAGGTGAGGTAACAGAAGATGGGAAATTCTCTCTGGAAGGGGTTGAGTGCATAGCGGCATGTACCGAAGCTCCATGTCTTCAAGTTAACTATCGGTATCAAAACAAAGTTACGAAATCCCATTTCAATCAGTTAGTGCAGGAAATTAACGATGGAAACCGTTCGGAAATACCAAAGCATGGTTCACTAGCAAAAGTAAGGCAGAGTATTCCCGCTGAGCGGCTTGCTGGCATAGAACCAGTTGATGGTGCTCAACCACCTGAATGGTTAAACCGAAATGGGAGAGACTCATGACATTCCCACTTATTACTACCAGCCGATGGGAGATAGAAGATGCTCATACTATTGACCGGTACGTCGAAACAGAAGGATACAAAGCACTTACTAAAGCTTTGACGTTGACCCCAGAAGAAGTTCATGACGAAGTGAAAAAAGCTTCACTCCTTGGGAGGGGAGGGGCAGGTTTCCCCGCTGGAGTTAAGTGGGGGTTCTTGCCAGAAAACGTGTGGCCACGTTACCTCGTAGTTAACGGAGACGAATCAGAACCTGGAACATATAAAGACAGGATTCTTCTTGAACGAGACCCTCATCAACTTATAGAAGGTTGCCTTATCACTTGTTATGCTTTAGGGCTATCCCAATGTTTTCTCTATGTCCGAGGTGAGATGGCACATGGGCAGGAGAGAGTAGCGAGCGCACTTAACGAAGCTTACGAGGCAGGCTATGTAGGGAAAAATATCCTAGGAACAGAATTCTCTGTAGATATTGTTCTGCACTGGGGTGCAGGCGCTTACATCGTAGGAGAAGAAACAGCCTTAATAGAAAGCCTTGAAGGTAATCGGGGCATGCCTAGGCTCAAACCACCATTTTTTCCTGCTTCAATAGGGTTGTATGGGAAACCGACAATTGTTAACAATGTAGAGACTCTTTCTAACGTTCCTTGGATTGTTTTACATGGTGGAGAAGAATTTTCAAAAATTGGTTCAGAACAATCCACTGGAACTCGAATATTTGCAGTCTCAGGACATGTCAATAATCCAGGAGTTTTCGAAGTTGAATTTGGAACAACTACATTTCGTGACTTGATCATGGGAGAGAACTATGGTCAAGGAATTCTAAATGGAAACAAGATAAAGGCATTTATTCCCGGCGGGGCTTCAGCTCCATGGTTTTTCGAAGAACATTTAGATGTGCCATTAGAGAAATCAACTGTTGACCAAGCTGGTTCTATGCTTGGGTCAGGAGCAATAGTTGTTATGGACGAGACAACGGACATTGTTCGGGCATGTCACAATGTCGTCAGATTTTTCTCAAGAGAGTCATGTGGGAAATGCGCTCCCTGCAGAGAAGGGACTAGCTGGTTAGAAAAAATCTTGCAGAGAATTATTGATGGTAATGGGAGAGACGATGATTTAGATCTCCTTCTTGATGTCTGTGACAACATCAGCCCTGGAATTACTTGGCCACCTAAGCAAACAACGATTTGTCCGTTAGGACCCTCAGCAGTTTCGCCTATCTCTTCGGCAATCAAAAAATATAAGCATGAATTTGAAGCATACATATCCCAATCTTCCCAAGGAACTCCAGTAGGCATACAAGGTGGAATATTATGAGCGAAATCTTGGGAAGCGAAGATCTCATTAATTTCACCTTAAATGGCGAAGAAGTTAGCGCTACAAACGGTGAAAACTTAATTGAAGCATGCGAGAAAGCAGGAGTTGAAATACCGAGATTCTGTTACCACAAGCGAATGAATTCTGTAGGAATGTGCCGAATGTGCATTGTGGAGATTGATACGGGAAGAGGGCCTGCTCTTCAGCCGAGCTGTATGCTTTCCGTCAGTGAAGGGATGTCCGTTAATACGGAATCTGAAACCACCAAAAAAGCTCAGGATGGAGTTTTGGAATTTCTTCTCCTAAACCACCCTTTGGACTGCCCAGTTTGCGATAAAGGCGGAGAATGCCCTCTCCAAGACCAGACTATTGCATTTGGACCGGGTGAAACCCGATTCATTGAGGAAAAACGACACTTTGAAAAACCCATCCCAATTAATGAAAATGTTTTCTTAGATAGAGAACGCTGCATCCTCTGCGACCGTTGCACACGCTTCGCAGATGAAGTCGTAGGTGACCCACTGATTCACTTCATAGATCGAGGAAACGCGACACAAGTGAACACATTCCCTGAAGATCCGTTCGCATCATATTTCAGTGGCAATGTGGTACAAATCTGTCCGGTGGGAGCACTAACCGCTAAACCCTACCGCTTTAAAGCTCGACCATGGGACCTAGAAGAAATCGAATCTACTTTCCCAAACCCCCTTGGAGATAGAATCACTATTCAATCATCTAGAGACCAAGTTCTCCGATTCCAAGGGCTCGATAACGATTCAGTTAACTGGGGTTGGTTAACAGATAAAGACAGGTTTTCCTTTCAAGCTTTTCAGAGCGAATACAGAGTCCAAGAACCCTTAGTAAGAGGTGGAGGATTAAATAAGCCTGATAAGAACGGTCGCAGGCTTGTTGCGTCTTCATGGTCGAATGTCTTGAACATGACTACTGAAGCTATTAACCGAACCGAACCGAACCGAATAGCAATCATTGGGGGATCACGTTTAACAAATGAATCGCAGTATGCCTGGACGAAATTAGCTAAAGGCATTATCGGCACTGACAATGTTGATGGAAGTCTCGGGGATGAGCTCCCAACACGTGCTTTACTAGGTCTGCCTACAACAACCATTGATGATGTTTGTACTCCTGGAAATACCGTAATTCTAATTACTCCTGATTTAAAAGAGGAATACGGAACGCTTTACATAAGATTACGTCACGCTGCTATAGAGAACTCTGTAAAACTAATTGAACTCTCTCCTATAGAAACTGGCCTCAGTAGAACCGCTGCAATTTCACTTCGTCCTCGGCCTGGGGAAATAGCTAAAGTAGTCGAATCCATTCTAACCGGCGAAGGTCCAGTAGAAATAGGAGGAATCCCAAAAGAGCAAATACTTCAAGCGCATGAACTAATCAAAGGTAATGAACTCAAAATTGTTTACGGAAAACAATCAATAGCGGAATCTGACCAACCACTCATTGAAGCTTTAGCGCTATTGAAAAAAACCTCCAATTCAAAGTTTTTGCCTTTAGTGCGCAGAGGAAATGCGATGGGTGCTGTTCACATGGGAATGGCCCCCGGTCTGCTTCCCGGACAAATACCACTTTCAGAGGGCTTGAAAACATTTCTAAATCTATGGCCAAACCTGCCAAACGAAAAAGGAATGGGAACTGAGGAAATTCTTCAAAGTGCTGCCAATGGAATGATTGATGTGCTATTTCTCCTAGGCGCAGACCCTTTGTCAGATTTCTATGATCCAGAACTTGTTGAAAAAGCATTGAACACGGTTAATACAGTCATATCTGTTGACCTTTTTGTAAACGCCTCTGCATATCATGCTGACATTTTTTTCCCAGCCTCAGCTTTTATTGAAGTTAATGGCAGTCACACCAACATAGAGGGAAGAGTCACCCCAATTCGTCAAAAAGTTACCTCACCCGGAACAGCGCGCCCGGATTGGATGATTGCCGCTGAAATCGCAAACAGACTTGGTTACGACTTAAACATAGAAAGGCCAGAAGATGCCTGGGATGAATTAGGCCAAACGTCCACGACCCAAACTAAAGTCGATATGGATTTGATCTGTGATTCACCAGATGGCCAAATTCTCGAATCAACAGGTGCAATCACGTTAGAAGAAATCAAAGAGGTCTCAGACACCCGCCCATTTGATTCATATTCGCTCAGATTAGTTCTCGCAAAACGAATGTATGACTTGGGGACAATTACGCAAATGTCCCCAGCTCTGAAAGAATTTGCCAGAACGAGCCAACTCTTCATCAACCCTACAGATTTCAAATCAATGGGATTAAAGAGTGGTGAACCTGTTCTGGTTACAGCAGGTGAAAAAAATCTCACTGTTCTTGTGGTCCCCAATAACAAGGTTCCTAGATCAATAGCATTTGGGTATTTAAACCAAATGGGAGAAGACCTCCGAACTCTGCTTGTCAAAGGCGCTGACAGTATAGATATTCGAATCGACCCAACAGTAAAGGTGGGTTGAGATGTTTGCTGGACTTGACCCACTTTTCATAGGAGATGCAGGAACAATTGAGATTTTACTTATCGTAATTATGAAAGTCGTAGTCGCTTTCGCCTTATTGCTCGTATCGGTGATGCTTTATATCTGGTGGATGAGAAAATTCATTGGTGCTATGCAAAATCGTGTCGGTCCAAGCAGAGCTGGCCCATTTGGGATACTCCAAACACTCGCAGACGGAATAAAGCTTTTTTTCAAAGAAGATCTGATTCCGAATCAGTCTGACAAATTGGTTTTTAAGATAGCACCGTTTTTCTCTATCGTTCCCGCCCTACTTGTGTTTACAGTAGTGCCAGTTGCGGGAGACTTTAGTAGTAGTGGAGATGGAACAGTCACTTGGTTTGGAAATAAAACTTTCGTTCAATTAGCTGACCCACATGTAGGGATTCTTTTTGTCCTCGCCATGTCATCAATCGCAGTCTATGGAATTATGTTGGCCGGATGGTCATCAGGTTCAAAGTACCCCTTATTAGGTTCTGTAAGGGCATCGGCACAAATGGTCTCATACGAAGCAGCTTTAGGACTCGCATTAGTAGCAGTCCTTATGAAAACGGGGACCTTATCAACACACGATATTGCTCTTAGCCAAAATGGTGGAATAACCGACTGGGGATTAGTAATCACTGGATTCATCCCTTTCATTATTTTCTTTATTGCAACCACTGCTGAATTGAATTCACCACCATTTGACCTTGTTGAAGCGGAACAAGAGCTTGTAGGCGGGTTTCATACCGAATACAGCTCAATACGATTCGCCCTTTTCTTTATGGCCGAGTTTATGAATGTGATAACTATGTCAGCAGTAATGGTTACCTTATTCTTTGGCGGACCAGGCGGGTACTATCCTTCACTTGGCCCAGCTTGGCTCTGGGGGCTTTTCTGGTTCGTTGGGAAAGTCTTTATCTTTGCTTCAATTTTTGTATGGATGCGCGGAACTCTCCCTCGACCAAGATACGACCAACTCATGGACTTCGGATGGAAAATTCTTATTCCATTAGCTTTAGGTTGGGTTCTACTTTTAGCGACACTTGACGTTTTTAAAGATCGCGGTAATGACGGAGGATTATCCCAATTCTTAGTTCTAATTATTAGCGTAACTACGCTAACGCTTTTAGCTGGCTTGCTTATGAAGTCGATACAACTAGGTAAACAGCGAAGAGAGCTAGACGGAGAAGAGGTATTTGGATGAATAATCATGCTTCCTTTGAACTAGCACAATTTCACCGAGGTCAATTCTAATGAGTATGCTCAACTTCTTTAAAGGTTTCGCTGTAACGTTCGGGAAATTAAATCATGCGACAAAATCTGGGAAAGTTGTTACTACAAGCTACCCCAAGGAGAAAAGAGACAAACCCTCAAGGCTTCATGGAAGACATGTCTTAAACCGTTATGAAGATGGAATGGAAAAATGCATAGGCTGTGAACTTTGCGCAAGCGTATGCCCAGCAAATTGTATTTACGTCCGAGGAGCAGATAACGACCCTACAAAGCCCACATCACCTGGAGAACGTTTTGGTTTCATCTACGAAATCAATTACCTCCGCTGCATTCACTGCGACCTCTGCGTTGAAGCATGCCCAACGCAAGCAATTACAGAAACCAAACTCTTCGAATTCTCGTTCACTGATCGAAAACAAGCTATTTACACTAAAGAAGAATTAGTTGTTGACGATGCTGGAAAACCCCAACACCTTCCATGGGAAGATTGGCGACCGGGCGAAGATGAGCACACATCTGCTTGGATGAGAGCGACATCACCATCTGGTTCAGCGAACTATGAAGGGAAAGTCCAATGGGCCGCGGAACTTGGATATGGAACCCGCGCTCCTGAAAAAGGACAAAGCAAACAAACAAAAGAAGGAAATCAGTGATGGAAGCAATAACATTTTTCATCGCCGCTCTAATTGCCATCGCTGGTGCGTGCGGAGTCGTACTCCTCAAAAATCCAGTACATGCGGCACTCTCACTAGTCGCAACTCTATTTGGGGTTGCAATTCATTTCATAAACTTGGAAGCTTACTTTTTAGCAGCCGTCCAAGTGATTGTATATGCCGGTGCTATCGTCATCCTCTTCCTATTCGTCATAATGCTCCTAGGTGTTGACAGAGCAGAGAATATGGAATCAGACCCAATAATTGGCCAACGACAGTTAGCTATATTGGCAATAGCTGGACTACTCATTTTAGGAATCTTCATCGGAGTGGCATTCTCAGGAGAAGTTACAGGGGTTCCACCAATTGAGGCTCAGCAATCTACGTTTGAAGGCGGATTAGCTATTGATAACGGGGCACTATTTGATAAAGTCCCACCCAAAGAAAACATTAAAGAAATAGGTAGAGCCCTATTCTCTACAAGATATGTTTTTGCGTTAGAAATTACAGCCCTCCTACTTACGATAGGAGTTGTAGGCGCAGTAGTGCTCACTAGAAAAACCAAATCAGAGCTAGATCCAATACCCGTTGTTGAACCACCAGTGTGGATGCGAAATTCTGAAGAGGAAATTGAGTTGACACACAATGAAGATCAAGAAGAACCAATTGGAGAGATCGTAGACCCCTTCCCAGAGGATCTTTCCAATGATGAACTGGAGGTCAATGGAGAATGACTTTCGCTATGGCAATAGGAACTGAATACTATTTAGCTCTTTCCGCATTACTTTTTGCAATCGGCGCTGGGGGTTTATTAGTTCGGAGAAACCCACTCATAATGTTTATGTGCATAGAGTTAATGCTCAATGCGGCGAACTTGGCATTTGTCAGTTTTGGAAAAGAAATGAGTGACCTCGGAGGGCAAATGTCTGTCCTGTTCGTTCTAGTTGTCGCAGCAGCCGAAGTCGTAATTGGACTAGCAATTGTTGTAGCAGTAATGCGAAGAAGGCCAAAAGCATCAATTGATGAAGTATCGGTTCTAAGAGGGTAGTGATGGAAAACCTTGTTTGGTTAATACCCACGTTCCCTCTTCTTGGTTTCGTTTTGATTCTTCTATTTGGAAGGCGATTAGGGGAGCCAAATGCCGGATGGTTAGCCACTACTATGGTCACTGGGTCATTCATTTCATCTCTTTGCGTGTTTCTTGGAATGGCAGGTAAAAATAGCGAAGAACGAGCCTACGAAATAACGCTTTTCGAATGGATTCCCTCAGGAGAGCTAAACATTGGATTGGGATTTTTAGCAGACCCCTTATCCATCACCATGGCATTATTTATAACAGGTGTAAGTGCGCTTATTCACATGTACGCAATCGGGTATATGCATGGTGACCCAAATTTTTCAAAATTCTTTATCTACTTGAATTTATTCGTCTTCTCTATGCTCATGCTCGTCCTTGGAGACAACCTACTGATCACTTTCCTTGGTTGGGAAGGAGTAGGGGCTTGTTCATATTTTCTAATCTCCTTTTGGCATCAAGATCCAGCAAATGCGTCCGCTGGGAAAAAGGCTTTCGTCACTAACCGAGTAGGCGACTGGGGATTTATGGTTGCAATGTTCTTGCTTTTCTTCAATATCGGATCCCTTAAATACAGTGATATCTTTTCATCAGTAATTCAAGTAGACGCACTAACTCAAACGACGGCAACAGCTGTCGTGGTTATGTTATTCATAGGAGCCGCGGGAAAGTCAGCACAATTCCCTCTTTACTTATGGCTCCCTGATGCCATGGCGGGGCCAACCCCAGTTTCGGCTCTTATCCATGCTGCGACCATGGTTACATCAGGGGTTTATTTGTTGACAAGAATGAATCCTGTTCTAGCTGAAGCAGCTGGCTGGTCAACCGATTTAATTTGGATAATAGGCCTGTTTACTGCTTTATTCGCTGCAACTGCAGCAGTTGCACAAAACGATATAAAGAAAGTTCTTGCCTACTCAACAGTAAGCCAACTGGGATTCATGTTTGTTGCCGTTGGTTCAGGTCTTTATGTAGCTGCTATCTTCCATATGATTACTCACGCCTTCTTTAAAGCGTTACTTTTCCTTGGTGCTGGTTCAGTCATACATGGAATGCACGAAGAACAAGATATGAGAAAATATGGTGCATTGAAAAAAGTCATGCCCATAACTGCAGGCACTTTCATTATTGGTTGGTTAGCAATTTCTGGCATCCCACCTTTCTCAGGTTTTTGGTCAAAGGATGAAGTTCTCCTTGCGGCATGGAATGAGAATAAGGTCGCCTGGGTTTTACTCCTAATAGCAGCAATTATGACAGCGTTTTATATGAGCAGGCTTGTCTTCATGACTTTCTTCGGTGAAAAACGCTGGGGAGAATATGAAACAGAAAATCATGAACAAGATGAGCAACTATCTTCTTCTGAGAGCGAGGAAAGACATACTTTTGACCCACATGAGTCACCGGTTTTAATGTGGTTCCCACTTGTAGCACTAGCTGGACTCGCAGCAGCAGCAGGAATACTGAATCTACCGTTCAGCCATGACACTAAATTTCTTGAAAAGTGGTTAGAACCTATCCTTTTCGGGAATGAAGTACACATACTCGCTTCAACTTCCACTAAGTGGCTACTAGCTGTAATTGCTATCACCGGAGCAACAATTGGTGTCCTCAGTGCTAGTTATGTCTACTTAAAGAACCGTGTTAACCCGACACAAATAGAACTTCCTATCCTTCAGGATGCTTGGAAATTTGATCGTTCTGTAACCACCTTTATGGGTGGGCCGGGTAGGAAGGTATTTGATTGGATTACATGGTTCGACCGAACTGTCATAGATGGTGCAGTAAACGGGGCAGGGAAATTAACCCAAGGTATAGGAATCCGATTAAAAACTACACAAACTGGTCTTATTAGAACGTACGCATTGGGAATGGTCATTGGCGCCGTAGCCATCATCGCCTATTTTGTTTCGAGGATGGGATTCTAATGAATCTGTTAAATATCTTCGCAGCAGCATCGCTGGAAACATCTTTCCCAGTTATACCCGTACTAGTTCTTCTACCTGCATTTGGAGCACTAGCCGTAGCTTTAACACCCAATGGACGAATAGGCCTTCACAAACTCCTGGCCACCGTCTTTACTGGAATAACCGGAGCGATCTCAGTATGGGTTCTAACAGCATTTGAAAGCAATGGTGATTACCAATTCCTCTCTGAACAGACGTGGATAGAAAGTCTTGGAATTCAATGGAACGCTGGCATTGATGGAATATCACTATTTCTGGTAGTGCTTACCGGCTTATTATTTCCATTTGTAGTTATTGCTATTAACCCTCACCACGACCACAAGGCCTACTACATTTGGGTCCAATTACTGCAGACAGGGTGCATGGGAGTGTTCGTGTCCCTAGACCTATTCATGTTCTTTGTTTTCTTTGAAATTGTCCTCGTTCCTATGTATTTCCTTATAGGAAAGTGGGGCCACGGTAATGCTAGGTACGCCGCTACAAAATTTTTCCTATATACGATGCTTGGCTCAGCTTTGATGTTGGTAAGTATTATTTCCTTAGTTGTACTTCACTCAAGAGAAGCTGGAACTGATATAACCTTCAATTTAATCGAAATAGCTTCTAACCCTGCTATTTCTACAACTTCAGCGCGCCTAATTTTTCTAGGCTTCGCATTAGCTTTTGCTGTAAAAGTTCCCCTATTCCCTGTTCATACATGGCTCCCCGATGCGCATACTGAAGCTCCTACTGCAGGATCCGTAATCCTTGCCGGAGTAATGCTCAAATTAGGAACATATGGATTTATTAGGTTCGGCTTATACCTATTCCCGGAAGCATCTCATTTCTTTGCACCGCTCTTCTTAACACTTGGAGTAGTAGGAATTATTTACGGAGCGGTAGTCGCAACAATGCAAAAAGACCTCAAACGATTAGTTGCGTACTCCTCAATAGCCCACCTTGGATTTATTGTGTTAGGAACCTTTTCCCTTAACACTCAAGGTATCCAAGGTGCCACAGTTCAAATGATCAACCATGGTTTATCAACTGGCGCACTTTTTATGCTCGTAGGACTTATTTACGAGCGGCGACATACTCGTCAAATTTCAGAACTCGGAGGAATCCAAAAATCAGCACCAGTTTTAGCCGGAACATTTACACTAGTAATGCTCTCATCTATAGGACTTCCTGGCCTCAATGGTTTCGTCGGTGAATTCCTAATTCTTCTCGGAGCGTTTACAGCTCATCGATGGTGGGCTCTTCTTGCAGCAACTGGAGTTATTCTTGCGGCTCTCTATCTGCTGTGGGCTTATCAAAGAGTTTTCCATGGCCCAGAAAATAAAGACAATGGTGAAGAGCAGACAACACCAGACTTAACGAACTGGGAGCGTCTTACCTTATTTCCTTTAATCGCAGGAATAATCTTTCTAGGGATCTACCCCAAACCCATGCTTAATAGAATTGAACCAGCCGTAGATAAATTAGTTGCCCACATAGAAATAACAATTGCTGACGGGTCGTTCACCGAACCTGTGCCGACCGTTCAGGTACGAAAATCATTTGAAGAACTTCTGGAAGAGACTTATGAATCTCATTCACACTCCGATGGTCATAGTGGTCACGAAGAAGAAAAAGATCATGGTCATGGCTCAGAGAATCATGAAGATCAATCTCATTCGGGAGGGCATGAATGATGCAAAATATAGCTCTCATCGCAAGTGGGACGGTACAAACTCCATCAGTTTCTTGGACAGGACTTTTGCCGTTAATTATTCTTGCAGGTGCAGCAGTTTTTCTGCTTACGATCTGTTCTCTTGTGCCAAGCAGAATAACTAACCAACAACTCACTATTTACACGTGCGCAGCAGCTATTGGCAGTTTAATCGCAGCCATTCCACTATGGCTAAAGGTTCTTGATGAATCTAAAGGGCCATTCTCCACTCTTTCAGGTGCCTTTGGCATAGATGGATTCTCAATTTTCCTGACGATGCTACTTGCAGTCAGTGTCGTACTTGTTTCATGTCTAGCAGGGGTGTTTCTAAAATCTGAAGATATTGAAGGACCTGAGTCTTACGTGCTTCTTTTATTGTCAGCTACTGGCGGAATGATCATAGTTGGTGCAAATGATTTTATAGTCCTCTTTCTGGGGATAGAAGTGTTATCTATTTCTGCTTACATCCTCGCGGCAATGAATCTAAAGCGAGTTCAATCGCAGGAGGCCGGCTTAAAGTATTTTGTACTTGGCGCCTTTGCATCAGGGTTTCTCCTATATGGCATAGCACTGCTGTATGGGGCAACAGGATCAACTCAACTTACAGCCATAAGAGATTTCCTTATAAACAACAACCTAACCAATGACACCTTACTTTTGGCTGCTTTAGCATTTCTCATCATCGGTTTTGCATTTAAAGTCGCAGCTGTACCTTTCCACTTCTGGTCGCCAGACGTATACCAAGGAGCACCGACACCATTTGTGGCTTTCATGGCATCAGCTATCAAAGCCGCAGGTTTTGCAGCGATGCTGAGAGTACTTTATGTCACACTCGGAGAATACAAAGCAGACTGGCAACCGGTTATCTATGGAATAGCTGTAGCCACGCTACTCATTGGGTCTTTGCTTGCAATCATCCAAACTGACCTCAAAAGAATGCTGGCTTATTCTTCAATCAGCCATGCTGGCTACCTTCTGGTTGGAACACAAGCTGCTTCGGATCAAGGCGTAGCTGCAGTTCTTTTCTATTTAGCTACTTACACATTCATGGTTATAGGAAGTTTCGCAGTTATTTCTTTGAATTCAGGTCCTGAAGGAATCCGAACAGATCTAAATTCACTTACTGGCCTCGCAAACCGAAAGCCAATGCTTGCAATAGCCTTCACAGTTTTCCTTCTTGGACAGGCCGGGATTCCGTTAACATCTGGTTTCTTTGCAAAATTCTATGTGATTGAGGCAGTTATAGAAGAAAGATCATTTGGATTAGCTATTGTTGCGATGCTTGCGGCCGTCATTGGAGCTTTTCTGTATCTACGAATTCTGACCAAAATATGGTTAACAGACCTTGAAACTGATGATAAAGATCAAAATACAATAACGATTCCCAAGCAAGTATCTTTCGTTCTATTACTTGCCACAATAGTGACATTATTTCTAGGAATATGGCCGGAACCCCTTGTCGAAATGGCACAGAGGGCAGTGCCTTTACTAAGGGCGGGTTAACTTCATGTATCAGAGAAACTTTTTTTCAATAAATCTAATTAACACAATCTTAGTGATTCCTATCAATCAAATTCTCACGTGCCAATTAACAAAAAAAACTAAACCTGATTTAACCACCCTTAGAAGGCTACTCTGGAGTATCTTGGTCCTTTACACCTTGGTCCAGTCGCCGTCTACTTACTACTATTTAACGAAGTGTCCGATTTTCTACGCAGCTATTTAACGGTCGCCGTCTTCGGTGTTCTGGCATGCGCCCTTGTGGGCGCTTTCGTAGGCCTGAGCGCGCTCATACGACCTTCACGAAAACAAGATCAGAAATATCTGACTTACGAATCAGGAGTAGATCCAGTAGGAACAGGATGGGCTCAAAGCAATATTCGGTACTATATTTTTGCCCTACTATTCGTAATGTTCGATGTTGAGGCAGTATTCATTTTCCCCTGGGCCACACGCCTTGAAGAATACGGCCTATTCGGTTTAGTGGAAATGGCGATTTTTATATTCATACTCCTTTTAGGGCTTCTTTATGCTTGGAGAAAAGGAGTACTAAAATGGTTTTAATCCACAATGTTCAAAAAAGGAGAAGAAGATGGGCTTAGTTGAATCTGGCAAGATGCCCAAACCACTTACCAAACTCCTTAATATGAGCCGAAGATATTCCATGTGGGTATACCAATGGGGCTTAGCGTGTTGTGCGATTGAAATGGGCGCAGCTTTCGCATCTCCTCGATATGACGTTATGAGACTCGGAGTTATTCCTCTTCCAGCAAGTCCAAGACAAGCAGATTTTCTCGTAGTCTCAGGAACAGTTACTGACAAGATGGCGCCTGCAGTTCGAAGACTCTGGGAACAGATGCCTGACCCTAAATACGTCATATCAATGGGTTCATGTGCTAATTGCGGAGGGCCATATTGGGATTCATACTCGGTAACGAAAGGCGTAGACCAAATCATTCCCGTAGACGTATATGTTCCAGGTTGCCCGCCTAGACCCGAAGCTTTACTAGAAGGAATTGTCCTCCTTCAGGAAAGAATCATGAATGAAGATATGGCTGAACGATGGAAAGGTGATCCAATTGTTGTTGAGTAACAAAGCAATTCCCCACCGTCGCAAAATGGAAAGGCAGATTCATGGCTGAAATACCAGAACATCTCCTTAAACGCGCAGCAGCAGCCCGTGAAAAAGCTCAAGCCAACCAAGCATCCAACTCATCCTCAAGTGAAGAAACAACTGGTCAAACAACTGCCGTTGTTGCAGATGAAAACCCCATAGAAGAACCTGATGAAAAGGCAGAGAACACTCTGGAGACAATACAATCTGGACTTGCAGAAAAGATCATCTCTTCACATATCGCACCCAATAGAGGCTTATGGATACGCGTCGCTAGCAAAGATTGGCGAGAAACAGCGCAATTCTTAAAAGATCAACTTGACTGCCAGTTTTTTGATTGGCTCTCAGTTATCGATTGGATGCCATCACCGTATGGAAGAGAATTAGATACCGAACAAGACATAGAACCAGAAACCATTAACCTAGAAGAACAACCTATTGAATGGGGATACACAGGTGGGCAAACAAGATTTCAACTTATTTGCCGAGTCTATTCAATCTCACTAGGAATAGGAATAATGGTCAAAGCAGATTTAGATGACCAAAGTCCACGAGCCCTATCACTCATCCCGATTTACCCTGGGGCAAACTGGCATGAACGCGAAGCACGCGAAATGTTTGGAGTCACATTTGATGAACACCCAGACCTAAGAAATATCTATCTTCCAGGGGACTTTGAAGGTCACCCACTACGAAAAGATTATCCACTCCTTTCAAGAAGAATGAAACCATGGCCCGGAATCGTAGACGTAGAACTAATGCCTGGAGAAGAGAAATGAGTATCACCTCAGAGAGCGATCAACTCGCTTACATCGCCTCTCAGGCAGCTGACGCCAGAGTGAACGTTGAAGTAGAAACTGATGAAGGAATGACCCTGAACCTCGGGCCTCAACACCCTGCAACACATGGAACTCTCCGGATTATTGCAAAACTTGACGGAGAAAAAGTAATTGCCGCAGAGCCAATAATGGGATACATGCATCGAGGCTATGAAAAATTAACAGAAGTAAGAACCTACCCTCAGGTCACAACCCTTATCAACAGAATTGACTGGCTAGGAAGTTTTGCAAATGAAGTCCCATTTATTCTTGCAGCAGAACAACTTATGGAAGTTGAAGCACCCCCGCGAGCACAATGGATTAGGACAATACTTTTTGAACTTAGTCGGATCGCAAATGTATGCCTCTTCCTTGGAGATATGGCAGTTCAAATAGGAGCAACAACACCTGTGTTCTATGCATTCCGCGATCGGGAATTTGTTCTAAATCAAATAGAACGTGTTACCGGAGGTCGATTCCACCCTAACTTTGACCGAATCGGAGGACTCAAAGATGACCTTCCTAAAGGTTGGATAGAAGAAACACGTGGTGCTTTGAAACGAATGGAGGCTTTTTGTGATGAGATGGAAGAACTCGTACTCGGAAATGAAATCTTCCAAGCAAGAACTAGAGGGATAGGTACAATACCAGGTGATGTAGCGTTAGCTTATGGCCTCTCCGGAGCTAACCTTAGGGCATCTGGAGTTGATTGGGATATACGTCGCGATGCAAACGTAGGATTAGTTTACGATCAGGTTGAATGGAAAGTATGGACACATCCAGATGGCGACTCTTTTGCGCGATTCTGGGTAAGGCTCCAAGAAACACGAGAAGCCTGCAAGATTATTGACCAATTACTCGGCACTATACCGTCTGGCCCGATAATGGCAAAAGTACCAAGAATTATCAAAGTACCACCTGGCGAAGCTTACGTAGCGACAGAAAACCCACTCGGAGAAATGGGTTTCTACGTTGTTAGCAAGGGAGACCTTACCCCTTTCAGGGTAAAGATTCGATCAGCAAGCTTTTCAAATATGTCAATCACCCCTTGGATCCTCAAAGACGTATTTGTGCCAGATATTATTTCCATACTTGCTTCTCTCTATTTCATACTCGGAGATATAGACCGATGATTGATCTCCTAGCTTTAAGCCCAGCATGGTGGCAAGAAACATTTCTAATCAAAGTACCTATAGGACTCCTAGCGGTTCTCCTACCAGCAGGAACAATTGTCTACCTCTACTTGTTTAAAGCAATCTCATTCATGCAAAGCCGCTTAGGACCGATGGAAGCAGGACCATACGGTTCCTTACAACTCCTTGCTGAAGTAGGAAAATGGATCCAAAAAGAAGATATCTTTCCATCTAAAGCTGACAAGTTNGTTTTCGCTGCCGCCCCTTTTGTTGTTCTAATGTCAACATTTTTACTGGTAGTTATTATACCTGCCGGCCCCGATGCTCTATTNGTNGATCTTAGANGCCGGTATCTATTTTGCTATGGCAGTCTCNTCGGTCTCAGTCATAGGAATTCTTATGGCTGGCTGGTCATCNGCNAATAAATACTCCCTTTTGGGAGGAATCCGAGCAGCAGGNCAACTAATNGCNTANGAACTCCCACTCATACTTGCAGTCGTAGGAGTAGTTATCCAAGCNGGAACTATGAATATGCAAGGAATAGTTCTAGCTCAAGCAGAAGGAGAAATTTTTGGCTGGGGGGGGATAGGTAANCCATTTATCCTTACACAATTCATAGGNTTCGTAATATTNATGATTGCAGTNCAAGCCGAACTCACTCAAGCNCCNTTTGATATGCCAGTNGCNGAATCAGAANTAGTAACCGGTTACTTAACTGANTACTCAGGNATACGGTTCCTACTCTTTTTCATAGGGGAATTNGCATCAGCTGGCGTATTCTCCGCTATAGCTGCTGTCCTATTCTTCGGAGGATGGTATGTACCAGGAATCGACCCAGCCAGNCANATATTCAACGTTATAGGGCCACTANTCNTAGCTGGNAAAATGATGNNTATCGCTTTCCTNATCTTCTGGTTCCGATTCACGTTCCCTCGATTTAGAGAGGACCAANTNCAAAGACTNGCTTGGAAGTTCCTCATNCCNTTAAGCCTNGCAAACATNGCNNTAACTGGTGTNCTTAAGGTGGCAGCATGANAANAATTTCCCTANANAACCTTCNCTCAAACGTAATTGGAGGCCACTTCTNATGTCACAATTACCAGGAATACTAAAAGGATTAAAAGTTACCTTTAAAACCATGATNAAAACCCTCTTCCCTGGAGGGCTACTCAAACCAATACCAAAACCAAGCGAAGGTGCTTTAACGGTTCAATACCCGCACGTAAAAGAAGCACCNCCACCACGTGCTCGNGGTGTNATAGCCCTNCACGAAGGAAACTGCACAGCCTGCATGCTCTGCGCAAGAGAATGNCCAGACTGGTGTATNTATATTGAAGGACATAAAGAATTAGCCCCACCTNGGCGAGAAGGAGGNAAACCTCGNCAAGTTAATGCACTGGACAGATTTGATATTGACTNNTCNNTATGCATGTTCTGNGGAATTTGTGTTGAAGTCTGCCCTTTCGATGCACTTTTCTGGACACCCGAATACGAATTCTCAGANCTAAAATTAGCNGACCTTCTTCATGACAAAGAACGACTTGGAGAATGGATGGAAACAGTCCCAGATTTCGAAGAATATGAAGATGGNTCCGAACAAAAAGTCAGGAAAGTGCCGCCNNCATGATCGCACAAAACGTCTTCTTCTCCATCTTCGCNCTNCTCATGATTGTTTCAGCCCTTAANGTCGTAACAACAAAGAACATNGTNCANGCAGCGCTCTGGCTNGTNCTCGTTCTNGCNGGTGTNGCTNNCCAATTTNTGCTNNTNGGAGCTGAATTCATNGGGGTAACGCAAATCCTCGTGTANATCGGAGCAGTAATCGTNCTTCTGCTTTTCGGAGTTATGTTGACCAAAGCAAGCATCGGTGACGAAGAAAANATAAATATGCCCAACAGAGTTATNCCTGCAATTATCGCNACACTCATGTTTGCAGTNATGTCCTANTCCATTATTGATAGTTTCNGAGGTNAGAAACTTCCAACAGAAACNGTNACAAANGCGGCAACCGTTTCAGANTCNATCTTCTCAGATTTNATAATTCCNTTCGAAGCAGTTTCNGTTCTNCTNCTAGCAGCNTTAATTGGNGCAGTCGTNATCGCAAGAAAGGAAACAGCATGAGTATCGCACAATATCTGCTCCTCAGCTCCGTTCTTTTNTGNATNGGCATNTATGGAGTCNTGTCACGCAAAAACGGNGTCATGGTNCTGATGTCAATTGAATTAATTCTTAATGCTGTAAACATTAATCTTGTCGCTTTCTCCGCTTTAACTAACAACATCGCAGGAGAAGTATTCGCATTATTCGTAATAGCTATCGCAGCTGCAGAAGTAGGAGTGGGACTAGCAATCGTATTGCTCATTTTCCGCAACAAGCAGAATGTTGATTTGTCAGAAATAGACCAGATGAAGGGATAATGATGACAAATTTACTTGCACTCGCAGAATCTATCCCATCTAAAACAGTTCAAGCAAGCGGCTGGTTCTTAGAGACTGCTTGGCTAATACCAGCTTTGCCAGCACTCGCCTTTTTCATGATCCTATTCTTCGGGAAAAGAATGAAATATAAAGGCGCTGAGATAGGGATCACTGCAATTGCAATAGCATTTATTCTTGCAATTTGTTGTGCCGGCCAATGGATAAATCAGGTAAACAATGCAGGGCATGGCCATGACCAAGAACATCATCAAGAAAACGACCATGGAGAGGAACACCAGGATTCCCACGAAGCACTAAATTCAGCAAATATAGAAATCGCAGCCAGTGAGAATATCACTATCTACGCTGCAGAAGAGAAAGATGAAGGTCACGAGTCAGTAGCAATTGATGCAGTCATTCAACGCTTTACTTGGTGGGAAAGTGGGGGGAAGACTTTCCAAGTCGGAATTATGGTCGACGGCCTTACCGTAATGATGCTATTCGTCGTTACAGCAATTTCACTCCTCGTTCATATCTATTCAACCGATTATGTTTCAGGAGATAGAAGATATACCCACTATTTCGCATTCCTCAGTTTGTTCTCNGCATCAATGCTTTTCTTTGTTCTAAGTGAAAATATTCTNCANACNATTGTCGGNTGGGAACTNGTAGGCGTGTGCTCTTTTGCATTGATAGGNCACTGGTGGGNAGAGAAACCCAACTCAGATGCTGCTTTAAAAGCCTTTTTNACTAACCGTGTTGGAGACATGGGNTTACTTGTNGGAATGATAATCCTGTTCTGGTCAGCAGGAAGTTGGAGCATCGTAGATATCAACGTAGCTGCNATAAACAATGAAATAGGNCAAAGCACTCTGCTCATCGCCTCCCTCTGCCTAACAGCAGCCGTAATGTCAAAATCAGGCCAATTCATCCTCCACACCTGGCTNCCTGATGCTATGGCAGGNCCAACACCTGTTTCAGCNCTTATCCATGCNGCAACAATGGTCGTTGCAGGAATATATATGGTGGCACGNCTGTACGGTGTTTTCTTTGAAGGATACGANATTGCNGGCTCAAGCTTCAANGTTCTAGCACTCGTCGGCTCAGTCACACTNGTNGGAGCAGGNCTNCTTGCATTTGTGCAAGATGANATTAAAAAAGTNNTGGCGTACTCAACTGTCTCACAGCTTGGCTATATGGTTATGGCANTAGGGGTAGGGGCATGGACAGCTGCAGTATTNCACCTATTTACCCACGCATTCTTCAAAGCAGGTCTCTTCCTTGGAGCNGGATCAGTCAGTCATTCCGTCCACAGTTTNGATATGAAAAAATCAATGGGTGGCATGCGAAAATTCATGCCAACGACATACAAAACATTCTTAGTATGCACAATAGCGCTTATGGGTATACCGCCACTTGCCGGNTTCTGGTCAAAAGATGAGATCTTAGTCGGNACTGGAGGCTGGGGNCTTTTCGGGGGAACTGGTGGAAACGGAACCTATGTTTTCGCCCTNGTAATGGGNATNATCGGAGCTGCATTGACNTGTGCNTATATGACAAGAGTTATTTANCTCACATTCTTCGGAGAATTCCGAGGAGACACCCATGGCCATGGCGACCCNCATGAATCAGGAAAGAGAATTACCGTTCCACTNATCATTCTTTCTGTTATGGCTGTTGCNGCNGGATTCCTAAACCTTCCAGTTGGNTTTNTGACAGGAAACACGACTGGNTGGCAAGAANGATTCGGCCACTATGTTGAACCAGTAGCAACATATTTCCCNGGNATTNCTCANGGNACGCCTAGCTGGTCCCTTGCAATATTCTCTACATTTGTAGCNTTATCAGGAGTNGCCTTAGCNGCTCACTACTTCTTCGTGAAAGTCAANGCGCAAAGCCCTGCTGCTACCGAACTGACAAATGGTTTAACCTCGANAAATAANCTAGCCAAAGCAGGNCANACAGTTCTCAAACAGAAATANTATCTAGACCANCTATATACCGACATTATTGCAAATGGGACAAAAGGNCCCGTAGCTGANGCGGCATACTGGTCAAACCAAAAGGGCATTGACGAACTTGTTAACCANGTAGGNAAACAAGCAACNAGATCTGCCACTTTTGTCTATGAAAAGATTGACCAAAATNTGGTTGATGGAGTGGTAAACCTTTCAGGTAAAGCATCTGAAGGTCTTGGTGAAACCACACGTACTATTATCCAACGCGGCAAGGTTCACCAATATGCCGCCATTATGTTCGCAGCCACCACAATTTTGGCTGGCTTATTTATTGTGTTCGTCTAGGAGAAAACTGATATGGATTTTGAAAATAATTGGCTCCTAAGCCTTATGATATTCCTTCCACTTGCAGGAGCAGCTGCCGTAATGGCNGTTCCGAAAGCTAAAGAGGAAGTNATAAAAGCTATAGCTNTATTAACNNCNCTTACNACAGCNTTACTCGGTGCGTTNATGNTGATTAGTTTTGATTANGGGAAATCAGCTGATCTGCAATTCGCCGTTGANAAAGANTGGATNGGNGTTATTAANAGCCGATACNTATTAGGTATCGATGGAATGTCATTACCNCTCATCGCTCTAACGGTCTTTATNGTCCCTTTGTGCATTGTTTACACATTCGGACACTTCCCTGAACCAAAAAACCCGAAAGCAATTCTCTCATTAATTCTTATTCTAGAAACTGGNATGATNGGAACTTTCGTCGCACAAGACCTAATACTNTTCTTCGTCTTCTTCGANGTNGTTCTCCTNCCNATGTTCTTNATGATCGCAGTATGGGGNGGAGATGANAGACGTTATGCTTCCTTAAAATTCTTCCTGTACACAATGTTTGGNTCAGCCNTGATGTTGGTAAGTTTTCTTGCNCTATATTTCCTNGCNGATGGAACAATCGTTGGAGATGAAGCTCAAACATTCTCNATGGTCGCCCTTTCNGAAGGAGCTACCNTAGGNATAAGNCGAACNGCACAATTATGGATTTTNGCTGGGATGTTCGTCGGCTTCGGGGTNAAGGTTCCAATGTTCCCATTNCATACATGGCTACCAGATGCGCACACACAAGCACCAACGGTAGGTTCNGTGATTCTTGCGGCTGTCTTANTGAAATTAGGGACATATGGATTTATANGAATTGCTATTCCCATGCTCCCCGAAGCNGCAGCAGCATGGGCGCCTTTCATAGGCCTTCTNGCNGTAATAGGNATTATCTATGGAGCTTTAGGNTGTCTTGCCCAAAGAGACATGAAGCGGCTTATAGCATTTTCCTCAGTAGCTCACATGGGGTTTGTCATGTTAGGAATAGCTACGTTAACTGATTTCGGAATCAATGCAGCTATCTTCGGTATGGTTGCTCATGGCTTGATCACGGGAATGCTGTTCTTCCTCGCTGGATCAATGAAAGACAGATACCACACACTAGACATGGGCAGACTTGGTGGACTCTTAGTGTCGGCACCACGGATGGGGTGGATTCTAGGATTCTGTGCGATGGCTTCTTTAGGCCTACCCGGTTTAGCGGGATTCTGGGGTGAATTCCCAGCGATCCTAGCAAGTTATAACCCTGCAGCTATTCTTTCTGAAACAACGTTCAGGGCCTATATGGTCGTTGCCGCATTGGGTACAGTCTTAGCAGCGGGATACCTCTTATGGATGCTTCAAAAAACAGCTATGGGAACACCCAAAGAAGAATTTAAGGACAATCCTGAGATCTCTGACGTTAAAACGTACGAATGGATTTCATGGGCTCCAATACTCGCTCTCATACTATTCTTCGGTCTTTACCCAAGACCAATTTTTACAACCACAGACGATGCTGTAGTTAAATCATTGACAGTAAATGTGCAAGGCCAAGAAGTAGATAATTGCCTTGAACTTGAAGGAGAAGAACAAGGGAAATTATGTTTTGCAAATATTCGCGACCTTCTAGAAGAGGCAGGGCAATAACCAATGCTCGACCTTCTGTCATCCTTGATCGGGTTTTTCGCAACAACAGCGGAATTCAATAGACCACCTATTGATTGGCATGCTATCGCCCCTGAACTGTGCCTTCTTGGAGGTGGAGCAATCATCACTCTCATTGATGTTATTTGGAGAGAAAAAGGTCGAGCGATAACCTCTGCGCTTGCCGGCCTTTTCTTACTTGCCCCGTTAATTCCAATATTAACATTGGCCATTGACTCTGAAGATAGAAGTATGTTTAACGGTGCTTATGTCATTGATAAGTATTCTCTCATTGTCAAAGCAATTTTTCTACTAAGTGGATATGTAGTCATACTCTTGTCTACAAACTATGTAGCAGAAGGAGAATATTGGGAAAACGAATATTACGGGATGCTTCTTTCCTCAATTCTCGGAATGGTTATTATGGCCTCTGCTCGCGACCTTATTACTATTTTCGTCGCCTTAGAGCTTCTCTCCATACCTGCCTACATGCTTGCTACTTGGAGAAAGAAAGACCTGAAGAGTAACGAAGCAGGGCTTAAATATTACCTTATGGGCGTCTTCGCATCGGCGATAATGCTTTATGGAATGTCACTCATATTTGGAGCTAGTGGGAGTACGATTCTTCAAGAAATCAATGCATCTATCAGTACAGAAGAAACAAGCACATCAATAATCACCTTAGGAATCATTTTTGTCACCATTGGTTTCGGATTCAAAGTTTCCGCCTTCCCATTCCATACTTGGGCTCCTGACACATATGAAGGAGCACCTACTCCTGTTACAGCCTTTCTTGCTGTTGCTTCTAAGGCGGCCGGATTTGTTGCTTTGATGAATATAGTTGTCGTTGGTTTCCTTGGAAGAGAAGATGTATTTCAGCCATTGATTTGGATTTTGGCCGCTCTTTCAATGACTGCAGGGAATGTTATGGCTCTTCGGCAGAAAAATATCGTTAGATTGATGGCCTATTCTGGAATAGCGCAAGCAGGTTTCATGCTTGCTCCATTAGCTGTCGCCGGTGAAAGCTTAGAAATTGCTGACAAATCGGTATCTGCTGTCGTTACGTACTTAGCAATTTATGCTGCTATGAATCTTGGAGCATTCGCAATTATCCTTGCTGTATCCAGAACTACAAAAACGGCAGAAATTGATAGTTACCACGGCCTATTTAGAACCTCACCTAGCTTGGCAGTAATGATGACAATATTCCTTGCTTCTCTAGCTGGGATACCTCCGTTAGGAGGTTGGTTCGCAAAATTTTCTGTCTTTACGTCACTTACCAGTGCGGATACGAATTGGGGGTATGGCCTAGCGGTCATTGCCGCAATTAATGCTGTAATCGCTTTTGGATATTATGGTCGAATAGCAATGAAGATGTGGGTAGAAGAACCACACGAAACACATTCCCCACAGATGAAAGTTCCCGTGTCTTTAACAACGGCCCTAGTTATCACGGTGTCGATGACTCTCGCATTTGGAGTCGCACCAGGAATTGTTACGCATTTCACTGATGTTTCACTCATTGCTCTCGGTGGTTAGCTTCAAAAGAAGAATCCTTATTGCTGTAACCTATAACTGTGGTTCAGTATGATTCTAGATAAAACGATTAAAGAGAAAATATCTAAAAACGGACCTATGCCCTTTAGTCAATTTATGGAGATGGCACTCTATGACCCTGAACTGGGTTTCTATACACGTGGGGGAGCTGGAAGAAAACGAGATTTCATTACTAGCCCCGAATCAGGACCATTGTTTGGGAAGCTTATAGCCAAAGCTATAGATCAGTGGTGGGTGCAGCTTGGAAGACCTAAAAGCTTTACCTTTCTAGAAGCTGGTGCTGGCTCAGGAACATTAGCACGTTCAATTCTTCGCTCCGAACTCAATTGTCAAGACGCAATGGAATATATAGCCGTAGAAACAAGTGAAATGCAACGCAATAATCAACCACCCGAAATCAAATCAATAGCAGAAATGCCTTTACACGTAGAAAATGGAATTATCTTCGCTAACGAACTATTAGATAATCTCCCCTTTGATATTTATGAATCTACCGACGACGGAAGATGGAATGAGATTCGCGTAGGAGTAGAAAATGGAAATCTCACGGAAATCCTTCTCACACCTATGGAGGGCCAACCAGAATTTTCCTTAGAGAAGAGTGGAATAAGAGTTCCTTTTCAGAAAGCCGCTCAAGAATGGCTGGAAATGGCATTTTCTACTCTCAAAAATGGACGAGTAGTAGTAATCGACTACGCAGTAGACCAATTTCCCGTTCCGTTAGAGAAAAACTGGCTACGGACTTATAGACAACACCAGCAAACTAGTCATCCCTTACTAAACCCAGGTACGAAAGATATAACTTGTGATGTTGATATAAGCCAATTAGGTTATGTCCGCACACCGACATCTATTCAAACGCAAAGAGAATGGCTTTTGGATCTAGGTATAGAAAAGCTAGTAAACGAAGGTAAGGAATATTGGTTGGAGAATGCACATGAACCCGACCTTCTAGCACTTGAAGCAAGAAGTCGAATTACAGAAAGCGAAGCTTTACTAGACAAAAATGGCTTAGGCGGATTCAAAGTTATTGAGTGGGAAGTGAAATCTTCTCATCAGATCGCCCAGTGCAATACATAGGAGTAATGTCAATACAGAACCACGTAAAATAGGGGGTTAAGAATGGCGGATAAACAAGCTATTGAAGAGTTCTATATAGAAAATAGGACTTTCCCACCGTTATCTGATTTCACACAGACAGCTTTGGCTAGTGACAGCTCACTCTATGAAGAAGCAGAATTGGATTTTGAAGCTTTTTGGGCGAGACAAGCCCGAGAGTTACTTACGTGGGAGAAAGACTTTACCTCAATCCTTGAGTGGGAACTTCCTTACGCGAAATGGTTCTCTGATGGGGAGTTAAATATTTCATACAACTGCTTAGACCGTCATGTCCAAAATGGGAAAGGGGATAAAGTTGCCTTTCATTGGGAAGGGGAACCAGGTGATACCCAAACAATTACCTATAACGAGCTACTTATTGAAGTATCAAAATTTGCAAATGTATTAAAAGACTTTGGGCTTCAGCGCGGAGATACGGTCGCTATTTATATGCCGATGATTCTCGAGTTACCTATTGCAATGCTTGCGTGTGCACGTATAGGTGTTGCCCACTCAGTAATTTTTGGAGGGTTTAGCCCTGATGCAATTATTGACCGCTGCGAAGACGCAGGAGCAAAACTTATTGTCACAGCAGATGCAGGATATAGAAGAGGAGAACCATCACTATTAAAGATAAATGTTGATGCAGCCCTAGATTCGGGCGCTTCATCAGTAAAGCATGTCGTTGTTGTGAATAGATGCAATATACCTGTTGAAATGAAAGATGAAAGATACCACTGGTGGCATGATCTGATGTTGAGTGCCTCACCAAATTGTCCAGCGGAACCTATGCCAGCAGAGCAGCTCTTATACCTCTTGTACACGTCAGGAACTACAGCTAAACCAAAAGGAATAATGCACACATCAGGAGGGTATTTAACCCAAGTAGCATTCACCCATAAGTATGTATTCGACTTGCAACCTGAAACAGATATCTACTGGTGCGCAGCGGATATCGGTTGGGTTACAGGACACAGTTATATCGTCTATGGTCCTCTAACAAATTGCTGTACATCTGTGATGTATGAAGGAACTCCTGATACTCCGAGAACTGAATTGAGAAATGGTCAAGACCGTTTGCAATGGTCAAAAGATCGACTCTGGGACATTATTGAGAGATATAAAGTTACGCAGCTTTATACGGCCCCCACCGCAATTAGAACATTTATGAAATGGGGAAGTGAAGAACTGAAGGACCATGATCTCAGTTCGCTAAGGGTGCTAGGTACCGTAGGTGAGCCAATAAACCCTGAAGCCTGGATGTGGTACCACGAACATATAGGTTCAGCCTCAACACCTATTGTTGATACGTGGTGGCAGACAGAAACAGGTGGACATATGATCACTCCACTTCCAGGAGTTACTATTACTAAACCAGGGTCTGCTTGTTCCGCAATACCGGGAGTCTTTGCTGAAGTTGTCGATGATGCAGGCAACAAAGTAGAGCAAGGAGGAGGGTACCTCACAATCACGAAACCATGGCCTTCAATGCTTAGGGGAATTTGGGGTGACCCTGAAAGGTATCTTAAAACATACTGGAGCACATATGAGGGAAAATACTTCGCTGGAGATGGTGTGAAAATAGACAATGACGGATATCTATGGCTTTTAGGGCGAGTAGATGACGTGATGAACATTTCAGGCCACAGAATTTCAACAGCAGAAGTTGAATCAGCACTCGTTGACCACCCCAGTGTTGCGGAAGCTGCAGTAGTAGGTGCAACAGATTCCACAACCGGCCAAGCAATTATCGGGTATGTAATCCTTCGAGGTAGTTGTGACCCCTCAAATGAACTCCGTGACGAGATACGAAATCATGTCGCTCAAAAGCTTGGCCCAATAGCTCGACCCAAAGCGGTTTTCCTTGTCCCTGACCTCCCAAAAACACGCTCTGGAAAAATTATGCGACGGCTTTTGCGAGATGTAGCAGAAGGGCGAGATCTTGGAGATACGACCACATTGGCTGACGCAAATGTAGTTTCAGCAATTCAAGACGGGGCCCAAAAATCAACTGAGGATTAGGTTAACTCAATCTGAAGAAAATGCTAGAAGATTCATTATTTCTCGCGCGACCATCGGTCCAGAGTTCTGATTCTGTCCGGTTACTAAATTGCCATCAACTTCCCACCAATTTGCAAACGGATCCCGAAATTTATGGGCGCAACGGAAATCAGCATTCAAATTTCGAAGCTCTTTTTCAGGGTGGTGCGGAGTTGCAGTAATTCTAAGATCACGAACTTGCTTATCAGTAACGGCAGTAATTCTTCTTCCTTGTACTAACGGCTCTCCATTAATATTTTTCGCTTTGAGAAGCCCTAGAGGTCCATGGCAGATACCCCCTATGATCTTTCCCATTGCATTTGCTTGAGTAACTTTTTCACCTATAACCTCAGAAAATCCTAAATCAAATGCAGCACCCCAACCTCCAGCGAAAAAAAGGACATCATAGTTATCTACTTCAACATCGTTTATATGCATAGAAGTATTTATTTTCTTTTGTAATAATTTATCCTTAAGGAATCGATCATCATGGTGAGAACGGATCACTGGCTTCAGAGACATTGGATCAACCGGAATCACACCACCCAGAGGACTAGCTAAATCAACCTCAATTCCCGAGTCTTTGAATAAATAATAAGGGGTAGTCATTTCTGAACTGAATAACCCAGTTGGTTTACCTTCTTCTAACCAAGCGGTATTTGTGCATATGATCAGAGCACGTTTCCCTGAAAGATCCCCATCAAATATTTCCGTGTCCTTCGGATGCATACCTAAACGTCTAATAAGCGCCCTGAGAGCCCTAGCTGGCGGTGGTGGATCCTTAGTTAAGACTTGGGCTTCAGGAGGTTGCCTCTTCGCGTAAGGCCATGGGTTATTCCTCTTAGGAACAACTTGCAGCGCTTCTTCCCTCAGTCGTTCTTGTAAATATTGAAATACCTCTTTTTTGGTTGGATCATTCCACAGATTTTGTGACTCAATAGGGTCATTAGTTAAGTCATACAATTCCCACTGATCAGGAAGAATCTCAGTACGGTATTCATTACCAGTTGGCCCACTTGCGGTTAGATGCGCAACATGGGGCTGTGACCAAGTAGAAGGGTCATCGTAGACCCTAGTTATTTTCCAAAGTGATCCATTCCCACCGGTAACTACCTGATCATCAACAACAGTTACAATCCCTTCAAAATTAGTTGCCACATGCGCAAGAACCTGAATTTTCATTGGAGGAGGGGGTTTTTCACTTTGACCCAAACGTCGAGCCATTCCCGAAGCAAGAGTATCTCCTTCTAACATGTTGTCTCTCGTCATAAAATAAACAGCCCGATTCCGCAGTCCTAAATCTTCAAGATTCTCTAATAAAGGAGAAAGATCTTTCCCAGGAAGAGGATGTAATTCGGAGAACTGTGAGGATAATTTTCGAGTAATTTCTTCTTCCTTAATACCGGCTAAAGCAAGTGCGGTAGGGACTAAATCTACATGTGACGTGGGAATATTGTTAACAGATCCCACCATTGCCCCCCCTGCAGCTATCTTTACAATTTCAAATGGGACCCTTGTGGCTTCATCGTACAAGTTAAACCATTTTTGATGTAACCCCCCATGGGCGCCTAGTAGCTCACCATGGTCAGAAGTTCTGAACATCACTTTTTCCCTTGATGTATCAGAAACAATCGCTTTCCTAACACGGTCTAGTGGCGCATCTACTTCAAGATGTAATCGGTAGTAAAGATCCCTATAGGCTTGTTCGTTACCTTCGTAGATTCTTTGGACAGCTCTTTGTGGTCCGTAACCAGAATAATAAGAATATTTATACGCAATTTGAGCTGCAGGTTTTGTTGACAAGTCTTCGAAGCGCGTAGGTGGGGCAGGGATTTCTGGTGGATCAAAATCGCTAGGCGCCAATGGGTTGTTTTCGGGACGACGCCAAGGCGGAAAGAGCACAATGTCATGAGGGTTAACAAAACTAACAACTAAAAGAAAAGGTTTAAGGGCATTAATATCCCCTAATGAACGATTTTTATAGCGTTCAGATAACCAGTCAATTACACGATCTGCAATTAAAGGGTCTCGAACAAATCCTGAATTTTCAAGAGGTGCGCCATGTGGTTCGGGGCCGACCCATCCAGAAAATCCATAACGGCTAAGTGGATCAGCTTCTAAGTACTTTGCAACAGCAGCAGAAATGATTTCGCCTTCAGCGGTATTCGTCGCCAAAGGCTGCCCAGTTTCGGGATCAATGATATCAGCATGACTCATATGCCATTTACCATCGTAATGGGTATCGTATCCAGCTTCTCTAAACCAGTGCCCAATAGTAGGGACTTCATTAGGCCGTAACCATCGCATACGTGAATCATTGGCAATTTTCCCTAATCCATCCGTCTGAGTAACCCCATGAACATCCGGAAATTGCCCAGTAAAAAGAGTGGGTCTACTTGGAACACAAGCTAGGGACCCTGTGTAGTGGCGATTGAAAGACACCCCGTTATCTGCAAACCATTTCCGCCCCGCAAGTGCTTCTTCACGCCATTTCAAGAGTTCTGAACTCTCATAGGGTGGGGCTGCTCTTTCCTCGTCAGTCATGAGGATAATGACATCAGGTTGATTCATAATGAATCCCTTGAATTCTCTAATTGAATTAAACGTGACGTTAAAGTACTGATTTCTTCCCTGAGTTTTCTTATTGGTTCAGCATTTTCAAGATAATCTTTAAGGCCTAAGATCATTCGGTTATTTACTCGACCAATTACGATGCAAGCCACAGCAGCAAAAGGAACCGCGAGACGCCGTTTAGGCACAATTTCTACTTCCAAACTAACCTCTACTCCATTTTCTCCAGAAGATAGAAACCAAGTGTTAGTAACCTTCGAAAAGATTGGAGGCAGCCCGCTTAGCTCATAGCCTAACGAAGAAAAATCATTCCAGATTATAATTCTCTCCGTCAGGACAGTACTTTTTTGTTGAATTCTACGAATAGTTCCTACACCTTCTCTTTGTTCAGTCAGAAAACAAGAATGAGAAACATTTTCAGCCCACAAAGAAATCTGATCGAAGCAAGAAAGTGTCTCCCAAACGGCTTCGATAGGGCAATCAATTATTATGTTTTTTTTAATTTTGGGCACTCTTGATACCTCACTCGTAATATCCAGAGTAAACGTAAATACTTGGGATGCCTTCTTCTTGGTACATTTCAATATTTCTTGGGTCATCGTCAATTGCAAGAGTTGGTGTAAAACCTTTTGCGCGAATTTCATTTAGCGCAATTCGTTTCATTTCCGGAGATAATTCTGGATCATCTTCCGAGCGCATTATTAACGCTTGCCACGGAACATCATGACTCTCCAACCAATCTAGAGTCTGATCGCAGATAGCAAAAGGCCGGGCAGTCAAAATAATAACTTCAATACTCTCATTGACTAATCTTGCAAGTAGTAGACCGGAAGTGATAATCGGATCTTCAGGGCAAGATCCGAAGAAACCTGGCCAATCTTTTTCCGGACGGTGAAGGAAATGTTGGCGGTGCGTAGCATCGCTAATAACGCCATCAAGATCAAAGATAACTGCTTCTTTTTCTTGTGAATTTTCCTCTTTCCAAACCCAATTTGGCATTAGCGCTTTAGACCTACTTCATAATAATTTGTATTGGGTATATTAATCTCTAAAATTTCCAAACTGTATTGGGATACCAAAGTCATGCTTTTTTAATTCAGCGATTGTTGATTGAAGGTGATCCCGCTTCTTTCCAGAAACTCGAACCTGATCACCTTGTGTTTGCGATTGAACCCCTTTAAACCCTAAAGCTTTAATGAATTTATTGATCTCTTTTGCTTTCTCAGAATTGATTCCTGAGGTAATAACTACCATTTGCCGTCTTCTACCGCCCGCAGAATCCTCAACAGTTAAATACTCAAAAGCTTTTAGTGAAACTTTCCGTCTAACAAGTTTTTCTTCTAAGACAGTTCTCAGTGCATTCAGTCGGTCATCTGAGGAAGATTCAATGGTTATACGTTCTTCGTATAGGTTGACCGAACTGTCTGTTCCCTTGAAGTCATATCGTTGTCCAACTTCTCTTGAAGTTTGGTCTATGGCATTTCTGATCTCTTGCGGTTCAACGGTTGACGTAACATCAAATGAAGGCATTATTGTCCTTTCTTAGGACGAGCTTGTGAGTTTCTCAAATACTAATTCCCCTGATGCCAATTCCCTATTTCTATTTTAAAAGTAAGCAAATGATAGATATCTTTTCTTATCTAGTAGTGATAGGTGGGATCTTGTTAGAGTAGCGCTAGTATCAGCAATTCAGGGTCGGTGCCCGAGTGGCCAAAGGGAACGGGCTGTAAACCCGTCGGCGTTAGCCTTCGGAGGTTCAAATCCTCCCCGGCCCA
>PAQG01000012.1 GCA_002709645.1 Acidimicrobiaceae bacterium
TGGATCTTTTCTGGTGCGGAGTGACACGCCCAAACACCGTAGATTCTTTAATAGCTTGAGAAAGCTTCTCTTCATCATCAAGAGTCCTAGCATCAACACTTTGATCAGCATTGGGTACCCCTGCGCGTGAAGCAACAGTAGAGACCGTTGCAGTATTGTCACCTGAGATTACCTTTAGAGAAACACCTTGATCTGAGAAAAATTTTAGGATCTCAGGAGCATCACTCCGGACCGTATCATCAAGAAGGACAAGAGCTACGGGTTCTGTGGATTCCGAGTGCCCATCAGATATTGCCTGACTCCCTTGGCATAAAGCAAGAACCCTTCGTCCAGTTTCGGCTTGTGCTTGTGCTTGAGATTTAGCTTCACCTTTAGTGGCATCTATCAGAATGTCAGGTGCGCCGATAAAGAAAGTTCCATGATGTTCAAATTGAACTGCCGACCACTTTCTCGCGGAATTAAATGGTTCGCTGTCAATAGCAATCCACCCTGCAGGTTTCTCTGTAACTTCTGCAATAGCTCGCATTGTTGGGTTCGGGTCCGGGTCACTATGCGCCACTGCACTTAGGCATTCAAAAGCGTATTCAAATGTATTTGGCCCTATAGGGACAAGGTCGCCATAGCTTATATCTCCCGTAGTGATAGTTCCTGTTTTGTCAAGACATAATGTGTCCACGCGGGCAAGAAGTTCAACTGTTGCAAGTTCCTTTGCTAGAGCTTGCTTCCGAGCAATAGTGATCACTCCAGCAACGAAAGACAGGCTGGTGAGCAAGACAAGACCATCTGGGACCATAGCGACGGCAGCAGCGACAGAACCTTGCAGAGCATTCTGCCACTGGTCTTCTACATCAAGAAGAGAAAACAACAGCAAAGCTCCGGCGGGAGGGATCAGAAACATCAATACGCGAAGAATCGAGTTGATACCTTTTCGGAGTTCACTATCAACAAGTGAAAAACGCTTAGCCTCCATTGCGAGGGCGTTAGCGTAAGAGTCCCCACCTACCCGCGTTGCTTGAAATATTCCAGATCCGGCATTAACAAAGCTCCCTGAAAGAACCTCATCTCCTATAGATTTTGAAATTGGGTCTGATTCTCCAGTGAGCAATGATTCGTCTATTTCAAGCCCAAGGGTTTTTATCACTTCACCATCAACAACTATCTGGTCTCCCGCCCCAATAAGTAAAAGGTCATCTAGAACAATTGACTGGGCTTCAATGTCCCTTTCTTCTCCGTTACGGATAACTCGAACGTTCGGAGAATTAAGCAATTGAAGTTTTTGTAGTTCGCGCCTTGCGTATACCTCCTGGGAAACCCCAATAACACTATTCCCAATCACAACCCCAACAAATAAACCATCTGCTGGAAAGCCAGCGATAAGTATAAGAACGAATAGGGCCAGCATTATTGCATTCACAGGGTTAAAGACATTCGCATAGACAATCTGCCATGTTGATCGTGACGTGGTTTCCGGATCGTGGTTCACTCTTCCATCAGCCGACCGTTCGCGGACTTCTTCTTCAGTTAACCCATCTAATGCTGTTTGTTTCACATTCACTCCCTAAAAGCTAAGCCTAAAGGACAAAATCTGTTTCTAGTATTTTTGTCCTAATCCGAAACTATGCCAAGTTGAAATTTCCAGATGTTGTCAGTCATAACTAGTCGGTGGTGATGCGGGTTTTGTAATTCTGATTCACCGGAGTATTCGCTATCTCCTTCCCAGACAGCTGCTAAACCTTCAGATGTTGGAATGATTTTTGTAGCGTAGGCCCTAGGCCCTCGAGATTTTACAGATTCAATGGCGGTATTCACTTCTAGAAATTGACTCAAATCAAATAGCGTTATCCACGTGGGAGGAAGAATTTCTATCTTTTTCGCATGGGCTTCTATCAATGCTTCATTAGGGGTAAGCCATGCATGATCAGTGATCTCTCCGTTATCAATTGTGACCTTTCCCCCCGTTGTTTCTGTTAGGAAGAACCATGTTGAAAACCGTTTCGGTGCTTCCACAGGAGGTAACCAATGACTGTAATAAGTTAGATTTTCAGGATCGAGCTCTAAGCCTGACTCTTCTTCACATTCCCTTACAGCTGCTTTGATAGCAGCCGCATAGTCGCTGTCGCTTCCTTCCGAATCAGCTTCGTCAACTTTTCCTCCAGGGAAAACCCACATGCCTTCAGCGAAAGAAAGCTTAGAATTTCTGCGCATCATTAGAATTTCAATGCCTGTTCCAGACTTTCGAATAGGAATAACCGTAGAGGCAGGTATTAGCGGCTTATCCACAGTCGTATGTTCTTTTAGCCAATTATCAAAGGGCATGTATATTCAACCACCTAAGAAATTACTCTACCTCTATTCTCTAATAGCACTACTAAGGTCTATCGTAATTATTAATGTCAACTACAGAATTTTTTCAAAGGAATCGGAACAGATCTATTCTTTTGATCATTTCTTCTTTGTTTATTGCTTGCGGAAATGCTGACCTTCCTGAATTAATTTCTGCACCAATAGAAGTAGATAGACCTCAGGTCATAGAAGAAAAGACTAAAGAATCCCTTCCTAAGGATGACGTCGTTGAAAATATTACAGAGGAAATAATTGAAGAAGTAGAAAACATTGTAGAGATCAATCGGGGCATTTCAGATGAACAAATTTCTATCGTTGTTTTGAAAAGCGGAAATGTATTTAAAGACGTTGAAATTGGGGTACAAGCTCTGTTGGAAAGAGTGAATAATGACGGTGGGGTAGCATCACGAAAGATTGAGATCCTCGAAATCGTTGATGATAATGGAGAAGAAGAACTCGCATTATCAACAATTCAAAGAATCGCGGAAGAGGATGTTTTCGCAGTGATTCTTGCTTCCACAGCTGCTAATTCTGAAGTCACAGATTTTTTAGCTGAAAATCAGATCCCATTCTTCGGATGGGGTTTTCTTGAAGGTTTTTGCGAACCGAACAAGTGGGGGTTTGGTTTCAATGGGTGTATGAACGCTGCTGCTTCAGGGGTTCCAGATACAAGTTCGTTGAGATTAACTCAAATTTTCTATGGTCGAACACCAAAATTAATTTTAGTAACAACAAATGATGACGCTGGGTCGGCATTTGTTTCACAGGTTCAGAGTGTTTGGGGAACAAATATCTTGAAAGTCCTTCGTTACGACAAAGATGCTTTAACCGATCAAGAAATTCTCAACGACATCAATGGAATTGATGCTGATGTTCTTTGGCTATCAGTAGGGCTGGACAAAACAATAGAACTTAAAAAGTCACTGATTACTGAATTCTTAGGAATGGTTGTTGATGACGTAACTTACTTGCCGGGGATTTTGCAATCCTATGATGTCGCTAACCAGTTGGAAGGAGGATATGTCTTTACTCAATTCCCTCCACAAGAGGAGTATCGCTCAGCCACAACAAGAATTATGACTGATTTAGAATTAATCGACGGACCTCTTATCTATAGCCAAGCAATATCTTTAGGATATTGGAGTGCCGATCTACTCGTGTCGTTACTGAATTCAGTTGGTCAAGATTTAGATCTAAGAACTTTCTTTAGAACAGCTAACGTTGAGGGGGCATTGTATGAACCAGATTTTGCTGGCGGGCCATGTTCATTACAAACAGCGCTTTCGCATCAAGACCCAGCTGGAGGGGCAGCCTTATTGCAGGTTCGTGGTGGAGTATTTAGACCTGTCGTTAATTTCAACTGCCCGTTGAAAGATTAGTTTAGATTCACTACCTTAAAAGTTTAGTACTATCCCATGGGTCATGTATGAAAACACGCTATCGAACAATACAACTTTCCGAAGATGCAATTGAAACATCTATCGCCGTAATAAATGACCACCTCTATGAACCTGATTCAATCTTCTGGGTAAACATAGAACCAGATGTCGATCGAAATAATATCCATACCGGTTCTATCTTTTGGAGAGCTTTTTCCAGCAGAGGACCCATGATCCCCAAATTCACTTGGGTTTCTGCATCAACATCTAGAGGCAACTATCAACCAGCACAAGTCGGCCTTACTCATCCAACTGGAAGCGCGGTTTTGGGGCGACTTAAAGATTTCAAAATTGAGATACCAAAACAATGGATTCTTCAACAGGATCATCCCAAACGTGGGCTAGTAATTCAGCTTCCAGATGATTATGACGCTAAAGATGTAATCACATTTGCTCTCTCGGCTATACCCGTTCTAAGCCCATTTGAGTTTGACAATCAATTTACTTTGAAATACCCCATCCAATAAGAATTAATTCACGCTGACCCTTACAACTAGATCTGAGAATGAAGCGTGATCAAAGCCATCACTGCATTGCAGAATTTCACCTTCAGCGGAGGATTTCGTAACTATTCCCGCATTACCTATCCATGATGTGTCCACGCCACCCATTGACCATGCATTCCACACCTCCAGAACACTTGCATCAATTCCCCGAACCCTCATCTCAACTATGTCGGGACTATCGTGACTCCAAAGCGCGATTTCTGGACCCCGATAACCATTAATATCAATTACACCATTATTTAAACCAAGTTTTACAGCTTGAGGTCGGGGTGAAGCGACGCTGATGCGCTCCAAAGTAATGACGGAGTTATCTACGACAGGAATACGAACTATTGACTTAACTATTTTCCCGCGGTAGCTCAAAGTATCGCTGTTTGATTCTTCAAATAATTCAGCGATAGTCAATTTATGCATTAGTTATCTCCGAACGGGTTTATAGCTTTCGTCGGCCAGTGAGGTATTGGCGTGGCTCCTTTACCTTCTTCGTAGCTTAGGAGAAGAACTTTCATTGTCTCAATCTTCCCATTTCGAGGATTACGCCTTTGGGGAGGTTTACCATTTCGCAGGCGATTGACGTTGTTGGTTCCAAACATAGCTGAACCAGATGCAACACCTACGTTCTTCCAGAATCGCGAGCGAACCGTTGAAGGTGATGGCTCAGTTCCGTCCTGTTTCAGATTGTAAATGTAGCCACCAGGTGCCCACCCTTGGAGTCTGATGAAGCCAGTTTTTTCTTGCTCTATATCATCCTCCTGGTGATCGCTTATGTCATTATTCTCTGCATCGAGAGGGTAATCGGCTAACGCGCTTTCCGAAGTTGCAGTAGCCGGTTGTTCTCGTTCAGTTACTCCAGAAATAACCACCGCAGGAACTTCTATGGAAGGAAGGGAACTTTCTTCGTCCAGAGAGTGGCCTAATTGTCCTGATTGTTTCTGAGCGACAGGGGCATGGGATTCTGAAGCCCCCGATGGTATAGCATTCGCTGAGTTTGCGGGAAAAGGTTTAGAGTTGAAAATCTGACTCCGGAAATGCCGCTCATCAGGAAATTTGTACGCTTTCGGAATGAATTTTCTATGACGTAAAGGTTTGCCAAACCAATCAATAGCAACACCCACTAGAGCAATTATTAGCATGATTGCCCCATAAGCTAAAAAAGTTTCAGGTGATGACATTGATTGGCCTGCTTCACATAGGTGAAATCAATTATCGCACACTGTTCGGCTAGAAAGTTACCAGAAGCCCTATTGCTTATTGAACCGGTTGACTCTCACATTTTGCAAGTCAGTTATGTTTGATTCAGGATATAAGTCACCGTGTTCTAGATGGGGACTTTTTCTTTCGTTATCGACGTTGTTAATAATAAGTTTTAGCTCAGAATCAGCAAATATCTCTTCAAATTTTCCCATTCGAGTTGAGAACAAAAAGAGATATTACCAGAACAGATATAGAGAAAGCTATAGCTATGATAATCATATAGACAGCACCATAAAGCTAGACGCCTAAGAATGCGAAGTGAATGCTGCACTTATGATTTCCTCAAATGGAGAATTTTTCATAGAGTTAATCAATAAGTTCCAAAAACCGAAAGAAATGGGAGTGTGGAGTGGCTGATCCAGTAATAGTTGAAGCGGTACGAACACCGATAGGGAAAAGAGGTGGTTCTCTTTCAGGGGTTATTGCTCCGAAATTGTTGGCAGTAGCGCAACAAGAAGTAATACGAAGAGCAGGAGTATCCCCATCTGAAGTTGATCAGTTGGTCGGAGGATGTGTCACACAGGGAGGGCAACAAGCTTCAAATGTGACCCGAAATGCATGGCTTACTTCCGGAGTGGATTTTTCACCAGCAGCAACAACTATTGACTGCCAATGTGGCTCGGGGGCTCAAGCGAATACCTTTGTCCAAGGCCTGATCGCAACTGGAGGGGCGAGTATCGCCATTGGGTGTGGCGTTGAACAAATGTCTCAAGTTCCTCTTGGGACAGCGGCTCGGGGCGGCGGTGGATATTACAAAGATGCAGATACATGGCCATGGGATGATCCACCAAATGGACAATTCGGGGCTGCGCAACGAGTAGCAGAACGCAGAGGAATAACGCGTGAACAATTAGATCAAGTCGGAGTAGATTCTCAAACTAAAGCAGCCGTTGCTTGGGAAGAGGGGAGATTTGATCAAGAAGTAGTTCCTGTCATCCAAGCCCCAATCGTTAACCGAGAAGGAGAGTTCACCGGAGAATCTCATGATGTATTTAGGGATCAAGGATTGCGAGAAACGACGAAAGAGAGTTTGGAAAAGTTAACTCCAGTGATTCCAGGAGAGTTGCATACTGCTGGTACTTCCTCCCAGATCTCTGATGGGGCAGCTGCAGTTCTGTGGATGGACCGTGAGATAGCGGAAAGGCGAGGCATAAAGCCTAGAGCAAAAATCTCCTACCATACGATGGTCGGCTCTGACCCGTATTACCTATTGGATGGGCCAGTAGATGCAACGCAGAAAATGTTAGACCAAACGAACTACAGCATCTCAGATTTTGACTTATTTGAGTGTAATGAGGCTTTTGCGTCAGTGATGCTGTCATGGGCGCAAGTTCATGAAGTTCCCCTAGATAAGGTAAATGTCAATGGAGGGGCAATCGCATTAGGCCATCCCGTTGGTTGTACAGGGAGTAGACTAATCACTACTTTGTTGCATGAACTAGAACGTCAAGATAAAGAACTTGGTTTTATCACTATGTGTCAAGGCGGTTCATTAGGAATAGCTATCGTTCTTGAGAGACTATGATTCAATTAAAAAGAAAGAGAAAAAAGTGGAAGGTTACCTAAGCGGAAAGAATATAGCGATTACAGGGGCAGGTTCAGGAATTGGGAAAGCGATAGCTTTAGCCGCCGCTTCAGAGGGAGCGAATATTGTTGTCGCCGATTATGGGGTGACCTTAGATGGCTCTGATCCAACTAGTGACATCGCCGATGCAACTGTTAAGGAAATTAAATCTTTAGGAGTAGATGCAGTGGCGGTGGCAGGGGACGTTTCTCAAATGCAAACGGGAGAAGATGTAATAGCGGCTGCTGTGAACAATTGGGGTTCTATTGATGGAGTCGTTTGCGTAGCTGGGATACTTCGCGAAAGAATGCTTTTCAATATGAGCGAAGATGAATGGGACCCAGTGATCGCCGTACACCTCAAAGGCCACTTTACGATTTATCGCCATGCTATGGCTGTAATGAGGAAACAAGAAACAGGAGGCAGCATTCTGGGTATAACTTCTGGAGCTTTTACGGCCTCTACCGCTCAACCAAATTATTCGGCAGCAAAAGGTGGAATCGTGAGTTTAACGAGGTCAGCCGCCATGACGGCTGCCAGCATTAGTTTGCGCGGAGGTCCTTCGATAAACGCAAACTGCCTTGCTCCAACCGCAAAAACTAGGATGAGCGAGAATGTGCCATTTGAGATAGAGACAGGCGAAGCCTCAGATATAGCTCCAATGGCCGTCTATTTACTATCAGATAAGGCTAGAGAGATTAATGCCCAGATTTACAGTGTTGTTGGACGACGGATCTCAGTTTGGAATCAACCGAAAGAGATCCGAACAATGTTTGCTCCAGGTGATGCTTGGACTCCAACTGAAATTGAAAAGATGCTTCCGAACACGATTAAACAAGAACCCAACCCCTTCATTGATGACCTTGAAAGAAGGATGAAGGAAATGGCTCAAGGAGATGGAAGCTAGTGAGTCAACAGATTCCTCCATACCCTGAAGGGAAAAATCTCCTTAATGGCAAGTCGGTCGTTATCACAGCCGCTGCAGGTTCCGGAATTGGCTTTGCGACTGCAAAGCGATGCGCTGAAGAAGGAGCAAAAGTTTTTCTTTCGGATTTACATGAACGCCGACTCAATGAAGCCGTGGAGTCTCTTTGTGATGAAGGCTATGATGCGACGGGGATGCTATGTGATGTGACTATTGAGGAAGAAGTCCAGTCCTTAGTTAACGCCGCAAAAGAACGTTTTGGGACAATAGATGTCATGATCAATAATGCTGGGTTGGGAGGCCAATCAGATCTCGTAGATATGACCGATGAACAATGGCTTAAAGTTATTGATGTAACGCTCACTGGAACGATGAGGTGTACTAGAGCTGCTATGCGCCATATGATTCCGAATGGTAAAGGCGTCATTGTTAATAACGCGAGTGTGGTCGGTTGGCGAGCCCAAGAAGGGCAATCACATTACGCGGCTGCGAAAGCTGGGGTGATGGCGTTAACAAGGTGTTCAGCTCTAGAGGGGGCAAAGAGCGGCGTAAGGATAAATGCTGTAGCGCCCAGTTTTGCAAATCACCCGTTCTTAGCAAAAGTAAGTGATCCGGATTTGCTAGAAACTCTAGAGTCGCAAGAACCATTTGGTCGTGGCGCTGAGCCATGGGAAGTTGCGAATGTAATTATTTTTCTTGCAAGTGACTTAAGTGGGTATATGACAGGAGAGAATGTCAGTGTCAGCTCGCAACACCCATAGGGGCAACGTAAAGGCTGCGGGTTGAAATGACGGGCCCGCTTAAGGGTGTCTCCGTACTTGAGCTATCAGGTATAGGCCCAGCACCATTTGCTGGCATGTACCTATCTGATCTCGGAGCAGAAGTGCTCAGAGTTGGACGGGTAGGAGGAAATAGTAACCCCCTTGCTTCAAGATCTGGGCCACTTGAACGAGGAAAGCATTCAATAAATATCAATTTGAAGTCAAGTAAAGGAACGGAAATTCTCCTAAAACTTGTTAAGCAATGTGATGTTTTGCTTGAAGGTTTCAGGCCAGGAGTTGTAGAGAAAATGGGGATCGGTCCAGATATTTGTCTTGCTGCTAATCCTAATCTCGTATATGCACGTATGACCGGGTGGGGCCAAGAAGGGCCTTTGTCCCAAGCAGCAGGTCATGACATCAACTACATAGGTTTAGCTGGGCCTCTTGCCCATATAGGACGGAAAGAGCAAGCTCCTTCAGTTCCACTTAATCTCGTTGGTGACTTTGGTGGCGGGTCAATGTTCGTAATCAGTGGTATTCTGGCAGCATTGCTAGCTGTCAAAAATGGTAGATCAGGGCAAGTAGTAGACGCAGCGATGGTAGACGGTGCAGCGTATCTCGCATCACCACTCTTTGCGGCACATGCATCAGGATTTTGGACTAACCATCGAGGGAATAATCTTCTTGATTCGGGAGCTCCTTTTTATGATGTCTACGAAACGAAATGTGGGAATTATGTTGCCGTTGGAGCCATTGAACCACAGTTCTATGAACAGTTATTGAATGGACTTCAGCTGGCGCAAGAAGAATTACCATCGCAGAACGATCGTGATCATTGGGAAGAAACTAAGCAGAAATTTGCTAAAATTTTTCTGACAAAGACAAGAGAAGAATGGGCAGCAATTTTTGACGGAACTGATGCTTGTGTCACTCCGGTATTGAATATGGGAGAGAGCCCATTGCATATGCATGCGGAGGAAAGGCAGGCTTTCTTTGAAACGAGCGGTATTCTCCAACCGAGGCCAGCCCCACGGTTTTCAGAAACTCCATCTCTTCCATCTGAAGAATCTGAGGATTTAGGAGCGAGTACGGATCGGATTCTTGCCCGTTTAGGTTTCAGCGAACAAGAAATCGTTTTTCTTAGAGACGATAGTATTGTCAGCTGAGAAGATTTCTTTACAAAACCAGCTCGGCCAGTGTTCGCATTGTTGTTACGTCATTTGCTCCGATAATCAGTGTTGTTACAGGCGACTGTTTCCATAGTTCTATACGTTCAGCAATTCGGCCAATTGGCCCTACCAATGAAATCTCATCCGCGAAATCATCAGGAACAGCCATAATCGCTTCGTTTCGTTTACCCGACAAGAATAGGGATTGAATCTCATTTGCTTCTTTCTCGTAACCCATTCGAGCCATAAGCTCAGTATGAAAATTTCGTTTTTGCGCACCCATGCCACCTATGTAGAAAGCAAGGATAGCTTTTTGAGGAAGCAATCCTTCGGTGGCATCATCGCAGATGTTCACTGTCACGTTGACAGCAATCTCGTAATCATCTGGAATGCTAGATTCCGGAAGTTCGTATATTTCTGGGCGTTCCGGAGAATAGTAGAGAGGTAGCCACCCATCGCACTTTTCAAACGCAAGAGCAATGTTCTTTGGTCCTTCAGCTCCCAAGAAAATAGGTATATCGGAACGAAGCGGAGTGTTAATTAGCTTAAGTGGCTTCCCTAACCCCCATGAACCTAAAGAATCCTTTGGGTAAGGAAGGGGCAGATTCGGGCCAGGAGATGTAACAGGACCTTCGCGTTGAAGAATCTTCCGGATAATATCTATAGTTTCTCTAGTTCTTTGAATTGGTTTTCCAAAGGGTTGCCCATGCCACCCTTCAATAACTTGTGGCCCAGATACTCCTATACCTAAACAAAACCTTCCTTCGGAAAGGGTGTCAAGAGTCATGGCATGCATGGCTAAAGCAGCCGGAGTTCGCGCCCCCAATTGAGCAATACCAGTTGCTAATTTGATTTTTTTTGTATGCGCACCAACCCAACAAAGTGGGGTAAATGCATCACTGCTATAACTCTCTCCAGTCCAAAGAGAATCAAAACCTAGGCGTTCAGCTTCCATTCCCACAGTAATAATGTCCTGCCGTGGCTGACCCGTCCAGTACCCATATTGGGCGCCGAGTTTCATGGCTTACTCAATGCTTTGAATATCCCATCGGCAGTAGGGTTGCCTTCGCTTGAAACCATCCCATTCTCCACTAATTGCACTAGATGACTGAAGACTGATTGGCCAGCAGCCATGTAAAGAATATGGGGTGTTTCTCGGTACATCTCAATCACGAGCTCAGGAATAGTTTTTGGTCCTGACTTAAGGCATTCAAGTATTTGTCGCTCTCTATCTAACCTATGGGTGATTAAAGATTTCGTGAAATTGATTGGATCTGGGATTCTAGGACCATGCGTTGGGTAGAAAAATTTATCATTCCGGTCCAAAAGCAGTTCAAGGCTATCCATGTACTCGTTCATTGACCCTTCAGGTTCAGGGATCACTGATGTGCTCCAACCCATTACATGGTCTCCAGAGAATAAACTGCGCTCTTCTTTGTAACCGAAACATAGATGATTGGAGATATGGCCAGGTGTATGAACAACTTCAAGAGTCCATGTTCCACCAGCAATAATATCACCATGTACGACTTCAAAATCGGGGGAGAAAGACATGTCTCCGGGTTCATCTTGATCGTGTTCTGAATTATCTTTACCAGCTGATGGCATGCTCTTAAGGAGTTCCTCTAACTCTTCCTCAGTGGGAAGTAGGGAATCCCAAGTTGTTGGTTTGGCTCTAATAACTGCATCTTCAGGGGGGGTAGGGTGGCCCCCAAATCCGTAGATAGGGGCGCCAGTAGCAGTTTGAAGTGCCCGACTCGCTGGTGAATGATCCCTATGGGTATGGGTGACAACAATGTGTGTTATTTCCTCTCCGCTTACAGCAGAAAGAATCGAAGCAACATGTTCGTCATCTTCTGGGCCAGGGTCTATCACGGCTACTTGACCGCGTCCCACTATGTATGTCCCTGTACCGGTAAAAGTAAACCGACCTGGATTATTGGCAACGACCCTACGAATAGTTGGTGTGACCTCAACGGCAGTCCCGTATCTTGGGTCAATGTCTGTTACATAGGGAATACCCATTTAAGAATCTTTCAAGACTTCAGTAGCTTCCAAGTACGTTGGTTTATCCCCACCTCCGTGAACGACAATATTAGATCCTGACATCCATTCGGCTTTATCGGATGCTGCAAATAAACATGCGTTAGCCACATCTTGAGGGTTGCCTAACCGTTGCATTGGCAAAGTAGCAGCAATTTTAGCAACGCTCTCATCATCTCCATAGAAGTTTCTACTTTCGTCAGTCAATATGAGACCAGCAGTAATAGAGATGACTCTAATATTTGGCCCCCATTCCAATGCGAGCGTTTCGGTTGCATTGATGACACCAGCCTTTGCAGCACCATAGGCAACACCAAGAGGGTTTGCTCTCATCCCGCTAACACTTGAGATATTTAAAATCACTCCTGTACCTGATGACTTTCTAATAAGGCTCGCCGCTTCTTGAGAGAAAAGTATTGGTGATACCAAGTTCAGATCTATAACGCTACGCGTAAAACGTTCACTTGCTGTTGATGAGTCCGCTGGGGGGGCTCCACCAGCATTGTTAACCAGCACATCTAGCTTCCCGTATTCCTCATCACAAAGAGCTATTACAGCCTTAATTTGTTCATGGTCACGTACATCGCAAGTAATAAATTTGGCTTGCCGATCACCGTATTCAATAGAGCCTTCCGGGGCGTTTCTTGCACACACGACCACATCAGCACCAGCACGTAAGAAATTCTCAGCGATTACTTTCCCTATGCCTTTTGTACCGCCAGTAACGACTACAACCTGACCTTCGAAGTTTTTTTCTGGAATTGTCACAATCTGCCCCTAGAAACATAATACTTTGCTTTACATATTGTGACAGATCGTGGCCACGATTGAGATAACCTTAGAAGTTATCTACTCTTGAAGTCATAGGAGAGAAAAGCGAGTATCTGTGCGATGAACAAAATACTAACCGAAGAAGAAGTTGTCACTCAGATAAAAGATGGTATGACGATAGGTGTAGGTGGATGGGGGTCACGTCGTAAACCCATGTCATTGATTTTGGCAATTATACGTGCAGGCATAAAGGATTTAACTGTTGTCAGCTATGGCGGTCCCGAAATCGGATTACTCTCCGCTACCGGACAACTAAGGAAAGCTATATATGGCTTTGTTTCGTTGGACTCTATTCCTTTGGAACCTCATTTTAGGGTTGCAAGACAGACAGGAAAGATCGAAGCTACAGAATTAGATGAAGGTGCTTTCTACCTTGGGTTAATGGCTGCAGCACATCGCGTTCCTTTTTACCCTACGAGGGCAGGTCTAGGATCTGACATGTTAGAAATGAACCCAGAACTTAAATTAGTAGAATCTCCATATCCAGATGAATCTGGGAATCATGAACAACTGGTTGCGATACCCGCCTTTGATATTGATGTGTCTCTAATCCATATGAATCGCGCTGACCAGGGGGGGAATGGGCAATTTCTTGGACCAGATCTATTTTTTGATGACCTGTTCGCTATGGCTGCAAAAAAGACTTATATGAGTTGTGAGAAAATAATTCCTACAGAGAATCTTCTTGATGAAGGAAGTGTCCATACACTTCGAATTCCTCGAATTTTTGTAAATGGAGTAGTTGAGGCGCCACGAGGAGCCCACTTTACTGAATGCCCTCCGGATTATGGAAGAGATGAGGATTTTCAAAAACTGTACGCAGCTACTGCTAAAGACCCTACGCTTTGGGAAAGTTTTAAATCTCGGTACTTAGCAACTGATTCGCATCAGGAATATTTAAGAATGGTTGACTCCCAGGAAGAGGAAAAGTGAGACGCTCCGATATCTGTATCGCCGAAATAGCCGAGTGCTTCCGAGGTGAAAGCGACATCCTCTGCAACCCAATAGGAATTAGTCCAATAATCGGTGGCCGATTAGCAAAAGCTACGTTCGCCCCAGATGTCGTAATGACCGACGCTGTTTCCGTCTTGGCCACGAACACGCTACCAATCGGAGATCAGGACGCTCCAAGAGTGATTGAATCGTATGCCCCATACCGAACTATTTTTGACATTGTATGGTCTGGCCGCAGACATGTGATGATGGGGGCGACGCAAATAGACCAGTATGGAAATCAAAACATCGCTGCGATTGGGGATTTCCAAAAACCAAAAGCACAACTCTTAGGATTGAGAGGAGCTCCTGGGAACTTAATTAATCACCGAACTAGTTATTGGGTGCCAAACCATACGAAAAGAAGCTTTGTCTCCAAAGTTGATGTTGTTTCCGGCCCAGGTTATGACCGGATGAGTGAAATTGGGGAACCGAGCAATAGGTACCATGACTTACACCGTGTTGTCTCAAATCTTGGTGTCTTTGATTTTGAAACTCCTGACCGCCAGATGCGTCTTCGGTCAATTCATCCTGGTGTTGAGATTGATGAGGTAGTTGAGAATACTGATTTTGAAATTGTTATTCCTGACAATCTGGAACTGAGTCGAGTTCCTTCAGAAGCTGAACTAGAAATCATTAAAATCATTGACCCAACGGAACTGAGATATTCCGAGGTTCAGGATGTATGACTTTCACCCAAAGCTTCAAACCCCGATTTGCAAGAAGTTAGGGATCGACTACCCAATTATCCAAACGGGAATGGGTTGGGTATCAACATCTAAGTTGACAGCAGCAACTAGCGCAACAGGGGCTATCGGTTTTCTTGCAACAGCAACACAAACGTTCTCTGAAATGAAAACATCTGTTAGAGAAATTCAAGAATTAACGGACAATCCTTTTGGCATTAACGTTCGAACTGATTCGCCGGATATAGAAGAAAGGCTTAACTGGGCGATTAAAGCAGGAGTTAAAGTTGTTTCTTTTGCTCAAGCTCCAAAACCAGAGATGGTCAAAAAACTTTCAGACAGCGGAATCGTAACGATTCCAACTATCGCTGCGAGAAGGCACGCAGAGAAAGTCGCTGAGTGGGGAGTTGATGCTGTCATCGCTCAAGGTCAAGAAGGGGGAGGCCACACTGGCGAAGTACCAACAGCAGTTCTGATCCCTCAGGTTACTAAAGCCATTGACATACCAGTTTTTGCAGCCGGAGGAATAACAGACGGACGGGGGCTAGTAGCTGCTTTAGCTTGGGGAGCGCAGGGAATTGCTATGGGGACTAGATTTCTACTCTCCGATGAAAGTGATGTACCTATTAAAATTAAACAAGCATATTTTGAAGCGGTCGTCACGGATACGATTCGAACCCAATCAATTGACGGTGTGCCACAGAGAGTCATTAACACTGGGATGGTCCAAAATTTAGAAAGAAATCGGTACCTTAAATTCCCGAGAGCTGCGAAGAACGCTTTGAAATTTCGACAAGCCACTAACACATCTTTTCTAGACCTGCTTAGAGAAGCTATTGCTATGAAGAAGAATCAGGAGATGACGTGGGCACAAATAGCTTTGGCTGCAAATGCCCCGATGTTAACGAAAGCAACGATGGTCAATGGGAATTACGAAATTGGGATAATGCCAACAGGGGTGGGTTTAGGAGTCATTGAATCTGCGCCAACAGTTTTAGAAATTATTGAAGAGATAATGGCAGAAGCCTCTCAATGTCTCAGAGACTTAACTGCGTCAGAGGAAAAGAACTAGGTAACCTGATGGACTTAAATTTCACTGCTGCAGAAAAATCTTTTCGCGAGGAGATACGAACATGGTTAGAGGAAAACAAACCAAAAGATAAATGGCTCCCAATGGATACAGAAATTGGGTTTGAGCAGCATAGAGGTTGGGAACACCAGCTATTTGATTCAAATTGGTCTGTCCCTAATTGGCCAAATGAGTACGGGGGGAGAGAATGTTCATTAATTGAATGGCTGCTTTTTGAGGAAGAATATTATCTATCGGGGGCGCCAGGCAGGGTTAATACGAATGGGATAACCCTGTTGGGTCCAACTCTGTTTGAATGGGGTACACAAGAACAGAAAGACCGATTTCTTCCACCAATGGCGGCTGGTAAGGACATTTGGGCGCAGGGATGGTCCGAGCCGAACACAGGAAGTGATCTAGCGAGTCTCGCAACAACCGCTATTCGAGATGGAGAAAACTATGTTCTTAATGGCCAGAAAACTTGGTGTTCAAGAGGCGCATGGGCAGATTGGATTTTTTGCATAGTGAGAACCGACCCTGCTAGCGAAAGGCATGCAGGTTTAAGTTACCTTCTTGTCCCTGCGGATGCGCCAGGGTTAACGAGAAGACCTGTTTCTCGACTTGATGGGGAACCAGCGTTTGCTGAATTATTCTTTGATGACTGTTTAGTTAAAGCTGAAAATAGGCTTGGAGATGAAGGTGCAGGCTGGAATGTAGCGATGGCTACTGCAAGCAGCGAGAGAGGCCTAAACCTTAGAGCACCGGGGAGATTTCTTGCTGCCGCCAATCAACTGGTTGAACTTTACCGTCGCTTGTTAGCGGAGGAACGAGTAATCCCCACAGAACTTCGAGATCAAGTTGTTGACGGATATATCGCCGCACAAGCCTATAGGTGGCAAGTCTTTTCCAAAGCTTCTGCTCTAATGCATGGTGCAAGTATGGGGGCAGAGGCGAGCTACATGAAAATTTTCTGGTCGGAACTTGATGTAGATTTACACGCTACTGCCCTCCGGCTTTTAGCTGATCAAGGTGAATTGGTTTCCCCAGCCTCAGATGCAGTTTCTGGTGGTAGCTGGATGAGTGGCTACTTATTTGCTTTAGCTGGACCGATTTATGCAGGAACAAATGAGATTCAACGCAATATTGTCGCAGAACGAGTTTTGGGATTACCAAGAAAATGATGCGTTTAATTATTGCAGAGGATTTCTTAACTCATACGAGAAGGTTTGTCACAGGAGTTTTCGCCTATGGATTTTAGATTTACGGAAACACAAATTCTTTTCGCAGAAGCAACGAAAGAAATGTTAATAAGTGAATGCACCCCTTCGAAATTAAGAGAAATGATCCAAAATGGTCAAGGAACGATACCTGAATTGTGGGAAAATCTTGCTTCTATCGGGGTACTCGGGATGACAGGTCCAGAAGAAGCTGGTGGGTTAGGAATGGTAGATATCGATCATGTCCTTATCATGGAAGAACTCGGTCAAGTTATTTGCCCAGAGATCGTTCTTGAACACACTGCAATCGGGATTCCGTTTCTTGCGAAATATGGAACAGGGGAAATAGGCGATGACCTTCTCGCTGCCTTCATCTCAGGGGAAATGAGGATTTCTGCTGGATTAGGCAATTCGTACGTTCTGGGTGCTGACAATGCGGACTACCTTCTTATGAGAAATATGGATGAAATGCATCTCGTTCCTAGTGAAGAGACTGCACTTACATTTCAAAAGTCAGTTGACGAAACTAGACGACTTTTCCAAGTTGATTGGGAACCAACTCCAAAAAGTAAAATCATTAAATCTAATCAGATAATAGAAGAAACAATGTTGAGCGCAACGACAGCGGCTGCTGCACAATGCGTTGGCATAGCTAACCATCTTCTGGCTGAAACCATCAATTATGTTAAGGAACGGGAACAGTTCGGTAAACCAGTTGGGGTAAATCAAGCAATCAAACACCATCTAGCCGATACTGGGAAAGCTATCAAATTTGCTCGGCCAATGGTACACCGTGCCGCTTGGGCGATATCGAACAACGAAAATGATAAGACATTCCCTGCTATGGCCAAATATCTAGCCTCAAAAGCAGTGGACCTTGCCTGCAGGACAGCATTGCAATGCCATGGGGCAATTGCTTACACAGTAGAATATGATCTTCAATTATGGCTGAAGAGAGGATGGGCGCTTTCGGCTTCGTGGGGAGACGCGAACGCACAGCGAGAAAAAATAGCAAAGAATCTTCAAGTTTGAAAACCATGCTGACCTACTATGACAACTCACTTACCCACGAAAGTCCTTTAATTAATTCCACGAATTCAAAGGATCTAACCTAATGTCTCAAGAACATGTAGCAGCTGCGCAACGTTTGCGTAAAGCAGTGCAACATCTTGCCCAGCGAATTATTCAATTAGAAATCAAAGCCGATGATTTAGATATTGTTGCGAAAACGATAGAAAAATCTACGCAAGATCTACAAGGAGAAAAAGTACCTAGATGGTGGGGGAGGAAATCAAGTAATGGTGAAACGCGTTCGAGGTCATACCGGAGTCGTTCATTATTTCAAGGAGAGTTGCATCTTTTCTCGCCAGAACTTGTCTGGGATGAGTATTTGGGTCCTGATGGGGAACCCGGTTATGAGTTTCGGGTTGAACTTTCAGACTTATATGAAGGGCCACCGAACGCTGTGCATGGAGGCTATATAGCAGGCCTTTTTGATGAACTCTTAGGAGCTGTACAATCTCTAGATGCTGGAGCTACCGGGTACACAGCGAAATTAAACATCAAATACAGATCATTTACTCCCATTAATAAGGATCTTCGGTTTGTAGGCTGGATAGTCCAGTCGTCTGGGCGTCGAATAACTGTTAAGGGGCATTGTTTAGATGGGGATCGAATCTGCTCAGAAGCAGAAGCACTATTTCTGCGACCCAAAGTAGGTTAGAAGACAATGGCTAAGATACTCTTTGTTTGTACTGGCAATGCAGCTCGCTCAGTAATGGCTACAACCATGATGAAAGCCAAAACCCCTGAACATGAGATTAAGGGAGCAGGGACATTCTCTATTCCCGGCCTTCCCATGAGTCAACGTACTCGGTCTGCTTTGGCAGACATGGGTTTATCAGACCCAAACCATCGAAGTCACCAGTTAGAGAAAGAGGACTGTGAATGGGCAGACCTAATTATTGTTTTTGAAAAAGAACACATTGACTACTTCAAGAAACATCATGAAGATTCTCTGCAAAAAACTGGATCTCTGCCACGTCTAGCTGAAAAACTTCAGCCAGGAGATAGGAACGTGGGTGACAGGATCGCTGAACTCTGTTTAGAGAGGTCGATCTTCTCTCCATGGGAAGAGGTGATTGACCCAGCAGGAGGAGACCAAGAAATCTTTAATTCTTGCGCAGAAGAGATTAGCGGTTATGTATCTCAACTAGCATTAAGACTCTAATGGAGCAAGAAATACCAGAATCTTTACTGATCGTTCGTGAGAGAGCGATTAATCGCCCTAAATATCGAGGTGTACTCCATAGCTATTGTTTCTTCCTATCTATACCAATTGGTTTAATTCTTATAATCACAGCACCAACAGCGAGAACCTCATTTGCCGCTTTCACCTTCGCTTTCGGGATTTCGTCAATGTTAGGTATTAGCGCTTTATTTCATCGTACGGAATTCACAGATAGGGGGTGGATGCGCTTCAGGCGTCTTGACCACATTGGGATATACCTTTGTATAGCAGGTGGGTCTACCCCGATAGGCATGCTTGCAGTTGATGGATGGGTGCAAAAAACCCTGTTGATTACTGCATGGGTTGGGCTTGGAATCGGGGCAACTCTACGTTTCCTTCCTTTTGACCCTCCGTACGGTTTGATGAATGCCTTATTTCTTTCCATGGGCTGGGTTTCTGTCGTGGCGATACCCCAATTATGGGATTTCCTAGAACTTAGGTGGATTATTCTTTTAGCAATTGGGGGGATGTTCTATACGTTAGGGGCTTTTATTGTCGGCCTTAGAAAACCTGACCCTTGGCCAGACATCTTTGGATATCACGAAATCTGGCATTTAATGGTCGTTGCTGCTGCTTCCTTACATTATTGTGTTATGGCATTCGGCGTCATACCCAACGCATAGCAAAACGACTCATTGAGGCTCATAGACTACTTTCATATCGTTAAACGACTACATCGCATAGGAAAAAATGACAGTTGGCCCGCACCCAAAACCATGGCCTGAAGATCCTTGGTACGACCCAGAACTTTTAGAAAATGGAGATACGAGAAATGTTGTTGACAAATATCGCTATTGGACCCGAGAAGCGATCGTTGCCGACTTAGACCACTACCGTCACCCATTCCATGTAGCAGTAGAGAATTGGGAACATGATTTTAATATTGGGACAGTGGTCCGCAACGCGAACGCATTTATGGCTAAGGCAGTCCATATCGTGGGTAAACGAAGATGGAACAGAAGAGGCGCAATGGTAACCGACCGATATCAACATGTTTTTCATCACCCATCTGTAGAAAAGTTCGTTGAATGGTCAATTAATGAATCAATTGCGATTATAGGGATTGACAACATTCCAGGGTCAGTACCTATAGAAAGAGCGTCTCTCCCTAAAGACAGTGTTCTTGTCTTTGGACAAGAAGGGCCTGGACTAAGCGAGGAGATGATAGAAGCAACGTCACAGATTCTCGCTATTACTCAATATGGGTCTACACGTTCAATCAATGCGGGAGTCGCAAGTGGTATCGCTATGTATGAATGGTTAAGTCAGCACGTTAATGAAAGTAACTTTCACTTGAACGGTGGGAAAGAACCTTGAACATATGCTTGTTCCTCAACTTTTTCTTTAATTTTCCAACCATCACTGGTTTTTATACAAACATCGTTATACCAACCACCGACAATGAAGATATGGAGTCCATCGCCGTTCGGGTCAAAGATTCCATCTGGGTTTACTGGAACGCCCATAGGGTTATAAAAAATCGTACGGCAGTTAGCTGAATCTCCGTGGTAATCGACTGAAGTTTTGCCAATCATGTGCTGGGTCATTGGGAACATAACGAGATTATCTTGCAGCCATTTTTTTACAGTTTTGTAATCACCTTTTCCATCCGGCCCACCGGAACTTTCGTAATCCAGAAAGGCGTCATTCGTGAAGACATCATCAAGTAATTCCCAATTCTTGTCATCAATAGCATCCACGTATTTGACCATAAGTTGTTCAATTTCAAGGCGGTCACTTATTTCATCTATGTCCATAAAGCTCCTATACAATCCGGCTCTCTGTGTCTCCCCAGTATTCATCACGTAGAAGACGTTTATATAGTTTCCCAGTGGGGTGCCTAGGTAACTCTTCTCTGAAATCAATGGTTCGCGGGCACTTCACGCGAGCTAATTGTTCTTGGCAGTACATAAGAAGTTCCTGTTCTATTTGAGGTGAAGCACTTGTAGGGTCAATGAGCTGAACTACAGCTTTGACTTCTTCCCCTAGATCGTCATTAGGTACGCCAAAAACCGCTACATCAAGGACTTTCTCATGCATAGTTAATACATTCTCAGCCTCTTGAGGGTAAATATTGACCCCACCAGAGATGATCATGAATGCCTTTCTATCTGTGAGATATAAAAATCCGTCTTCGTCTACTTTCCCGATATCTCCTAACGTCGACCAGCCATTCTCAAGTCTTGCCCCTTTGGTTTTCTCAGGGGCATTGTGGTATTCAAAAACAGAGTCACTTTCAAAATACACTCCACCGATTTCACCAGTAGGCAGTTCATTGCCGTCATCGTCAACAATATGCAATATCCCTTGTATAGCTCTTCCAACAGTTCCCTCGTGCGCAAGCCAGTCTTTGCTATTGCAATAACAGAACCCGTTTCCTTCAGTGCCGGCATAATATTCATGGATAATTTCTCCCCACCAATCAATCATTTGTTTCTTGACGGGTATCGGGCATGGTGCGGCAGCGTGAACAACCGATTGTAAAGAAGAAATATCAAACGATTCTCTTTGAGTTTTCTCAAGTTTCAGAAGGCGGACAAACATAGTCGGGACAACTTGCAAAACAGTTGCCTCATATCTTTCTATACTCTCCAAAAGCTCAACAGGTCCGAAACGAGGCATGACCACGACCGTCCCCCCAAGCTTTTGAATTCCCCGACAGAACCTAAGTGGTGCAGCATGGTAGAGAGGGGCGGGCGATAAATAAACAGATTCTGGGTTAGCGCCGAACAGCATTCCTAATAGAGTCGTAACTCCATCAGTCTCGCCCAAAGGGGTGTCTGGCAAGGGTGATTTTACTCCTTTAGGTCTACCCGTAGTCCCAGAAGAGTAAAGCATATCTGCCCCCTCAACCCTAGGTCCTTGAGGTGTAGTTTCTTGTTCTATTAGAAGTTCATCAAGGGAGTCAAAGCCTTCGATTGCCCCCCCGACACTAAGTCTTAAGAAAACATCTGGAATATCTTCTATTAACTCAACTGCTTCCTCGCCTTTATAGGGTGAAGTCAAGAAAGCACCAGCTCCACAGTCCTTTATGATGTAGGTTATTTCAGGTGCTGTTAATCGCGAACTAATCGCTGTGTAATATAAACCTGCATAATGAGCCCCCCAACAGATTGGAAGGAACTCCAGTCTGTTCTCTAGACATAGTGCAATATGGTCCCCAGGTTCCAAACCAGCGGACTGTAAAAGGTTGGCAACTTTCTCGGCGTAATCATGTAGCTCTTGAAATGTCATAGTCTCGCCAGAATCCGCCATTATGATCGCCGCTTTATCGGGACTTTTCTGGGCTATTGCTCCGGGGTACATTTTTTCTCCTATTCCTGTTTGAGTGATGCTAAATTACAGCATCAGGTCTTGCAAACACAGTGACTCTAATATATTGGCTGGCCTCTTTGGGCTCACTATTCAAGTTGCATAGATACTGGCCAATCATTAGGGCGAATCAAAGCATCTGAACCCCCATCTAGGAAAAGCACTGATCCACACATAAAATCCGCCGAGGGGGACAGCATCATTCTGATCCATTCTGCTATTAATTCCGGCTCTGCAAACCCACCGACGGGGATTGGAAGTGCTTCTATTGCAGCTCCGAATGTAGGGTCGTCTAGTCCTCCTTGGAGAAGAGGTGTTAGGACTGCGCCAGGAGCAATTGAATTCAATCGTATGTTTGACCCAGCCCAGTCTTGAGTAGGAGCATTCTGGCGAACAAATCTAGCTACTGACAGTTTTGATGCCGCATAAGCTATTGCCATTGCCTCTACATCATCCATCTCACGTAAAATTTCATGAGAAGTTGACTCGTCTAGTCGCAAGCAAGCCTCTACAAGAGCATCGGGAACATTAGGGGTGATAGTCGTAGAGTTAGAAGAAATAGCAACAACATGTGCGACCCCTGAACTAGTTGATAAAGCTTCTCTAAGGCCGATAAGAAGATCAACAGTTCCAAACCAGTTAATAGTCAGCATTCGGGCAGGATCAAATGGCACAGAAACTCCAGCAGAAGTTACAAGCCCATCCAATACTCCGTCACTCAACCGAAGAATTTCGGAGATCGCTCTTGACCTTTCGGATTCAATACTTAAGTCAACTTCAATTTCGGCATTATGTAAATCAACGCCGATCACATTCACAGAATCAGATTCAAGCAAATCTCTCGTAGCCGCGCCGATACCTGAAGCTGAACCAGTAATCGCAATAGTGCTCAATTTGTCTCCTAATTTATAGTTACTTAGAAAATGATCATAGACCGAACTAAATTTGGGCGCAGTGTTGAGCAATTCTATGAAGAACAGACCAAACTAGAAATGTGAGCGAAATTATCAGCGATAACGAAAATCAAGGCAAAGGACTGAGCACCAATAAAAATGCTTGGGAGTCAGTAATGCCTATTGTTCTCTTTATAGCTATAAATAGGTTGTTCGGACTGGCATGGGCTATAAGTGCTGCGACTATGTGGTCGGTCATGATCTCGGTTCGACGATGGCGGAAAGGTCACGCTATAGGGAAATTTATTCCTATAGTCACAATCGGGATCCTTATCAGGGGGATTATAGGAATCGTAACGGACAGCGAGGCCGTTTACTTTGGTATCGGTATCGGGACAAAGGCCCTAATCGGCTTCGGGCTTATACTCATGACTGCTGTCGGGCGGAATTATCTAGCAATGTATGCCCCATTAATGTTTGGATTTGATAACTTAATTACATCTCATAAAGCTTATGAGATAGCTATGAATCGAATCGCATACGGTTTGGGGGTTGCTCAAATCATCAGCGCTGGATTTGATGTTTGGCTCTACAACAATGCTTCAGTTGACGGTTATCTTGTTATTCGATTTTTCGTCAATTGGCCTTTCACCACAGCTGTCATAATTCTCTCCATGCTTTATTTAGGAAAAAAACTTTCAGTCATACCTGGATTCACTGGAATAACGAATGCGTTTGAGAGCCGGTTGGAGTCTGACAAGAAAAGCTCTAAATAATAATGATCATTAACAAACACCTAAAGAGAGTTAAAGGAATTCTATGAAACAAGAAGAATTAGAGGGTTATGGAATCCTCGTTACTGGAGGAGGAACGGGAATTGGGAAGGCATGTGCTGCGCGTTTAGCGCAAAGTGGGGCTCTAGTGACGATCTGTGGGAGGACAGAAGAAAAATTAGAGCAAGCAGTTGACGACATTACATCCGTGGTTTCCGACGGCGGGAGAGTACAGTATACGACTTGCGATGTTACTAATGAAGATCACGTGGCGCGCACAATCGTAAAAGCAGCAGAATTTGGAGATGGTTTAGATGGGGTTGTTGCGAACGCTGGTGGCGGTGGCGGGATGTCCCCTTACCACCTTCAGGACCTAAATGAGTTCACAAGAGTTCTTCATCTAAACGTTCTAGGAACAATGCTATGTGTAAAACATTCGGTCCCGTATTTAAAAAAATCAGGTAGAGGATCATTTATAGGAATGTCATCAATCGCAAGTCATCTAACTCACCTTTGGTTTGGTGCTTATCCCGCAGCTAAAGCGGGTATAGAAGCGATTATGCGTAACGCTGCTGATGAATTTGGGCCTGCAAAAATACGATTCAATGCAGTAAGGCCAGGCTTCATAGCAACAGAAATTATGGAAGCGATTCCAAGAGACAGCGAAGTTTATGAGAGTTACATTGAGAATACTCCATTAGGTGGTGTCGGAGAACCCGATCATGTCGCCGCATTAGTGAAATTTCTCATTGGCTCTGATTCAGAATGGATTACTGGCCAGTGCATAAATGTGGATGGAGGCCACTCGTTGCGTCGAGGCCCGCAATTCACTCAATTTCTAGCTAACTTCACAGATGAACAACTCCATGGAGATCTACTAGCCGATGGTTAAATCGCCTTTGCATAATGGTTCAGTTTCGCTCAGGTTATATCCATGCCCAGGAACTGCCCCAGAACAGATAAATGAACTTCGGTCTGAAGCGGTTATTGCCGAGAGGGTCGGGTACGACGGAGTTATGGTTAGCGAACATCATGCTGGATTCCCAGGTTATCTACCAAACCCTCTTCAGCTAGCTTCTTTCCTTCTAGCTGAGACTAAGAGCATTTGGGTTGCGCCTTGCCCCCTTCTACTACCTCTAAAAGCTAAGGCATTGATTGCAGAGGAAATCGCATGGTTATCAAGTGCTTTCCCAGAACGCCTTGGGGTCGGATTCGCAGCAGGTGCGTTACCAGTAGATTTTGAGCTAGCGGAAGTTCCGTTTGACGAAATAAATTCAAGATTCAAGAAAACATTACCGTGGGTAATTGGGACACTCCGAGGATCACCCGAAGGACCTCTAAGTAAGGATCTAAGCATCCAAAATTGTTTATCAAACCCAATACCAATGGTCATTGCTGCACAAAGTAGTCAAGCCTGCATTAGGGCTGCAAAACTTGATTGTGGCGTGCTTTTCGACTCATTGCAAGCTCCATCTATTTCGAGAGATTTATCGCGGCAATACAAAGAAGCAGGCGGTACAGGCCCAGTGATACTTATTCGCCGAGTCTGGATTGGAAACCCACCCAAGTCAGCGATAGAAGCCCAAATGAATCATTACCACAGCTATGCGAACGAAAGAGCGAAAGCGAATTGGAGTCCCGGAGATAGTACTATTATCGCAAAAGACGGAGAACGAGCTGCAAGCCAGCTTCTTGAAGTATTGCGTGAATCAGAATGTGACACCGTTAACGTTCGCGTGCATGTAGCAGGATTAGAGTCTGGCCAAATTCGTGAACAGTTATTAAAACATGAAGCAGGTTTTCTTCCAGTTCTAAAAAATGAGTTAAGCGAACATTCGCCGTAAACGTTTCAACCGATTATTGCATCTACGTGTTTTCAGATTCTAAAAACATCGGACATGAAGCCAGCCCATATACAAAAGAATTGGGCATTTCAATGGGCTCAGAAGCAAGTGAAAATTCTTTTACCCTTTGCCTTAGTTGTTCAAAGAAAATCTTTATTTCCAACCGTGCCAATGCGGCCCCTAAACAGAAATGCGTCCCGAAACCGAACGAGATGTGGTGGTTCGGTGAGCGTGTGAGATCTAGCTTCTCTGGATTGCTGAATTTTGACGGGTCTCTATTCGCGGATGAATACATCAGCAGGACCTGTTGTCCTTTGCTTATAGTTTCACCACCAATGGAGTAATCAGCTGTGGCTACTCGGCACATGTTATGAATAGGAGTTACGAAGCGAATAAACTCCTCAACAGCAGTATCAAGGTCAATACCAGTTTTCAGCAGATCCCACTGACTTTTGTCTTCGGAGAGATTTAGCATAGACCGAGCAATAACTGTTCTAGTAGTTTCTGCACCGCCATCAAGAAGGAGGAGGCAGTCGCTTATGATCTGATCTAGACCGAAATCGGAATTATCTTTAAGCCCAGCTGACTCAGCTTCAATCCAGGCACTCATGATGTCATCGGATGGGTTTTCTCTTTTCTCAGAATAAAGGTTTATGCAGGCTTCAACGAATTCAAAAAGTGCAGTGGTCCCTTCATCATTTTGGTATCTTGGGCCGCCACCAAGCGCAATGGTTTGTTCAGACCAACGATGTAATGATGGCCAGAGTTCATCAGGGAACCCCAAAAGGTGTCCAATCATCATGGCTGGTAACGGTGCCGCCAGCTCCCCAACTATGTCAACCGGTCTTTCCTGTGAAAGCGCCGTATCCAGAAGATTCTCTACCGCTCCAGATATATGGGGGATCCATGACTCAACCGACCTAGGAGTGAACCTTCTGGAAACTAGCAGTCTTCTAACGCTATGTTCTGGGTCATCTAAACCGATTATTGAAGAATCTGCAGGGAGGTTAGGTCTATAGCCTCCCTTTTCTTTATCTGAATTGATAAAGATTGATTTGTTTTTCTCTATTTCAACTATGTCGTCATACCTGGAGATGCCCCAAATTTCGTTAGTTGAATCCCAATACGCTGGGGCCTCTTCTCGCATCCATTCGAACGTCTCGTAGGGGTCGGAAACATAAAAATCTCCATCAAGTAGGTCTATAGATCTCTCAGCCACGAAAACACAGTACCTCCTTTGGGGAATCTGTGCTTTGCGGGGACTCTGAAATCTCTAAGGTGTAACTACAAAATAAAGCCGAAGACGGTAGCGTAAAGGCATGGTACAAGGTGTTGATCCCGAACGATATGGCTTACTTCAGACTGTTGTTGATGAAGAAAGTTACGCAAGATCTATAAATAGATTCCGTGAAGAGAAAATACTTCTCCCCACTTTTGGTCAACTCGCTGACCCTACTACTATCCCTGAGAAAATACAGGAAGCACTGTTGGGCATAAACCCAAATGATGCTCACCCACTTAACCTTTTTCGAGTGCACTGGTATAACGCCTACGACTCCTTAGAGAGGGTGCGAGTCCCAGAGCATATAGTTTTGCCTTCTGAATTAACAGGAGTTGAAGCCAAGATAGTGTTAGCTTTCGGAAATCGGTTCCCTATGATCACTGCGCATAAAGTGTTAGCAGCTTACTCCTGTTTTGTTCCCCGAATCATCAGCGGCCAATTTGACCCAACTCGACACAGAGCGATATGGCCATCTACTGGGAATTATGCTCGAGGTGGAATAGCGATCTCAACTTTGATGCGGAGCCGAGGGGTGGCGGTACTTCCGGAAAACATGAGTCAAGAACGGTTTGATTGGCTTGACAAGTGGGTTATGGACCCAGCAGATATTGTGAGAACTCCAGGTTCAGAAAGCAACGTTAAAGAGATATATGATGCCTGTAACGAATTAGAAAAAGACGACACGAACTTTATATTTAATCAATTTTCAGAATTCGCAAACCATATAGGGCATTACACAGTTACCGGACGAGCATTAGGGCACATCTTTGAGACGCTTCAATTGGCCGAGCCAAATCTGCGATTAGCCGCTTGTGCTTTTGCATCAGGATCCGCTGGAACACTTGCAGCTGGGGACCGTCTAAAAGATGATTTCGGATCAAAGACTATTGCAGTAGAAGCGCTTGAGTGCCCCACAATGCTTTACAACGGTTACGGAGAACATAACATACAAGGCATCGGGGACAAACACATTCCGCTTATTCATAATGTCATGAATACAGATTTAGTTGCAGGTATATCAGATTCCGCGACCGATGGGCTCAATTTGGTCTTTACTACACCAGCAGGGAAAGATTACCTCCAAAAAGAACATGGTGTCCCCTTAGAAATTGTAGAAAATCTTCGCCATTTTGGTTTCTCTTCCATCTGCAACACACTCGCGGCAATAAAGGCCGCTAAGCAGCTAGATCTAAGCTCTGATGATGTAGTTATTACAGTTGCTACTGATGGATCTGAACTCTATGAGAGCGAAAAAGAACTTTTACTTCAAACTCAATATGGAGATGGGTTTACTTCTTTAAATGCTGCGGAAATATTTGAGGAGCACCTCCTCTCAGCTGATACCCAGCACATTGAAGAACTAGATGAGATGGGCAGGAACCGTATATTTAATCTTGGTTACTATACGTGGGTTGAGCAGCAAGGTGTAAGCATTGAGGATTTTGATGCTCGGCGGTCGCAAGAATTCTGGAATGCGTTACATCAAATGACACCTAAATGGGATGAAATGATTGCAGAATTTAATGCGCAAACGGGCGTAACGGTTTAGCGTGTCCGAATCCGACGAGGAGAATAATTCTTGGTTGGATACTCCAGTTGGGGCAATATGGCCTAAAGCAAACGATTCAGAAGAAAATCCGTTTATTAAATGGAGAAGAATGCTTTTATCATGGCATCGTGCCATGCAGGCAGGATGGAGTGATGGTGACTATGTTGCTTTAGTTGATGAGGTTAATCAGCAGATTGAAAAAACTTCTGGAAACATGTTTCATATCACCCCAACTGGGACTTGGGAAAACGTATCTTCCAAATTGCCCGCATCAATTTTGTGGAAGGATGAAACAGGGAACGTAGGGGGCTCGCATAAAGCCAGGCACTTAATGGGGTTGTTGCTTCATCTTGCAGTAGATGCAGTAAATGAAGAAAAAAGATTAGCGATTTCTTCCTGCGGGAATGCTGCATTAGGGGCCGCAACCGTGGCAAAGGCGGTAGGGCGGCCAATTGATGTTTTTATTCCTATATGGGCGAATCCTCTGGTTGTTAAGGAATTGAGAGAACTCAATGCTGATATTCATGTTTGTGAGCGTAGAGAAGGAGAAATAGGTGATCCTTGCATGCTGCGTTTCCAAGAGGCAGTAGCCAATGGAGGGCTTCCATTTGGTGTGCAAGCAATAGAAAATCCGCTGGCTTTAGATGGCGGCAGAACAATAGGTTGGGAACTTGCACTTGCCATCAGAGATAACCCTGTTGATGACCTAGTAATTCAAGTCGGAGGAGGAGCGCTTCTTACTAGCTGTGCAATAGGTTTAATTGAAGCTAGCGATTTTGGCGTGTTGCAAACGATTCCAAAAATATGGGCTGTGCAAGCCGAAGGATGCGCCCCATTTCACAGGGCCTGGGAAGGCATCCCAGAGATGCATTCTGTAAATGAAATAGTTTCGTTTGCAAAGGCAAATGAAGTAGGGCTTATGAAACCCTGGGAAAACCCCACAAGTCTCGCCACCGGAATTCTCGATGATGTAACTTACGACTGGTTGGGTGTGATTCGAGCCTTACATTTATCAAATGGTGGAAGTGTAGTTAGCCCTGAAAAACATATAATTCATGCAAGTGAGCTTGTACCAGAGTTGGGAGTCATCGCAGAACCTACGGGGTCAGCATCAGTGGCAGGGGTGATGACACTCATGGAAAAAGAAATCATCAATAGCAATCACAAAGTCGCAGTTCTCATTACCGGAAAAAGTCGCAAAGAGTAGAGAGATTTACTTACTGGGCTTCGACGTTATTTGTTCTGGCTAGCGTCATCCAAAGTTTCCCAGGAGGGACGAGCATTGGTGAACCATCTTCAGTGGTTAACGTAAACCATTCTCTATCGCTATTCCTTGACCACGTGCCTTTTTGCATTTTCCCTCCATGGAATAACCAGGCAGTTCCACTCCCGACTGTTTCAGCGACGGGCACGGTAGATCCAGATTCGCAACCATAGCAAGTAAGGAAGAAAAGCGTTTCAAGCATAATTAACGTCTCGGCTGAAATTCTATGCGCATAATTCTCAGAGTCTAAGTAATAATGCGGTTGACCAATAGTGCTTTTTTCGTAGACTGAACGCTCTTCATTCCAATACCAAGATGTTGTGTAATCAAACCAGTACGATAATTTGATCTCTTCCGCAGTCGGGGCGTCTACACCCATATCCCCAAAATCCCAAAGTGGATCTAGTGGGTTACTGTAATCCCCTCGAGTGTCTAATGCCCTTAGTAACTCAGTGTCACCATAGAGATTATTGGGTCTTGATCGGGCAGCGATACGGAAGGAGCCAGGAGGTTCATCAAACCATCGAACAGTTGAATTGTCTCCAATAGCTTGAATCCAATCCTGGCCTCCAGAGACAATAAAGGTAGAATAGAAAGGGTTCTGAATTGAGAAATCAGTGGGTCGCATTGACCGAATCGGACCTACAAAATCTGAATCAGATGCTTGGAAAATAGCTAAGTATCTTGTTATCCCTTCAACCCAAATCTCTACGATCATGTCCGCAAGGTCTATTCCTGATTGAGGCCTAGCATCCAGATGGTTGTCAATCTTTAGGGCTATCACACGTCTCGATAAACTCTCCTCTGAGACAGCAGTTCCATTGAAAGGTGATCGCGTGATGCCTTCTATTTCACCTTTGACAAAGTTCGTAGGGGTAGGAGTAGGAATAGGGGTTGGAGAGGGCGTTGGTTCCGGTATAGGAATTACTGTTGGACTTTCTAGCGTTACGGAAGCAGAACTTGAACCAGAACCACCAGAATCAGAAGACGAAATAGAATCTTCGGAGATTAACGTTGGCTGAGCAGAGCTAGAGCAAGAAGTACTTAATATGGTTAGTGGCAATAGAACTGACAACCACAGCCATTTGGGAGATGGCAAACATCTCTGGCGTGGTCTCTGGGGCTTAAACTGCACAGATGGATAGTAGGTGACAAATTTAAAGATTTGTCGTCATTAGAAGAAAATTAGAGCTACATAGGACTAGCTGGCCCAAACAATGGTTTTTCACCCAAAAGTGCTGCCCATCGTCTAGTCCCATATTCAAAATGCCACCACTCGTAATCAAGAACAATAAAGCCCTCTGCCCGCATGATCCAATAGAGCCATCTTCGAAGATCTCTATTGATTCCAGTGTCATTTTCTAAAGCATTCGCTGCAGCTGTTGCAGTGAAATCATCAAATCCTGTACCTAAGCCCAAAGGAATCCTATTTAACGTGAAACTACAATCAACAGTCCCCCCAGTTAAGTGTGGGGGAGGGGATTGCGGTTCTGGATTAGCGGGTGAAACAAACCCTTCCGGCAAAATCGGATTTGCATACGCTGCATCATAAAGTTCCGCCTGTAATGAGAGGGGCCTCCAAGCATCAAAGATGCATAAACCCCAAGGTTCGGGCAAAGATTCCACCACCTTGATTAATCGTTCTAGAACTTCGACTCTCAGCCAGGCCCCTGGCTGCGAATTCTCCCACCCAGCATTTAGATAGTTCTCAAGAATAAGAATACGCGGGTGGTTTATAGTTACAAGGTCGCCGATCTCAGAAGGAGAACTTTGGAATTCCTCTGGTTCCCAGAGTTTGGGTAGTTTCTCTGAACTGGGTGGATAAATTCCGAATTCTTCACAAACTTCATTACCTGGCCTAGTTAAGGAAGGTTCGGTAAAACTGGGCATGAGATGAACGTACATCAGAACCCGTTGTTGATAGAGGTTCTTTCGTAATTACTAAGAATTTCTTAATTGAAACTCGATTGGGACTTTGAAGTAAGGTCATATAGGTCTAGGTAAATGTGGTGAAGATGTTTGACGCTGAAGCAATTGTTATAGGGGGAGGTCACAACGGATTAATCTGTGCCGCATATTTGGCCCGTTCCGGTATGAAAACAATTCTCCTAGAAGCAAGAGAAACAGTCGGAGGTTGCGCATCAACAGTGTCAGACCTAGGAGCAAGGTTTAATATCTGTGCCTGTGACCATAGCTTGATTAGGGCTATGCCTTTACTTGAAGAACTTGAACTATTTGAGAACGGATTAGATTATTTAGAACCAGAAGCGACTTATGTGAATAGTTTTCATGACAGCCAACACCCTTGGGTTTCTTTCCATAGTGTTGAAAGAACCCTTGAAGGTTTAGCCCAGACACATCCTGGCCAGGTTTCGAATTATAAAAACTATCTTAAGGATGCTCTCCCTATTGCTGAACTAGCTATTGAGATGGCAAAGAGCGGGGTTTCAACTAGCAAATTTCTCTCCAAAGCCATGGATGCGAAAATTTCAGTCGCAACAAGGCTACTTCGGTGGAGTCAAGCAAGTGCACTTGATATTTTAGAAAACTACTTCTCCGACTGGCGTCTTATTATGCCTGCTATCAGTACAGGTCCGACGGTATGGGGTGCTCCTCCTGACGCACCTGGTACTGGTTTAGGTGCAGTTGTTTATGCAACGCGGCATTTAGTGGCGAGTGGTCGCCCACGAGGGGGCAGTGGATCATTGCCCAATTCGATCCTTCGAAGTTTTCAAGCGGGCAATGGTGAGGTTAGGACAAATTCTACTGTAAACGGCTTATTGGTAGAGAAGAGAAAGGTGGTTGGCGTTCGCCTATCTAATGGGGATACCCTTACCGCACCAGTAGTAGTAGCAGCATGTGACCCACATCGTGTATTCGTTGAATGGTTAGATGAGGTTCCGAAAGCAGCAAATCGACTTGTTAAAAATTGGAAAAAATTTCCAGTACCTGAAGGCTACGAATCCAAACTTGATGGGGTTATTCGAGAAAAACCTGAATACAAGCATATGTCGGCGTTGCAAAATATTTTCAAAGATATAGACCTTGAACAAGCAACGACTATTGTTTCGCCGACAATGGAGAAATTAAGGCAAGCCCATGATATGCGCAGAAAGGGCGAAGTATCAGATACACCTACGATGCTAGCCAGTATTCCTTCTCTTCTTGACCCCAAGATGAGAGCTGATAATGGGTTCCACACGTTTAGTGTAGAAGTGCTTTTTACACCATATTCGTTAGATGGCGGGTGGGCTCATTCATCTGAGCCGGAAAGGTGGCTAAGCGTATGGGGGAATTTAATGACTGGAAATATCTTGGAGACTATAACGGAATGGCGGGCAATGACTCCAGATATCTATGAAAGAGACTTTCATATGCATAAAGGCTATAGCCCAGCGTATGCTAGTTCACCCTTGGCGACGTTATTTGGAAGACAGCGTGAACTAAGTCGCTACAAGACGCCTGTAAGCGGGTTGTTTGTAACAGGGGCCGGCACATTCCCAGGAGCAGGCATCTTTGGCGCTTCAGGAAGAAATGCTGCATCAACAGTTTTAGATTTTGTTGAGGGGAGATAGGAATGCCCGCATTCAGCGTCAACATGATGCCAAACATACCTGCAAAGGAGATCGCTAACCTCGCGAATTATGCTGAAAGAAAGGGTTGCAAAAGGTGCTGGGTGTATGACGAAGGGCTTACTACTCGAGATGTATATGTGACACTCGCTGCTATCGCTGCGAAAACAAAGAAAATTCATTTAGGACCTGGGATAACAAATGCATATGTACGGCATCCAGCAGCTACAGCATCAGCGATCGCTACTCTAGATGAGTTAAGTGATGGACGAGCGTTTATAGGTATTGGGGCGGGGGGAGGTCTCACTCTAGATCCTTTGGCCATCAGCCGGACAAACCCCTTAACGACTGTTCAAGAAATGGTTGAAAGCCTTCGCTCCTTATTCCAAGGAAACAAGACAACTTTTGAAGGAAAAAATTTTTCACTAGCGAACGCCTACCTTTCTTATGGAAGAAAAAATATAGAAATTATCCTCGCTGGCCGAGGGCCCAAGATGCTTCAATTAGGAGCTGATATTGCAGATGGTTTTTACCTTAGTTATATCTACAAGGACCATCTTGCAAGAGTTATGTCAGTCTTAAGAAATGGAAGAGCCTCTGAAGAGAGAAACTTCAACGTAACCTACTCAACGATGCTTGCAACTAATGAAAAAGAACTTAAAGAGGCACGAGGTCAACTCTCCTTTCGGCTCGTAGATTCACCTATGGAAATAAAAGAAGAGTTAGGTATGACTATCGGCGACGTTCAGCAGATAAAACAAGCCTTATCAGAAGGCGGAGCTAGCCTCGCTGGAGAGTATGTCAAAGAGGAATGGGTAGATAAATTCGTGATTGTCGGTGACTCACAATCATGTAAAGAAGAATTGCTAGAACTTTTAGAAATTCATACAATTGACGAATTTCAACTACCCATTTATGAACCAAGTACTGCAGAGAGTCTCATAGATCAAGTTTCGACTTTTTTTTGAAGGACGCTGGACTCTTAACGTTATTTTCTGCCATCCCAGCGTTTCAGCGTCGGAATTTCAAAACCTAAATGTTCGAGTGCCCTTCCAACGGAGTGGTCAATAAGATCATCAATAGAAACTGGTTTGTTATAGAACGCTGGGATGGGAGGATAGACAACTGCACCCATTTCAGTAGCTTTAACCATTAGCCGTAAATGTCCTATATGGAATGGAGTCTCGCGCACCATCAAAACTAAAGGCCTTCGTTCCTTTAATGTGACATCTGCAGCTCGTGAAACTAGGTCGGCACCAAAAGAATTAGCAATAGCGGAGAGTGATTTTATTGAGCAAGGTGCAACTATCATTCCGCAGGTTTGGAAAGAACCACTTGCTATTGATGCCCCTATATCTCGCGACCCATGCACATGGTCAGCTAAGTTTTCAATTTCTAAAGGACTGTAGTTGGTTTCAACATTTATTGTGCTTTTGGCAGAAGCAGTGATAACTAGATGTGTTTCAACGTTTTGCATACCTTTAAGGAATTCAAGAGTTTTGATACCGTAAATTGACCCACTAGCACCAGTTATGGCAACAACGACATGTTGAGAACTCATTAGGATCAATCCAGGTAGTCAATGAGGTTAACGGATGGGTAAGCAACGCGCTCTCCGTACTCTCTGCGCTCGCGTTTATACGTTGCATCGATTCCAACTTTTGTGCTGATACCCCTTCGATCTGCTGTAGGGTCCATTTCATGTCCTTGGGCTTCTGAAATTTTAAATACATCTCTATCCCATTGAACTCGGTTAGTGATAGCCCACAGGACCTCTGATGACTCATGCATATCCACGTCACGGTCCACCACGACTACGTTTCGAATATTGATATGTGCAGTCATAGCTGCGATAGCGAGGTTTTTGGGTGTACCCGGATTATCTCGATCAATTTGGATTACGGCCATGAAACCATTTCCATAAGGGGGGATAATTACATCAGCCGATGGGTCAATGTGCCTAATTTGTTTACGTAACAAAGGTTCACGAGGCAGAATATTCCCAATGTAGATATGTTCATACCACCCTGGAATAATAGTTTGATAAATTGGGTTATCGCGAAATGAGATTGCCGACACTTCCATGGTAGGGGAATCCCACATTTCTCCGTGATACCCATGGAATTCAGCTAAAGGACCTTCAGGTGATCGTTCTGCTGGCCGTATATGTCCCTCAATAACTATTTCTGTACGAGCTGGGATGTCTATATCTACTGTTTTTCCTTTGCAAACTTCGATACCTTCGCCCCGAATTGCTCCTGCAATTAAGAGTTCATCAACAGGAGTTCTGACACCTGCAGCAATCATGATTGCAGGATCAAGACCAATTGCTAGTGCAACAGGGAAAGGAGCGTCTGGATCAGGTCGAGATTTCATAAATGTTCCGACATCACGCCATTCATTTACATTAAAACCAAGTATATTTTTTTCAAGAACGAGCATTCGGTTGTAGGAGAGGTTCCCTCGTCCCGAAATTGGGTCTTTCGTAATTGAGACAGCTCCTGTTATGAAAGCCCCTCCATCTCCTCGACTGTGTTTAGGTATAGGGAGGGCTCCGAGGTCTACATCATCGCCAGTTAGGCAGTTTTCGTGCCAATAAGCTGACTTGACTTCTCTTGGTGGAATCCCATTCTTAATCTCAAGAGCTTCACCCATGACATCAATGATTGATTCTGCTTCGCAACCGAGGGATATCGCTGTCCGTGCATGCGATGCGACGCCTCCCGCGAAGATGGGGAAGGTGGTTTCTTTCACATTGGAGAAGAGAGCAGCTCCTCCGCTGGAGCGGGATAGAGACGCAGTTACATCAGCAAGTTCATATTCCATTGACACTTCTTTTGATATTTCAGCGAGCTCGCCCTTCTCGCGGAGTGCTTCAATGAATGAACGTAGGTCTCCAATAGTTGTCATGTCTTGACCATACAGGGGGAAAGGTGGGTTGCGCTATTACAACTGTAGATAGGTATTGCGCTACATCGAACATAAAATAGGAGTATGACCGTGCAGAGATTGCAGGAAAATATTATACGTAATGCCTTAATTCCGGAAAAGGGAATTGTTGACTTGTTTGTGCAGGATGGAAAGATAGCATCTTTTTCTAACCCTGGAGATAGAAACGATGCCGTACAAACATATGACCTCAATGGGTGGTTATTACTTCCTGCTATGGCAGAGCCCCACGCCCACCTAGACAAAGCTCTTACTGCTGATCAGGTCCCAAACCCATCCGGTGAGCTTATGGGAGCGATTAAAGCTTGGATTGCAGCAGCTGAAAAAGGTACATTCACGCATGAAAATACTGTGCAAAGAGCCTCAAAAGCAATGGAGTTGCTCTTAGTCCATGGAGTGACTGCTGTACGTACACATGTAAATGTTACGGAATCAATAGGAGTAAGTTCTTTAAAGGCATTGGCTGAAGCTAAAGAGAGATTCAAAGGATTACTTGAAGTGCAAATTGTTGCCTTGATGAATTCACCTTTGACTGGCCCAGGTAGTGAAGGAAACGTTCAAGCATTGGAATCAGCAATAGAATTTGGGGTTGACTTTCTTGGAGGTTGCCCTCATTTAGAACCTTATCCCAATGACATGATCCAATTTATGTTTGCTATCGCAGAAGATGCTGGGTTAGGAATTGATTTCCACGTAGATGAAACGCTTGATGCGCAAACCCTAACTCTAAAAGAGTTAGCAAAACAATCCTTAGAGAGAGGTTTTCCATATTCACTTTCCGCGAGTCATTGTGTTTCGCTGGGAATGCAAACAGAAACTGTGCAAATTGAGATCTCCAAACTCTTGCGAGAAGCAAATATCAGTGTTTTTACATTGCCACAAACAAATCTTTTCCTTCAAGGAAGAGAACATGTTTCGGCAATGCCAAGAGGCCTTACAGCTATAAAAACTCTTCAAGAACAAGGTGTACTTCTTGCTGCAGGGGCAGATAACGTTCGTGACCCCTTTAACACAATGGGAAGGAGCGACCCATTTGAAACTGCTGCACTAATGGTTATGGCGGGCCACCAAACACCAGAAGCAGCATTTGACCTAGTTAGTGTTAAAGCAAGAGAAGCTATGGGGTTAGAGAAGGCAGCTGTAGAAATAGGTGATGTCGCTGACTTTGTTGCTGTAGACGCACCTACTTTAGGAACTGCTATTGCTGATTCACCGATGAGTAGGAGAGTCTTTAAAAATGGAAACTTGGTAGCTTCTTCAGACCAGCGGACGACGATTTTTCGAGGGTTATGACCAGCTCTCACCCTCTCGTTACAGACCTAGTATTGAGTCCTTTCGGTGCCTCAAGTAATGAATTAATCGATGTAGCAAAATGCGCTGAAGATAGTGGATTTAACGGAATATGGACTTTGGATCATTTCAGCGGTGCTGTTGCAGAGAAGAGTTGGTCCCATGAACCCTTTACGATTCTTGGTTCAATTGCTGCCGTAACCGAAAGAGTAAGAGTTGGCACTCTTGTAGCAAATATGATGAATCGGCATCCAGTACTTTTAGCTTCTGCTTTCTCATCGCTACAAGGGGTTTCAAAATCGAGAGCTATTCTTGGGTTAGGAAGCGGAGCTCCGCCCAACACTTTGTTTGCATCTGAGCAGACTATGATCAATCGACAGCTCCATAAAGATGAAAAACGTCGAAGAAGGTTAATTGAAACTATTCAAGCACTTCGGTGTATCTGGGATGGAGGAGAAAATTTTGAGGGGGAGTTCACTTCATTTTCAAATCTTACAGCGATCGTTGAACCTGGTTTTCCGCTTCCGATAGTAGTTGGTGCTAATGGTTTTGAAATGATCAAGATAGCTGTTGAATACGCAGAAGGCGTTAATATTCGTGTCGGACCATCTATAGGGAGATTGGTTGAAGAGGCATCAATCCTCGCACCAAACGACGATTTTGAAATTAGTATCCATGAGAATCTTGATTTGAATCACCCATATGGAGGAAATGTTGACTCTTGGATAGAACTTGGAGTTCATCGAAGAGCTTGCATGGTCTCAGCCCCCTTTGATCTACATGCCATTTCAGATATCGGGCTTCGATTAAATAGGTAAAAGGGTCTTTGAACTTGAAGGAAATTAACTTAGGAGAGGGCTTGATTTTTCAGACTAACCCAGCTCGATCTGACCATTTCCCAATAGCTTTATTCTGGATCCATGTAAAGAGAAGGAAAACTCCTACTCCTAGAATCGATGACAGAATCACAGAAGTTAGCAGCTCCTCGCCCTGAAGTCGGCTAGCGAAGCGTTTAATAAGTTGGCCTAAGCCGACTTCGCCCCGTCCGAAGAAGAAATCACCAACGATTGCTCCAATAACTGAAAGCCCAGCTGAGATCCTAAGACCAGCAAACATCGCAGGGAGGGCAGCTGGAAACATTAGCTTTCGTAGTCTTGTCAAACGACTCGCATGATGAAGGGTAAATAAGTCATGCATTCCTCGTTCCGCTGATTGCAAACCGAATAGCGTGTTAACAATAATCGGGAATAAAGAAATGATTATGCAGACTACAACTCGGGAAGTCTGCCCAGTACCCCACCAGAAAGAGATCAGAGGGACAATAGCTAGGATAGGGATGGCTTGAAGGGTGACTAGAAATGGGAATAGCGCTTTTTCGACAGTGATCGCTTGACTCATTAGAACCGCTAAGAAAAGACCAATCAGAATCGCAAGAAATAATCCAATACCTGCAACCTTCGTGGATGACCACAATGATTGAAGCATTTCTGACATTCCACCTGTCCCTCCCCAGTCAAGGAAACCTTCAGTTACAACTTTGTCCGGGGGTCTTAAAAGAAATCTACGATTCTCACTCAACATTACGTATGAGATGAAATACCAACCTCCAATAACAAGCGAACCGAAAAGAAACGGGGGAATAATATTGAGAGCAGCGGCTCTAGCTTTGCTTTTGCCGTCACTTGTTTTTGATTTAGTTGTTTCAGAAGTAGGCGTATCGCTCATGAGTGACCTCCACGTAATTCTTTGGATACTTCTCCACAAATTCGTGCAAATTCTGCATCAAATCGTAGTTCTGGTTTTCTTGGATAATCAAATGGTATGTCAAACTCGGCAACGATATTACCGGGTCGCGCTGACATAACCAGTACTTTCGTAGACATAAATACTGCTTCGGTGATTGAGTGAGTAATAAACAAGCCAGCGAAACCTTCTTGAAGAAATAGTTGTTGAGTTTCTTCGTTTAGATGTTCACGTGTGATTTCATCAACAGCACCGAATGGTTCATCAAATAGGAAAAGAGGCGGCTTTAAGGTTAAAGTTCGGGCCAAAGATGCCCTCATCTTCATTCCGCCAGATAATGACTTCGGATAATGATTTTCAAAACCGCTTAATCCAACTAGTTCAATAGCTGATTGTGCCAAATCCCGTCGTTCTTCTTTCGGCATACCATGAAGTTCACAGAAGAGCTCAATGTTCTGTGTTACATTTCTCCAAGGCAGCAGAGTTGCATCCTGAAATACGTATCCTAGACGATCGCGATCTACGTCAACCGACCCAGCTGTAGGTTCTAAAAGACCTGAAGCAATTTTTAACAACGTAGATTTTCCACAGCCAGATGGCCCAACCACTGTTATGAATTCACCTTTCTTGATTGAAAAAGAAATATTCTGCAAAGTCTCTGTTCCATCAGGAAAAATCATTCCTATGTCGTCAAAAGTTAAAGCTGCATTAGTGCTATCGGTCATGGAGGGCTTCCTTAAACTATTGTTAACCACCGAAAGAATACATCGTCTTTAAGGATTAAGCGAACTTAAACAGACCTTGTATCAGTTTTTGGTAGAACATTTTCTGTTTCGTATCTTTAACTATTGAGCTAGTCTGACCGTATGGTTATTGAGTTTTTGACTTTTAATGTTCCTGCTGAGATGAGAGAGAAATGGAAATCTTTAGATAATGAAATTTGGACAACGTTTCTGGCCACTCAAGAAGGTTTTGTTAAAAAAGAATTATGGCAATCATCAGAAAATGATGGCGAATTCCATGCCGTGATCTGGTGGAAAGATAAACAATCATGGGCGGCTATTTCTTCTGATCAGATTACGAAAGTGGATAAAGGTATGGGCGAATTTCTTATAACGCCGAAAATGAAGGAATTCTTAGTTTTGAAGGAATACGAATAAACTAAGTTCCCTCTCATGAAGTAAGGTTCTTCCAGTAAGGAGAAAGCTATGAAAACTGGTATTTTTTTGTTTGGTGGGGTTGAAATGGATGATGCAGGATCTGGTTTACCTGCCCCCACTGATAGAAGGTATGGCCCCAAAGAAATCTGGCATGCAACTGAGAGAATAGTTGATATGGGAGTTCTCTCAGACAAATTAGGCTTTGACTCTTATTGGCTTACAGAGCACCATTTTCAATATGAAGGATATGAAGTTGTACCAAATGGGATGATGCTTGGAGCGATTCTTGCTGAAAGGACAGAAAGAATCCAGATCGGCATGATGTTTAATGTTGTTGGGCAATGGCATCCACTAAAGCTTGCTGAAGATTTCGCGACGCTTCATAACATATCTGGCGGAAGGGGGGCACTCGGGATTGGCAGAGGTACCGTTCCTAGAGAATCTGAAAATTTCGGATCAAAGATCGGCTCCTACGATAATCCAGACAGTATCTCTGCTGATGAATTCAACCGTAAGCAATTTGATGAAGCCGTAGAAATTATAAGAATGGCTCTGGATAACGACGCCTTTAGTTTTGAAGGGGAAATTTTCACGTTCCCTGCACCAGGGATACCGGACCGTGGGGGTTTCGTAGAGGAATTAACACTTGTCCCTCGGCCCTTATACCCATATGACATTTGGCAAGCAATTACATCTCCACCAACCCTTGAAGCTGTTCCTCGGAAAGGCTGGGGGGGAGTGATGTGGTTGAAGCATTTTGAATTTATGAAACAATTTTGGGATCGCTTCGCGTCTATTTATGAGGAAACTCACAATGTAAGTCTTGCACCCGGAGAGAAAAGAACTCTTGTTGTGTGTACATGTGTTGAGGACACTCACGAAGCAGCTGTCAATTCTGTTCGTAATGGCCATGATGAAATGTGGAAGTTTCTTGGACCCTATGGCTGGAGTAAAGGATATATGGGCCCAGATGGCGGACCTGCACAATCTGGCCTTATCCCTACACTTGAAGAGTCCATAGATAATAAGGTCTGGTTAGTTGGCACTGCGGATGAAGTGGCAGAACAAATTAGCTGGTACAGCGATTATCTTGGCGGGGTGGAAAATCTTGTCCTTTTCCCGGCAATGCCAGGCGATAAATACTCTAAAGTGGAAGAACAACTTCATCGATTATCAGAAGATGTCCTGCCGAAAATCTAGGAACAGTAAAACCTAAAGTGGCCGAGTAGGAAAGGTGGGTAGGTTATGAAAATCCTTATCGCTCAATCACATCCAAGTTATGAAAGTTTCAGCGAAGCTATCTTGCAGGTGGTTTTAGAATCTCTAAAGCAAACGGATGCCGAGGTCTCTTTAGTCCGTGTGGGCAAGCAAGAGTCGTCATCAATATTGGAATTAGAAAAACCAAATCTACTGGCCTTGATATACCCCACTTGGTGGGGAGGTTATCCTGCATCATTACTGCAATGGATTCAAGATTCTCTTATGTTGGGGAATGGGATGCTTGCAAATGTTCAGAAGGTTATCTCGGTTACTACTCATGGTTCAAGCAAGCTGGTCAATATCGTTCAGGGTGAATGGGGGAAAGCATATACGAAAAGAAAACTTTTGCCGTTATGCAAAAATAGTGTTCAATCAGAATGGCTTTCTCTTTACAAAATAGATAGACAACGACCGCAAAACCTTGAAACTTTCCTAGGGGAAGTTTCAAAAAGTTTTGCAAGATTAAATGAGGATGAAGCCATTAGATGTTGATGGTAGAAGCAATTTCTGTCTGAAGACTGTTTCGGCTTTCTAGATACAACAGGTCAGTTTTGCAGAAGATATGAGAATTCATCCTAATGGCTCTCAGCAGAGATCTATTAGGGTCCGTTCGGCTTTTATTTGGACTTCCGCCCGGTTCAAGCAAAGAGATGATAGTAATTTGCTTGAGATTCTTTAACGCCCTTTTGACTCGACCTTTCTTGCTAAAGACAAAAGAAACGCCAGGAATAAAAATACGTTCAAACCAGCTTTTCACATGTGGCGGGAATACCCCGTTTCTCATTGGGTAACAGATAAAAAGCCCATCCGAATTCCTCACTAATTCAGCAGACCTTATTTGTGCTTCGGTGATTAAATTTGCAGGTTCATGATAAGCAAGTCTTTCCTGATCGCTCATGAACGTTTCAAAACCTTCATCTATAAGATTTAGGATTGTAACTTCATGACCGCGATTTTGAAGTTCGCATTTCACGAGTGTGGGGATTTCATTCGTATGGTGGAAACCATCTATTAAGAGAATTTGCATTCTCAAACAATAACGTATTACGTAGCCTCAATTAAGAAAATCCCGAAAGACTTGCACGAGTTTAATGTGCATGTACAGTCAAGCCATGGCGCAAAGAATGGCTCTCTACCTACAAGACAAACATGATATACGGTATGAACTAGAGATAGCTAAGTACGCAGAGGAAAAAGGATTCTCAGAAATTTGGCAGGCAGATACCCGTTTGGCACGGGATTGCGTTGTACTCATGAGTGCGCTGCTAACAGAAACTAAGAAAATAAAGATTGGTAGCGGTGTTTTGCCGATATACACAAGAAACCCAGCTGTGATAGCTGCTACTTGGAGCACAATGTGGGAGCTAGCAGGACTCACACCTGAAGGGGAGAGCAGAGTTATGCTGGGATTGGGAGCATGGTGGGAGCCAATAGCTTCACGAGTTGGAGCGGATCGTGTCCGCCCTCTGAAAGCTATGAAAGAGAATATTGAAGCAATTAGAGAGCTCTTTACTATGGAGGAAGTCAGTTATCAAGGTGATTTCGTTCAACTTGATCGAGTTAAACTCGATGTTGCGTATGGGTCAACTGAGCCTCGGAACATCCCGATATACATTGGAGCTACAGGTCCTAAAATGTTGCAGTTGAGCGGGGAAATCTCAGATGGACCTGTCCTCAACTACGTGGTTTCAACGGACTACATTAAAGATGCGGTCAACCAAGTAGAAATCGGTGCGAAAAAAAAGGGGAAAACCTTGGATGATGTTGACCGACCCGAGTTGTTAGCTTGCTCGTTGTCAGATGACGATCCCGAAATAGCAATAATGACAGGGAAATCGCTTGTGGCCTACTATTTAGGAACAGAACCACACATTATGAAAGCTTCCGGAGCTGACCCAGAACTTGTTGAAAAAGTGAAGGAAGTCGTTGGATGGCCTGCTCGAGANGAAGATTATCAAAAGGCNGCACACCTCATCCCAGATGCCTTAGTTCGTAANCTTATGGCTGTGGGAACGTCTCAGGATTGTAGGGATAAAGTCTCGGAGTATATTGAGGCNGGAGTAACGTGCCCCATTCTCTATCCGATAATGGATCGGATAGAGCCAGTTGTGGATGCCTTCTCAAATTGGGAGTTAGGGGACTAAATATGTATTTAGGGAGGCCCTTTGACAAATAAGTTACTCATCGTCAATACAGCTGTGGTAACTGTAGATGAGCGATTCACGATTCACGACCCTGGGTGGGTGAGCGTTGAAGGTGATCTGATAACGGGGGTCGGAACTGGGCAACCACCGGCACAAGCAAGAGATAGCGCAACCAAAATAATTGATGCTTCTGGAACAGCAACAATTCCTGGGATGGTCAATGCCCACACACATCTTTTCCAAACCTTTTTTCGTGGATTAGCCGACGACAAATCGTTGTTGGATTGGTTGCAAGAGTGCATTTGGCCAGGGTCTGTTCACTTGGATGCAGAAACCGCCAAACTTGCGGCGAAGGTTGGATTGATAGAGAATATTCGAACCGGAGCGACATCAGTTATTGACCATCAATACATCCACATTGACGAGCAAATCGATAATGCCGTATGTGAAGCAGCTGATGAACTTGGAATCAGGTTTCTTATGGCACGAGGATGGGCTGATAGAAATTATGAGCCATTACTCACAGAAACCGCTGAGCAAGTTATTGATAGAAGTAGAGAAGTTCAGGAAAAGTGGGGCGGTCACGATCATGACAGAATTCGGGTAGAGCTCGCACCACTGATTCCTTGGGGGTGCTCTGATGCAGCGATGGTAGCCACCGTGAAAGAATCACGTACGTGGGGTTCTGGTTTTCACATTCATTGCGCGGAGACACAAGAAGAAGTAAGAATGAGCTTGGAGGAGAGGGGCGTCGGTCACGTCGAGTGGCTCCACGGTCTTGGATTGCTAGATAGTGACGTGCAGTTGGTGCATAGTGTTTGGCTGGATGATAATGAGCTTGATTTGATTGCTGAATCCGGAGCCGTAGTAGTCCATTGCCCGGTAAGTAATATGTACCTTGCATCTGGAATTCCAAAGATACTTGAAATGGTTGAGCGTAATATTCCGATAGCTTTAGCAAGCGATGGCCCTGGTAGTAATAACCGTCAAGACATGTTTGAAGCTATGAAAGCGACTGTTTTGTTACAAAAAGTTCATCGCCTAGACCCTGTCGCCCTTCTTCCTGAGGACTCACTCCGGATGGCTTGCAACGGTGGGGCGCTTGCTTTCGGTAAATCTGACAACATTGGAATGATCCGCCCGGGTTATAAAGCTGACCTTACCGTTGTTGACCTTCAAACTGTTTTTTCTGCTCCAGTCCACAGCGTTCCAAGTGCTCTAGTTTTTTGCTGTACGCCATCAAATGTCCACCATGTTATGGTAGATGGAAAAATAATTCTTGAGGATGGTTTGATTGAAGGGGTAAATGAATCTGCACTTCTCGCCGAAGCTGAAAATGCGGCTCGAGAACTTTTCTCACGGGCAGGGGTGAGTTCACGATTAACTCGTAAGTAACCAACCAGGAACCGTAGAAATCATAAATCCATAAAAATGGAGAAATTATAGGGGGGTCATTTAAGGTCGTCATAGGGGGTTCAAAAAGCTCTGACCAGCATTTATATATGGCATATTGGACCCCCCCTGCTGGGTATCATAAGGGTTTGATTCTGATGAGTTTGCATTTGGAAGGGTTAATGTTATAGGGCTAGAATCTTTTGGATATGAAGCTAAGTTTACCGGCGTCTTAGCCGTTTTAAATTTCCTCATTTAGAGTCGGCAATTTAGAGACGGAATATATTCTTCGAAACTGTAAATCTTCATTCAATTAAACTAGTTTCTGATACTGCAAACCGCTAGTAGGCTGACACCCTTGAATTAGCTTTATTTTTCAGGCTTTTCTCAAGTGGAATTTCGTATGTTAAGCGTATGTTAAGAAGGTCTCTGAATTGGTGAGCAGTTATAACTTTGCATCAAGAATCAAGCACAGATTTGCGTATTTTCTCTCTGCGATTGTGATCATACCGGTGGCTTTGGTGCTGGTTGCCTCACCTGCAGCAGCTTCAGTCAGCACATTTGACTGTACCTCGTATGATGGACCTATCTTCATCGAAGATGATGGCAACAGTAACATCGGTTATAACGCTCGGGAGCTCAACTTGAGCACGGGATCATACGGGAATGTTATTTTTACGATTAAGTTTTCCCAGAGTGGTCGGTCCTGGGACTACAACCAAATAAACGGAATTGCGATAAACCCAGTTGATGGGAAAGCCTACGGCGTGATGGGTGGAGTCGATGCAAACCATTCTAAATTCCTTGTCCGGTTTGATGATGATGCCAATGTGGAATTCATCGCAAAAGTTGACGTTGCAAATACCTCAGCGACAATCGATGTTCACGGCGACTACCTCTATCTGGGATCAGGGAACTACGGTCTCTATCGGATCGAGAACGTCGCGAACCTAACGGGATACACGGATCCAGACAACAATTCTATTCTCGATAAAACGAGCATTTCCACCATTTTGAGTAGTAGCGATAGCACTTGGGGAGGAGGTATTGCTGATATTCAAGCGATACGAGCCGATCTCGACCTAGGTGGCATAGAAGACTATGTGATCGGAGTAAGAAACTCGGACAGCGGTGGAACGAAAGTCACGGTTGCCCGATACTCCGGATCAACCGATGTGTGGCACCTGACTCCAGATGAGACTATGTTCACTCGTCCATGGCGTGGCGCTTGGTACTCGGATGGACGTTTGCTCTTCATGGAGAAGAAAGGGAATCTCTACGAACTGGAAATTAATAATTCAAATGATATCGACCTTTCTGCAGGGACTGCAGATGTCACCTTCTTGAGCGATACTTCAAATATCAAAGATGGTGATGGGATGGCTTGCTACACAAGTCCAGGGTTCACCGTTACGCAAACAAGCGGATCAACCGTTGTCTCGGAAACCGGAACAACGGACACGTTCACCGTAGTTCTTAACTCCAAACCCGCCGGAGACGTACAGATAGATCTAACAAATCCTGACATCGGAGAAGCAACGCTAGATGATCAGTCGCTAACCTTCACAACGGCTGACTGGGACACACCTCAGACGGTCACAGCAACTGGAGTTGACGACCTCTACGTCGATGGAAATCAAGGCCAGACCATTACTTTCAGTATTGATGATTCCGGTACAGACGATGTCATCTACGAAGCTGTAGCGAACCAGACCATAACGGTGACAACGCAAGACAACGAAAACGCCGGCTTCACTATTGTCGAATCGGGAGGCGCAACGGAAGTTAGTGAATCTGGCACAACGGACACATTCACAGTAGTTCTAAACGCTCGACCTTTGACAAATGTTTTGGTAAGCACCTCATCAGCCGATACTGGTGAAATTACGGTAACGAATAATGCAATCTTAACCTTTACAACAAATAACTGGGATACTCCACAAACAGTCACGGTTACCGGGTTTGATGATTCGGACATCGATGGGGATCAATCAGTGAATCTGAGTGTCGCTGTAGTTGATGCTAGTTCTGACGATAATTTCGATGGGTTAACAGACGTCTTGACGGCAGTAAATTTGGATGACGACAATGTCGGGTACACGGTAACTGAATCCGGGGGATCCACTGCAGTTTCTGAAGATGAAACGACCGATACCTTTACTGTCGTTCTAAATGGGCAACCGAGTTCAAGTGTCGTCTTCAGTATCGCCTCAGATGATGAAGGGGAATTAACTGTCTCAGCAGGTACTTTGGCGTTCACGACTGGGAATTGGGATACACCCCAAACAGTTACGGTAACTGGCGTAGATGACACCATTATCGATGGAAATCAAAGCGTTGATGTCACAGTTTCCGTGATTGACGGCAGCTCAGATGACAATTTTGACGAATTAGCTGACGTGACGATAACGGCAGCGGCCAACGATAATGATGACGCGAATTATGTTGTCAATTGGCCTTTATTTTCTGAGGGAGGTGGTTCGGGAGCGGCTGAACCTGATGGAACATCAACCTTTTCGGTAAATCTGACTGTACAGCCAAACAGTAACGTCTATATGAGCGTTGTTTCCGGAGATTTAACTGCCGCGACCGTCAGTACTGCTGAGTTAACATTTACCCCACAAAACTGGAACAACCCCCAAAATGTTACTGTTACAGGCGTTGACGATGACCTCATTGACGGAAACCAGAACGTAGACATTACGGTTTCCGTAATTGATGCGACTTCCGACGATAATTTTGATCCACTTGACGATTCCGTCTTCACCTTCACGATTGAGGATGACGATGTTGCTGGCTTTACGGTGGTTGAGTCAGGGGGATCCACAGGGGTGTCTGAAGGGGGGTCCACTGACACGTTCACGGTCGTTCTTGACGCACAACCCGACAATGATGTGGTGCTTAACATCGCTATCGCCGGGGATGAGGGGACTCTATCAGCGGCGTCTTTGACGTTCACCAGTGAGAATTGGGATACTGCACAGACGATTACCGTCACCGGAGTTGATGACAATCTGATTGATGGGGATCAGGAGTCGACTATCACAATTTATGTGGATACTGTAAATTCTGACATCAATTTCGCGTCTCTAATTGCGGAAACACTTACCTTGACGACCACTGATGACGATGTTGCTGGCTTCACGGTGGTTGAGTCAGGGGGATCTACAGGGGTGTCTGAAGGGGGGTCCACTGACACGTTCACGGTCGTTCTTGACGCACAACCGGACAGCAACGTTGAATTTACCTTGTATTCAAACGATCATGGTGAGGTGATCTTTCAATTT
>PAQG01000013.1 GCA_002709645.1 Acidimicrobiaceae bacterium
CAGTACCTACGGTATAGGCAATAGGGAACAACCCGCCCTGAGTAACAGTGTCAAACGGGATCCCAAGCAGGTCTGCGACCTCTCGCTCATTAGGTAAATGCAAAGTTGTCCACGCTGAGCCGAGTCCCCGTTCACGTAAAGCAAGCATAAAGCTCCAAACGGCAGGTAACAGAGAACCCCATGCGCTTGCCTGCCCAAATGTCGGAGTCCCACTGTCAAGTCTTCCCGCTCCCTGAATGCAAGGAATCATCATGATAGGTACGCGGTGAAAAATTTCACGAAGGTAACGAGAAGAATCCATAATCTTTGGACGTTGCGTAGTTCTCGGATCATCATCACTGTAAGTCGGTTGACCAGGCCGCTCGGTGTAAGCATCATAATTAGCACCGTAAAAATCAGCAATCGCCTTCTTCTTATCAGGATCAGTGACGAATACCCACTGCCAACCTTGCGTATTTGACCCCGTTGGAGCCTGCAAGGCAATATCTAGACACTCCTCCACGATTTCTCTTTCAACGGGCCGATCTAAATCAAGTCGCTTCCGGACAGATCTTGTCGTTGTCAAAACACCATCTGCGTCAAGGCCTAACTTCATGTCTTCTCCTTATACCTAATTCTTTAATGCATGTATTAAAGAAAACATAGCTTCTGAAAGTCGTTCACTGGCGAATTGGAGATTTGCAGAAAATTCAATTTCAGTGGGTTCCTCCCCATCAACGAGGTCCGTCGTCACTTTTAGAGCTGTAAATGGAACCCCAGCTTTTTCACAGACCCATGCAACTGCTGCGGCCTCCATATCCTTTGCAACTGCTTGGACATTCAATAACCGATCCATATCGCAAGACTGGGCATCCAATGCATCTCCAGTACTCACAGTCCCGACTCGAAACCCCAAACTTCGTGCCACAGCACTCATATCTGCTACAGGGAAGTCACCAAACCCGTATTCTTTAAAGCCCTCCAATGGGATTCGATGATCATGAAAAACACATTGATCAGCAACAATCACTTCTCCAATTGACCCCCCCCTTTGGATGAAACCACCACACGTCCCAGCAGAAATAACAATCTCAGCTTGAACATAATTAATCGCTGCGAACGTTGTAAGTGCTGCCGGAAGAGTTCCTATTGAATCAACTTCAAAACGAGGGTCAATACCGTTAATGACTAAGTGGACAAGGTCATTACTCCAAATACGGGCATCTAACCTATCTGCCAATTTTGCACCCGGGCCTTCCAAACCCAAGCGTTCACGAATAGGTAATGCTTCAGTCTCCATAGCCATTACAACTAGCGGGAGACCATTCATTTCCATTTACTGGTTTCCGTGATCAGCGACCCACTTAGATGTAGCTTCCCCCATCTTTCGACCGTCATAACCAATGCGTTGTGTTGGAGTGATTTTAAAAATTACACGACGTGGCGAATCAAGAAAGCCAGCAAAGTTTTTTTGCCATTGCTCATTCACCGGATTTAACGCTTTCGCAAGAGCTGGGTAGAACCATGATTTGGTCTCATCATCATCAAGTATTTCACATGTGCCTTTATAGGTTACGGTTTGATTTGGGCCTGCTTTTGTTCCTTTGCTGGTGATACATACTGCGCAACGGTTATCTCTCCGCATAGCTGGAACACGAGCTCTTTGACTCGAAAGAGTAACCCAGAAACAGCCATCCGCCCAGACATAAGACATAATTACCCCCACAGGCCAACCTTCTTTATTAGCCCATATAAAAGTGCACTCATTTTGCATCTGCAACATCTTCTCTTCTGCCGCATCCTCAAGTGTGTAAACAGTTACATCCTCATAATCAAATTCGTCATCTCCCACAACAATCTCCCTCTCTCGTTAGCACAAACACTATCCTTCCATTACTTTAAAAAAACTACCAATAAAGAAAAGGTTGATATGGATCTATACGAAGCAATGTACACAACACGGTCAATGCGGCGCGTGAAACCGGACCCGATCCCGGAAGACATCCTCGCCCGATTGTTTGATGCTGCAGTAAGAGGGCCATCAGGAGGGAATAGGCATACATTCCGTTTCTTAACCGTCACAGATAAAAAAACCATGGAAAAACTAAAGGACATATATCACGATGCCTATTGGGAATTGCAAGAAACGAGTTACGCCGGCGTTCAAGAAAAACTCAAAGATGGTGACCCTGAAGACCCCAGCATCAAACAGACCAGAAGGATTTCAAATAGTGCAGAACATTTCGTTGAATACCTTGACCAGCACCCAATGCTCATTTTCGTTTTTGGGAAACAGGGAGGAGAGTCAACTACTTTCCCTGTCCTATGGAATTTCTGTCTAGCTGCAAGAGCTGAAGGTTTAGGAACGTTTATTACCACATTACTGAAACTACGAAAACAGGAAGTAGAGCAGCTCTTAGGAATGCCTGAAGGTTTTTGGCATATGCATGCCATGATCCCAATTGGGTACCCAACCGGACGTTGGGGGATGGCTAACCGTCACCCAGCTAATGAATATGTCTATTCAGAACAATGGGATCAACCCGTTACATGGGAGGCGCAACCCAACTGGGAAGAACCCGAAGGATATGGAAGAGATCACCAATAGGACAGAATTATGGACTTTGCAATCCCAGAAAAAACTCTGAAACTACTTACCGATTTAGATGCATTTATCCAAGATGTTATAAAGCCAATAGAAGAAGAAGACGACAACATCCGCTTCTTTGACCACCGTCGAGAAGATAGTCGTACTGACTGGGATAGGGACGGCTTACCAAATGCTGAATGGGAAAACCTCCTTAAACGCATGCGTCTTGAAGCAGATAAAGCTGGTTTCTGGCGATATCAACTTCCCTCCAGATTCGGGGGTCAAAATGGGAATAATTTAGATATGGCTATCGTCCGAGAACATTTGGCAAGAAAAGGCTTAGGACTTCACAACGACCTCCAAAATGAAAGCTCAATAGTAGGTAATCTCGTGACCGTTCTCATGATGGAACGATTTGGAAGCGAAGCTCAAAAAGAATACTGGATTCCCAAAATGCTTAATGGAGAAGCAAGAATTGGATTCGGTTTAACGGAACCACTCCACGGATCAGACGCAACATGGATGGAAACCACAGCCGTGCGCGATGGTGATGAATGGATAATAACTGGAGAAAAATACTGGAATACGGGACTACACCACGCTACACATGATTACATTTTCGCAAGGACATCAGGAGAACCTGGCGAAGGTAACGGCATTACTTGTTTTATCGTGCCAACAAATTCTGAAGGCTTCAACGTTGAAGAATTCATGTGGACCTTTAATATGCCCACAGACCACGCCCACGTTACCCTAAACCAGGTTCGAGTCAATCATGCAGACATTCTCGGTGAAGAAGGAAAAGGACTACAAACAGCCCAGCTTTTCGTTCATGAGAACCGCATCCGCCAAGCCGCATCCTCGCTAGGAGCCGGACTGCACTGCATCGACACTGCAGTTGAATGGGCATCAAAGCGTGTAGTGTTTGGCAAACCCTTAGCTCAGAATCAAGCCATCCAGTTTCCTCTAGCCGAACTTTACACTGAAGCAGAAATGATTCGTGCCTTGATATGGAAGACAGCCTGGCAATTAGATGAAGGCATTGATCACATGGAAATAACTGACAAGGTCGCTATGTGCAACTACCGAGGTAACAGATTCTGCTGTGATGCAGCCGATCGAGCGATGCAAACCTGCGGAGGTCAAGGCTACGGAAGAAAAATGCCGTTTGAACACATATACCGGCATCACCGCCGGTATCGGATTACTGAAGGATCCGAAGAGATACAGATAAGGAAAGTAGCTGGCAAACTATTTGGTTTCGCTTCAAGAGCCAAAGGTTGATTCCTCCATTAGGATACTCAAGTCACTCAGAATGAAGACCCAGTGACCCTGAAAGGAACAATGACCTATTTACTTAAACGAATCAGTATTTTGTCGGTGACTCTATTCATTCTAGTAAGTTGCGCAGGGTCAACGAGCTCTGAAGAGACTCCCGTGGAAGCTTCTGAAGAGACTCCCGTGGAAGCTTCTGAAGAGACTCCCGTTGGAGCTTCTGAAGAGACTCCCGTTGAAGCTTCTGAAGAGACTCCCGTTGAAGCTTCTGAAGAGACTCCTGTGGAAATAGAAGACGAGGAGCCGCCAACGCTTGCTTCTGATGAGTTAGCTGCTGAAATTTCGGAAAAACTCCAGATCTGGCTGCTTGCGAACGGAGCTCCCGGGTCATCCGTTTCAGTACTTCTCCCTGATGGATCACAAGTTAATGTGGCAGAAGGAGATCGAGATAGAAACGGAACACCCGCTTCCGTTGAAGACTATTGGCGTATCGCAAGTATTTCCAAACCAATAACGTCAGCTGTAGTTCTCAAATTGGTTGAAGAAGGTGCGATAGGAATAGATGAACCAGTCATGACCTATCTAGGAAGCGACTGGGCTACTGGATACGTTCTTGATGGAATTGATTACGCGCCATTAATTACAATCCGCCAAATTCTAAACCACACTGACGGATTTCCAGAGTACGCATTTGACCCAGGTTTCTACTTACTAGCAAGCTCTAGACTCGAGGTGGTTTTTGAACCACAGGAAGTGGTGGATTGGGCATTTGGAAGAGGACCACAATATGTACCAGGAACTGAATACTCCTATAACACCGTTGGCCACGTTATAGCAGGCTTAGTTATTGAGGCAGTAACTGGTCGACAAGCCCATGAATTAATCAGAGAATACGTTTCACTTCCCGCCAATGCACCCGATCTATACCTTCCTCCAAAAGAGTTCCCTCCGAAAATGGTCCCATCAATGTTTGTTCAGGGAGAACTCGCTACTCTCATATCATTCCTTCCCGGACTCGCCCCGTATTTAGAAGAAGCGAGAATTAATGACGAAGTACTTGACCTCAGTGTTGGCCCGCAAGAAGTTCTCTCTTCAGTTGGATGGACCGGTGGAGGAGTAGAAGCCCAGATGGACGACCTCGCTAGAGTCTTTAAAGCAATGTTTGATGGGACAATCCTCACACAAGAAACTGTTGATCTTTTTTCTGAAAAAGCAATCGGTAGTTCCTATGCATTAGGTATCCAGTTAAGTGAAAGAGTAGGTTATGCAACATTTGAACATGGGGGTGGCGTTCCCGGCTTTCGATCTCATGCCCGGTATTTCCCCGATCTAGATTTATCAATTGCTCTCTCTACGAATATGATCCCAGTTGACCCAGATGTAGGCAGCATCGCTGATGAAATCACAGAAATTACTATCAGGCATTTGCAAGAAAATGGCTGGGAATTACCAGAACCAGGAACATCTGAAGCGCAACCGGTCCCTCCGGAATCAACAAACACAGGTCAAGTAGGAAATTAAAAACATTGAAATGAAACAAAAAGCAGAAACGCAACTGGGCCCAGTTGAAGGCAGGGAACGACAAGGAGTCTTCCTTTTCGCTGGCATACCTTACGCTGCTGCCCCAACTGGGGAATATCGTTTCGCTCCGCCACAGCCTGTCCAACCCTGGAAAGAACCACTTGATGCAACACAATTTGGCCCTGTCGCCCCGCAACTGCCAGGAGAAGGGCTTACGGATTCCCATGACGTTACATGGAACGAGGATTGTCTTACCCTAAACGTTTGCACTCCCTCCACTGATAACAAGAAACGGCCAGTGATGGTATGGATCCATGGCGGTGCATATCGGAATGGAACAGGTTCTATTCCATGGTATGACGGGACAAGATTCGCCAAAGAAAGCGACATAGTCGTCGTCACTATCAACTACCGCCTTGGAGCACTCGGATTCGCAAGAATTCCCGATGCCCCAACATCAGGAATAAATGGAACATTGGATCAAATCGCTGCATTAACGTGGGTAAAAAAGAATATTGAAAATTTCGGTGGAGACCCTGAACAAGTAACAATCGCTGGAGAATCAGCCGGAGCTTTTAGTGTTTCAACAATTATGGCAATGTCACAAAGCCGAGGACTCTACTGCAGAGCAATCACGCAAAGCGGGGCAGGGCACCATGTGATTACCCAAAAAGAAGCAGAAGCAGCAGGGCAGCTTTTGATGGAGCATGCGGGAGCGAAGTCTCTTGATGATCTCCAGGCGCTTACAGTTGATGAAATTCTTGAAGCACAAAAATATGTTGAAGAAAACTCCAATGAATTCATGCCTGTCGGCCAATTACCGTTCTATCCATCTATTACACCCGATTTGTTGACCGACCACCCAATAGCATTATTTCAAAAAGGAGTTAGTGCAGATATTCCTCTTCTAACAGGAACCAATACGGACGAAACAACGCTATGGGGAACGAACCAAATCCCAGCAGAAAAACTCGAAAAATGGTTAAAGAACTATGTTAATGAACCAAATCTATTCATAGAAGCAGTACGTAAAGACAGAGGAGATATCTCCGCAGGTGAAATCGCCGTCGCTATCTCCACTGACCACATGTTCCGGATTCCAGCAATACAAATGGCTGAAGCTAGACAAAAGCATGGCGGCAAATCTTGGATGTACGAATTTGACTGGAAAAGCCAAGCTTTCAACGGCGCGCTCGGAGCTTGCCACGCTTTAGAAATACCATTTGCATTTGGAACGTTGGACGCCAAAGGAACGGAACTCTTTCTTGGAACATCTGACCTCCCAACCCATGTCGGAGACATCATGCACGCATCATGGGTCGCATTTATCCGTGAAGGAAATCCCAGTACAAACACTCTCGGAGAATGGCCCACATACGAAATTGCGGAAAGAAAAGTAATGAGATTCGCGAACGAGACATCCCTCATCGGTAATCCGTGGCCCGCAGCTCGTCAATCTTGGGAAGATCAACGCTAGATCAAAACCTGAGAATTGGCCTGGTTAAGCATGTGGGCCCGCCCTCACACGGGATGCAAAGTTCATCGGCATCAAATAATGAAATAGAACAACCGGCTTCGCTCATTAATTGATGTGTTTCCGGAAAACCAATTATCGCTATAACTTCTCGCGGTGCAGTAGCCAACACATTCAAGGACAAGCCATGACTCGCTTCAAATTCACCCTTGGGTGCCTTCAGTAGATCAAAACCAAAATCAACGAGAGTCGAAGTAAGCCCATTAGGAAGCAACGGTTCATAGACAATGGCTAAATCATGGTCAAGAGGGCTGACTACTGACATTAAATGCAGACAGGCGTCAGGGCCTTTGTAATATGGCAGATCAAACTGCATGATTTCAACACCTTCATCAGAAACAAGATCCCGCAACTGTGAAATGCCTGCATCATTTGTCCTAAACCCCTTACCTACAGCCAACGTTGTTTCNTTAAGCCAGAAACAGTCTCCNCCTTCNATAGTGCCTGGAGCTTCAATNATNCCAATGANAGGAATCTCAANGCGATCATAGAACCGGCGGTGNACATNAATTTCANCNANNCGTTTNTCTTTTCCNGGGCGTAACAAAANCGCTCCNGAAGGAANCATAAANGAAGGGTCGTACGTGAAAATAGAATCAGCTAAACCATCATCNTCATCATCAAGCCAAAGNATTTCGGTCCCTGAANTNTCCAACAACGAAACAAAATTTGANAACTGTTGCAGGAGAACNTGCTGATTCAAAGGCTTTGCATANTGCCATTCATCTATATCAGCTGAGAGAATCGCTGAGGGTTGACGGATAGCAACTCTGCGNAACTTCGCCGACATTGANCACACACCAAATTNAGANTCCATGNAATTCCTACTCNTTACCTTGGACACGCGATAGNNGNGGCATATNAGANGNTAATAATTTCTTAGCATCAGNGAGNCGNAANCTAGTACAAAACTCNCCATGGAGATTCGCAACTGTCATCTCATGAACAACTTGAGGATCATAATCAATGCCATCTGGGCCAANACGGTTCGTGGTAGCNCACCCTTCAGGAATCAAATACGTGTCNTAGCCCANATTNCCTGCCATNCGNACAGTCGTCTCTACACACATATTTGTNAAGAAACCCATAATAACAAGACGAGAAATNCCAAGACGCGTNAANTCTTCATGAAGTGAAGTCCCGACGAAACCNCTATTGACATGNTTCACGACNGAAATCTCATCATCGCCAACGCTAAANCCGGGNTTNAAATCACCAGATGGTAAAGCTAGTTTCAGCGGAGAATTNTCTTCAACNGAGTCATGGAGAGTNAATGCNACAGGNAANCCCTNAGAACGCCATGCCGAGAGCAAGTCNAGCATATTNNTCTCAGCATCAGGGTTATTCCTGCGTCCAGTAACTCCACCCCAATGGAGGAGATCATCAACACCCACCTGAACGTCTATNAGTANTAAAGCAGTGTCAATACTGAANCGGTTGATCATCTCCGGAGGATAACAGTCAGANAAAAGCCTTCCAAACAAAGCTCNTTATTCAGATTAAACAAATTGTAGAAAAATCATCTAAAGTTCATGGAAAGANAGAGGATACAGATGGAAGACGCATTACAAGAAATACTGGACCGNCAAGAAATCATTGATCTNACAATCGCATATGGGTGGCTGCTAGATCATGGGCCANGAGAGCGNCTAGACACCGTGTTCACNGAAGATGCAGTNTGCGATTACATGAGTGTTGTGGTTGAAGGNTTNCCAGCAATTATCGAAAAGGTGACGAATGCGCTTGGACCATTGGACGCATCACAACATATTGTAAGCAATCAACAAGTCACAATTAACGGTGATACGGCTACATGCCGATGCTATTTACATGCACAACACACGCTTCGAGGAACAGAAGGTGGCGACAACTTCGTTATCGCTGGCAGATATGATGACAAATTAATCCGAACACCTGACGGTTGGCGTATCACTTTCAGGAAACTTTCTAGGGACTGGACTGAGGGGAACCCCGGNNTNCGGCAACCATCATGAGATTTGCGATAAGTACATCGCCGCAGCGTTGTTCGTGGGAATGGCTGTTNGAAGTCTGGAAACGCGCTGATGATCTAGACNTATTTGAATCTGGATGGACTTTTGATCATTTCTACCCGTTATTTGGAGATTCCACTGAAGACTGTTTAGAAGGNTGGNTCACNTTGACAGCTCTNTTNCAGGAAACGAAAAGAATNCGAGGNGGTGTTCTNGTNACCGGAATGCTGTACCGTCACCCAGCTTTGCTCGCCAANATGGCNTCAACGTTAGANATCACTTCTCAAGGCAGATTNGAACTTGGAATAGGAGCTGGCTGGAATGAAGAAGAATGNGAAGCCTANGGNTTCAATNTAGGTTCAATGGGNGATCGCTTTGACCGGTTTGAAGAAGGCATGGAAGTCCTGACGAAACTCCTTACCCAAGANCGNTCAGANTTTTCNGGTAACTGGTATTCCTTAAAGNATGCGATGAACAACCCAAAGGGNCCACAAANCCCTTTGCCAATTTGTATNGGNGGAGGNGGATTAANAAGNACAATNCCTGCGGTAGTNCGACATGCCCACCATTGGAACTACGGTACGCAAACCATGTCACTTGATGATTTCAAAATGCGACANGCGGTNTTCCTTCAAGCTTGTGCAGAAGCAGAACGCGACCCTAAAGAGATCCTTATTTCTACAATGTTACGGTTCGATGGAGACATTCATGCGACCATTCAACAAGCCCGCGAATACGAAGAAGCCGGAGTCTCTCTTGGGATCGTCTCAATTCCCAAGAACAAACCACCTGAAATCATTGAACAAATCGCTGATGGGCTTTCACAAATCTAAAAGAAGATAATAAATCCCGCTCCTTGATGGAGCAAAAAAGGATTTTCTGGTCAATAATTAAAGCATGACTGATATTGAAACATTCACATCGGAAGCACGTGCATGGCTCGATGCCAACGCTGAGCCACGCAGCATCAACGAGAGCGGACGAAGAGAACTTATTTGGGGAGAAGGAGAGTTCAGTGTTTCTGTCTTCCATAATCTTTCTTTTGAAGAAGAAAAAGCCATTATCGATAATGCAATGGCATGGACTCAGAAAAAAGCCGAAGTGGGCTACCACAAAATCACATGGGAACCAGAATTCGGAGGAATGGGCTTAACCAAGGAACACGAAAAAGCGTTTTTGAAACTTGAAAGTGAATACGAAACTCCAGGAGGTCATGAAACGCACAGCGTTACCACTCATTTAATGGCACCTTCCATTCGTCTCCTCGGAACAGAGCAACAAAAAAATGATTGGGTAGCAAAATGGGCAGGTGCACAGGAAATGTGCTGCCAACTCTTTTCAGAACCAGCAGCTGGATCAGATCTAGCAAGTGTCGCTACCAAAGCAGACAAAGACGGAGAAGAATGGATCCTTAATGGACAAAAAGTCTGGAGTTCGGGAGCACAGTTCTCAGAATGGGGTATGGCAGTCTGCAGAACAGATAGTGACCTTCCGAAACATAAGGGAATCACAGTATTTATCGTCCCCATGGACGCACCCGGCGTTGAGATACGGCAAATCCGGCAAATGAGCGGCGGAACATCTTTCAATGAAGTCTTCCTCACCGATGTTCGGGTTCCCGATGCGTACCGAGTGGGAGACATCGGAGAAGGATGGAAAGTAGCTCTTACTGTGCTCGGATTTGAACGCGGAAGTAGTAATGGAAGTTCACGAGTCGGAGGTAACTGGGCGCAGGCCAAAGCATTAGCCGAACACCTAGAACTCACGAAAGATCCTGTCATAAGAAATGAGCTCGCACGACTCTATACCCAATACCGGATTATGGTCCTAAATGGTCAACGCGTAGCAGCCCAAACCAAAGCCGGCCAAGCACCAGGACCTGAAGGGTCAATTTCAAAAATGATCTGGGTTAAATCAATGAACCTTATGAGTGACGTCATCTCAAAACTCTTAGGAGCTCGAATGACTGCAGATACTGGCGAGTGGGGAACATACGAATGGAATGAGCATCTATTAGGAGCACCCGGATATCGGATAGCGGGAGGCTCAGATGAAATTCAACGAAACATCGTAGGGGAAAGAGTTCTAGGGCTACCCGGGGAGCCCCGAGTAGACAAAAGTATCCCCTACAAGGACGTACTTAAATAACTGTTTTGCCTCAACTCTCTGAAATCTGTAGGCTTCGCACATGGAAAAAATAGTTACAGTATCAAGAGAAATAGCAGCAAGCCCAAACGAAGTTTGGGACTTAATCACCAATCTTCCCAATATGGGACGATGGTCACCTGAAAATGATGGAGGTAAATGGGTCAAAGGATCAAGTGGGCCTGAGCTTGGAGCAAAATTCAGTGGAGAGAATAGTTGGGAAGGCAAATCCTGGAAAGCGCCAGTGACAATAACCGAATTTGATGCGCCACGACGGTTCGCATTTGAGATGAGATTTCCTTTCATGGGTGGTTCAGATTGGAGCTTTGATTTAGAGCCAACTTCTGAAGGATGCAAAGTAACGCAAACGTGGGTAGACCGTCGTAGAAAAGCACTTGTGGTTATCGGTGGCAAAGTAAGTGGTGTGCCTGACAGGGCTTCTCATACTCGAATGTCAATGGAAACCACTCTGGAAAAACTCGCTGGAGAAGTTAGCAAATAAAGAAGTTAGACCCGAAGGTCTAACTCTAATAAATCACTTATGTGGCGGGCCCATTCCCAGGCCAAAGGACGTTTCTTAGAAATTAAACCCGCAAGTAGTTTCACCTGTGGGTGTCCACCACCTACCACAGCTACCTGCGTTTCGCAGCGTGGACTTCCATGCGATCCATATAAGCCTTCTAGCCAAGGTCCAAAAACATGACCGGGTTTGCCCCAAACAAGACTATTCCTCTCATCAAGAGAGATAACCCCTTCCACCTCTGGGATTAACCTCAGTTCTTTTTCAGAAGGCCCATCAAAAATAAGTGCGGCCGTTCCCTCATACTCCACGACCCCTGGCAAACCCTTCTCATTCAAAGCATGTGAAAGATCGAAACCATAATCAACCACCAATTCTTGATCATGATCGCTTACAACAATAACGACCGTGTCATCCCACATAGGTTTCAGTCGTGTAAGGAGTTCACCTAAAGCCTCGTCTGTTTTTAAAATTCGTAATCTAGTTTCTTCAGAATCAGGCCCATGAATATGGCATACAGTGTCGGGTTCATTGAAATGTACAAAACCAAAATCCGCTTCCACTAGCCCAATCGCATCAATAGCATCAAGAACAGAACTATTTGACGCATACCGAAATTCATCTAAAGCAACGTCAGCACGCTTCCCCTCCGGCGGCCACACCTTTGAAGACTCTTCAGCCCCCATAACACCTATCAAATGATGGTCCCCAACGACGGTAATACACTCAAGCCCATTCCTTTTCGTTGCTTTAAACAATGTGTCTCCTACTGGGCCAATCTCCGAGGAAATCGTAAATTGCCCACCATCCCAAACACGGTTTGTGAAAATTCCATGAGAACTTGGAAGTCGACCAGTCGCAAACGTCGCATGATTCGGATAAGTAGCTGTTGAGAGAACAGACTTACCCCCCAATTCATTCCACCCTCCATCTGAAAGAAGATCCCAAAGATTCGGCGTCCACTCTTTCGAGACAAGGCCATTGGGTAGGGCATCAATAACAACGAATACCACTTTCATGAATGCGCCCCTTCGCTTACTCTCTTCATTCAAAATACTGCTTCAACCGAATTTTCGCATCCTCTACCTGAGAGTTAAAAGCTACTTCCAAAGGCCGAGACCAGAATTTCCCAGAATACGAAACTGTCAGCTTTACTCTTGTGGAATCATCACTAACCCGTTGGCACATTACCTCAAGGTTCCACGATGAATGCTCTTTCTCATCAAGTTCAACTCTGCTGAAATTTATAGAACTGTTGGCAACTTCACTATTTTTAACCATTCGCAGTTTTTTCATTCGCGTAAATGGCCCTAGCTGAGATTGAAGAACCACAATCCAACTCAAGTCCCCATTCTCGTTAGCAACTGGACTTATAGAATCAATAAAGCCAAGCCACTGTATATAATTTTCAAGATCCCTGAACGCATTGAAAACCATCTCTGAGTTTGCTTTAATAGTCAATTCAACAGTTTGTTTCATATGGGTGAACTCCTAACAATATCTTCCCACAATGCGCTCTGAATACGACAATGGACATCAATCCTCTAGCCTAAACAATGTGCAATCAAAAACATTCACCTTAGGGACTGAGAACCTCCGGAAACTGCAATTACGACAAGAATTCTTTTGGTCGTCAAAAAAAATCACTTTGCACGGGTACGGAGTAGCGAAACGGATGACCTTACAACCACTGAGCCGCTCAGCGATACAACTGGGACTACTTAACGAAATACGAAATACGAACCTTTCAGAACGGGAACTTATGCCAGGAGAAGGAACGTGTGCCTTCGGGGCTTTCCCCTTTGACCCAAATCAATCAGCGGAACTAATCATCCCCAGAATAATTCTTGGCAAACACGCTTCCGGAGAACGATGGGTGACCTATACCAGTGAACTTGACCTATCTTATGACGACATTATTCAAGAAATAGAAAACACGAACGTCAACGAAGAGCACCCTCCGATCACAGAAATCAATGTTGATTCACCTATCAAACCTGAAATCTGGAGAGATAAGAAAATTCCGGCGATCAAAGATTTGATTAATAATCAGATAGTAAAAAAAGTTGTCCTTGCTCGAGAGTTAATATTGACTGCTAACAAAGAAATTCCTATAGAAACCATCCTTGAAAAACTCAAAGACAACAATACAGAATCCATGATTTTCAATATTGACGGATTCATAGGTGCATCACCAGAGCTACTCGTTTCGCGATTCGGTAATTCAGTTCGTGCAAACCCATTAGCCGGCACAGCAACTCGGCGCAAGGAAGAAAACGCTGATAAACAATCAAGGCAAGAACTTTTAGATTCAACAAAAGATGCGTATGAACACAAAGTCACAATTGAATGGCTTCTTAAGGAACTCTTGCCTTTCTGCTCATTTATAGACGCGGACCCTGAACCCCGTATCATGTCACTTCCTCACGTTCATCACCTAGGAACAGAAGTTACAGGTCAACTTTCACAGCCCGCTGCATCTATTCTCGAACTCGTAATGGCACTTCATCCGACTCCAGCTGTCGCTGGGGATCCGCAAACAGAAGCTCTTAAAATAATAAAGGATCTTGAAGGTATTGACCGCCGTAGATACGCAGGACCAGTCGGTTGGGTAGATAGTTCAGGAAATGGGGAATTCGCGGTGGGAATACGATCAGCGGAAATACATGGTAAAGAAGCGCGCCTCTACGCGGGGGTAGGACTTGTTGCTGATAGTGAACCGCAATCAGAACTAAATGAGACAAGGTCCAAATTCCAAACAATGCTCTCAACCTTTCTAGATCTATAAGCGAAATCCGAGTGATCTAGTTTCCATCAGATGAGATTTTGCTCTAGTTTCTATAGCACGTAATACCATTGCAAACATTTGCAGTAGGAAAGGAACACATGGATTTGGGATTAGCAGGAAAGAAAGTTGTCATAACTGGGGGCTCTCGAGGAATTGGGCGCGCCATAGCAACAAAAATGCTAGAAGAAGGAGCATCGGTAGCAATCTGTGCCCGAGGTCAAGAAGGTGTGGATGAAGCTCTCGCTGCGCTGGAAGGCAAAGGAACCATAATCGGATCCGCAGTTGATGTTAGTAATGGGGATGAGCTAGAAGCATGGCTTCAAAGCTCAGCAGAGCAACTCGGCGGCCTAGACATCTTGATAAATAATGCTTCGGGAGGCGGCGGCGGCCAGACAGATGAAAAATTTGATGCTAACTACAATGTGGACCTGATGGGACTCGTCCGTGGTGTCAGAGCAACAGAAGAATTACTCGCATCCTCAGGTGAAGGAGCTGTGCTCACGATAAGCTCAACAGCTGCTCTTGAACACTTCGGACCCGGACCTACAAGTTACAGTGCTCTGAAAGCAGCAGCCACGGTCTACGCGGCAGGACTCGCACAAACACTTGCAGCGAAAGGGATCCGAGTTAACACGATTGCCCCAGGGCCAATTTTCTTTGAGAACGGCCCATGGGACAAAATAAAGCAAGCCATGCCAGAGTTCTATGAAGGAACAGTAAAAGACCAACCAAGTGGGAGGATGGGAAGCGCTGAAGAAGTTGCAAATGTGGCCGCATTCTTATGTAGTCCCGCAGCTTCCTGGGTTACCGGTGCAAACATTGTTGTAGATGGTGGATACACGAAACGCATTGAATTCTAGGAGGAATCCATGTCTGAAGAAAAGCCTGAAAGAGTAGATGCTTACTTAGTAGCTGGTGGTCGCTACCACGACATTGACTACGCGCGGCTTGAACTTTTAAAACTCCTTGCTGAGCACCCCTATATAAAACTCAAAGTCGGATCTGATTACGAAGATACTGACGCAATAACGGGATCACAGTTTCTTATTTCCTATACCTGCGATATACGACCATCAGAAGAAGCTCAAATAGCTATACGTGAATGGGTTGAACAAGGAGGCAAATGGCTCGCGCTTCACGGAACTAATTCAGCCCTTGACTTAGACCCACCTAATCCAGTCTCCTCCCCACGGTGTTTCCCAATCTGGGCTGAACTCCTCGGAACTCAGTTTATTTCTCACCCACCGATACAACCGTTCCCAGTACAGCTCGCCGACCCAGAGCATTGGCTAGTGCAGGGAATTGAGCCATTTGAAACCGATGATGAGTTATATCTCTGCGAGTACCACGATAGGGATTCCCTCCATCCACTACTTAAAACCGAGTGGCTTGGTGAGACACCGGGGTTTGAAGAATCTGACTGGCAGAATTGTGATCCTGTTCATTTAATTATGTATTTGAAATCACATGGAGAAGGAGAAATCCTCTATAACAATCTAGGCCACTGCCGAGGGCACTGGGACATGACACCGCTTGGTGTAAAGTACTACCCGAATCTTGAACGCTGTTCTTGGGAAATACCGCAATATCACGAATTGCTTCGAAGGGGAATCCGATGGGCATTAGGAAAAGAAGCCTAGTTTCTGATTAGCCAGAGACCATATTGCCGATACACTACAAATGGTAAGAACTGAATGGAGTTTCAATGGCTACGAAAGAACAGACCAAAATCTCTAAAGAAGTGCTTTTTGACTTGCACCGAAGAATGGTCAGAATCCGGCTTCTTGAAGAAGCAGCCGGACGACTTGCATCCGAAGCAAGGATTCCCGGCTTCATACATCTTTACGTCGGCGAGGAAGCAGTTGCCGCAGGAGGATGCGTAGCATTAAAACCCGAGGATCAAATTACCTCAACTCACCGAGGACATGGACATCTCGTAGCAAAGGGCGGACAATTCAAACCTATGATGGCAGAATTCATGGGCAAAGCGACCGGCTATTGCAAAGGTAAAGGCGGGTCCATGCATATCTCTGATCTGGATCTTGGAATGCTTGGAGCAAATGGGATAGTTGGTGGAGGAGTTCCCCATGCAGTTGGTGCCGCTTTTGCGAACAAATACAAGAATAATGGACTTATCACAATGGCCTTTTTCGGAGATGGTTCAACGAATATTGGTGCTTTCCACGAAGCGGCAAACATGGCGTGCGCTCTCCACTTACCAGTTGTCTTTATGTGTGAAAACAACGAGTATGCAGAGTACACCGCACGTGACCGCGTTATGGCTATAACAGACGTTGCCGATAGAGCAGTGGCGTACGGAATGCCGGGAGTCATCGTTGATGGAATGGATGTAGTCGCCGTATATGAAGCAGCAAGAGTAGCTGTTGAGCGCGCCCGCAATGGCGAAGGGCCATCAATGATTGAATGTAAAACCTATAGGTTCTATAACCATGCTGGAGTAGACGCATTTGGAACCCCATACCGGTCGGATGAAGAAGTTAGGGAATGGATGGAGCGTGACCCAATTAAGCTTTTTGAAGCACAACTGGCTAAAGCAAAGGTATTGAGCGAAGAACAAGCAAAAGAAATACATGCGGAAATCCAAGCTGAGGTTGACGAAGCTATTGAATTCGCGGAAGCAAGTCCCATGCCGGACCCGAGTTCGGACATGCTCACCGATGTATACACGGAGGTGTCATAACATGACAGTGGCAGAAACAGAAGAAAGAATAATTCGTTATAACAATGCGTTCACAGAAACGCTAGCGGAACTTCTACGAGAAGACCCAGACGTATTCATAGCCGGAGAAGACGTTGGCCGATATGGAGGCGTCTTCCAATCTTTCGCAGGGCTTAATGCAGAGTTCGGCGATGAACGAGTTGTCGATACTCCAATCGCTGAACAAGCAATAATAGGTCTTGGAATAGGGGCTGCAGCTATGGGCCTCCGACCCATTGTTGACTTAATGTTCATGGACTTCGTAATGGTGGCGATGGACCAAATTGCAAACCAAGCCGCAAAAATGAAATACATGTACGGAGGGAAAGCCAAACTTCCATTGACAATTACGACGACTGCGGGGGCAGGTTTAGGTGCCGCAGCCCAGCACAGCCAAAGTCTCGAAGCTTGGCTAATTCATGTTCCCGGCTTGAAAGTCGTGTACCCATCAAATCCCTATGACGTAAAGGGCCTCCTAGTCTCCTGCGTCAGAGACGATAACCCAACAATCTTTACCCTCCACAAGAAAATGCTAGGGAGTAAAGGACATGTACCTGAAGGTCTTTACGAAATACCTCTCGGAGAAGCAAACGTAGTTCGCGAAGGAACTGACGCAACTGTTATCGCCATAGGCATGATGGTAGGCGAAGCTGAAAAAGCTGCAGAAATGCTAGCTGAAGAGGGGATTAACATTGAGATCATTGACCCTCGGACTCTTCTACCATTTGATATTGACACTGTCGTCCAATCAGCGAAAAAAACTAACCGAATCGTGATTGTTCACGAAGCCGTCCGTAACGGAGGCATCGGAGCTGAAATAGCTGCCCAGATTCAAGAAGAGGCTTTTGATTATCTGGATGCGCCAATCGCCAGAGTAGCTGCTCCTTTCTCTCCCGTTCCCTTTAGTCCTGCTCTTGAGAATGCATATGTGCCAAACGCAGAGCGCATCGCTGAAGGAGTACGAGGCGTTCTCCACAGAAGCAGTTAATCGCTTCCTACCGTGACAACAGTAGGGATAATCGCTAGTCCGACCGCAGGTAAAGATGTACGTCGCCTCGTCGGCCATGCTGGATCAACTGGCGACGTGGACAAAATCGCCATCATTAGGAGGGCAGCATTAGGAGCGATTGAATCTGGTGTTGAGAAGATCCTCTTCCTAGATGACACCCGACACCTGATTCAACGAGCATTAGAGAAAATCTCTAAAAGTAATATTTCAATGGAACCAATCACGCAAGCTGTAATGGGAACTGGTAGAGATTCTCAGAAGGCCGCTGCGGCAATGAAAGAAGCAGGTGTAGGTTCCGTTATTGTGTTTGGGGGTGATGGGACAAACAGAGATGTAGCCAAAGGATGGATTGATGCGCCCATGGTTCCACTATCAGTGGGAACTAACAATGTCTTCCCATTTCATATGGAATCAACGATCGGAGGAATAGCTGCTGGGCTCGTAGCAAGAGGGATAGTGCCCCTTAATGAGGTCGCCGAAAGGGCGAAAATAATAAGGGTTGATTTAGCTGGAGGCCATAACGATCTCGCCCTCGTAGATTTAGTACTCGTTGAAGGGGATTTCATCGGAAGTCGAGCGATCTGGGACGTAACGAACCTGAAGGAAGGCATTTTTGCTATAGCGGAGCCAACAGCAGTCGGACTTTCCTCAATCGCAGCAACCCTTCAAACAATTGGTAGAGACGAAGATGGGGGAGTGTACGTACAAATGGGTTTGGGTAATCAGACTGTACGTGCTCCGATTGCTCCGGGGAGTTTCGAAACTGTTCAGATCAGAAGCCACCGGAAACTAGTCTTGAACGAGCCAGTTACGATTACCGGACCCGGTGTTTTAGCCTTTGATGGCGAACGAGACTATATTCTCTCTGAAGACGAGAATGCCATAGCCACGATCCTCCGAGAAGGGCCATGGGTGATAAACACTCAAAAGGCAATGGATTTGGCTAACCTGAATAATTACTTCGTAAGCTCAAATTAGGAGACCGATGGCCACAAAGATATTAATGCCGAAACTTGGACTAACCATGACCGAGGGAACGATAACTGAGTGGTTCGTCAAAACTGGTGAGACAGTTACCAAGGGAAGCGTCATCATGCTCTTTGAAACTGACAAAGTCGAAGCAGAAGTTGAAGCAGAAGTAGATGGGATTGTTTCACACATCGCTGGCGTCGGCGAGACCCTAGAACCTGGCGAGATCGTTGGCTGGCTCCTTGCTGAAGGGGAACAAGCGCCAGATGGAACGACGGTAGAAACAAGTTCTGAAGAAACCCAAGAGATAACCGAAGATATAATTCAAGAAGAGATAGTCAGTGATCAAGAACCTATAACTGAAGTTCCTCAGGAAGAAGTCACCCTTGAGCAAGAACCAATTTCCGATGCAAACGGGATGGAAACCACTAGAGTACTTGCCTCCCCGAATGCGAAACGAGTAGCTCAAGACCTAGGCATTGATATTAAAGATATCTCCGGGTCAGGCCCTGCTGGCAGAATAACCTCTGATGATGTGAACTCCTTTGCGGAACACAAAGGAAATGATGTAAACACTGTCGGAAGAATCATGGCATCTCCTAACGCGAAACGAATCGCCAGTGAAATAGGAATAGATTTAACAGCTATACAAGGTACTGGTCCGGGCGGGAGGATCACTTCTGAAGATGTGTTGGCGAACCCCCCAGCGGAAACTGAACCAGTTAGTTCTAAACCTACTTCTACCCAAGAGGAGCCAGAGAAAATCACGCCGCGACAAATCCCATTCGCTGCGAGGAAAGCAGCTGAACGTCTCGGAGTTGATGTCAATCAAGTTACCGGAACTGGGCCAAACGGACGCATAACCAAACAAGATGTCTTTGTTTTCAGTAGATCTCAAAAATCTGTGACATCGCCGACGGGGTCGGCTGTACCTGCAACGCAGGTACCTGGAGAACGTATCCCTATGAAGGGAATGCGAGGAATAATCGCGGAAAGAATGCACGCATCATTACAAGAAATGGCGCAACTAACACTAACCATGGATGTCAATATGGATCGAGCAGTTGAGCTGCGAGACCAACTGAAAGATATTGGTCAAGCCGAACTGGGAGCTGTACCTGGGTATACCGATCTTGTTATTGCTGCAGCAGCGCAAGCACTAGCTCAACATCCTCTAGCAAACAGCCAAATTGATGGGAATGACGTAGTCCTATTAGAAGAAATAAATGTCGGAATGGCAGTTGCTGTTCCCGATGGACTTGTTGTCCCCGTTGTCCATGGAGCCGACCAACTTGAACTAGCAGAAATAGCTATGGAAACAAGCAGGCTTGCTGAAGCCGCTCGGAATAAAAAACTTTCTCTTTCCGAGATGGAGGGCGGAACATTTTCAGTTACAGCGTTAGGAATGTTTGGAGTTGATGCATTCACGCCGGTGATTAATCCCCCTAATGCAGGAATTCTCGGTGTAGGAAGAATCCGTGATGATGTTGAATGGGATGGGGACACCCCAGTGAAAGTAAAGAGAATGACCATCAGTCTTACATGGGACCATCGAGTACTTGACGGGGCGCCAGCAGCTGAATTCGCATCAACAATTAAGAATTTCTTAGAACAACCTCTTCGTTTATTAGCGTAGACATTGAAACAAAGAACTACGAGCCGGTTAAAGCCTCCACAATCGGAGCGACATCCTCTATAACGGCGCCACCAAAAGTAATGTAACTAATTCCAAATTCTTCACGACGCTGCTGAATAGATTCAATAATTTGTCCAACAGGGCCGATCAGGCAGTGCGGGTGGTTCTGAATTTCTTCTGGAGAAAGACCAAAGAGTTTCGCGAACTCTTCAGAAACAGCGTCTACGTGATCAGTAACAACAGTGAAATAAGCGGCGATTTCAATTTCAATATCTTTGAACCGGTCACCAGCACCGTCTTTAATCCATTCAATTTTCTGTTTAGTTCCTGCATTCGTTCCGCTACCAACTCCTTCCGGCCCGATTTTCCCAGCACTGTTATTGAAATTAACAGAAACAATATCAGCCTCACGGCCAGCGATCCCTAGTACACGTTTAGACCCACCGCCTATCATGATCGGAGGGACAGTACCTGTTGATGGAACTCCAGAGAAACCAGAAATTTGCATGTGGGCGCCATCCAAATCTATTTGCTCACCGCTGTAATGTTGGCGAACCAAATCAAGAGTCTCAACCATTCTGTCAATCCTTCGACCAGGAGGAAGCATTGGGATACCCATAGCTTCATATTCACTCTGGATCCATCCGGCACCCAACCCAAGCTCTAACCTTCCACCACTAAACCAGTCAATAGTTGCGACTTCTTTAGCTAGAACAACGGGTAGGTGATAGTCACAGCACAAAACTCGACAGCCAATACGAATTGAATCAGTTGCTTCAGCCGCAACCATCATCGCTGGTATAGCCGCAAGGTTCTGCACAGGGTGATTTGCTGCTGTTAATGAAGGTCCTTCGCCTATGTAGTGATCTGCCAAATGAAAACTACTGAAACCAATAGCTTCAGCTTTTTTTGCAAGGTCTCGCCACGCGTCCGGTGTTTCCGATGAATAAGATTGGAGACCGAAACGAAATGGAGGAGTCATAAAATCGTAACCTCTCCTGTACTTCCATTAACTTCAATTTGAGAACCATTGGGTATTTTCTTTGTCCCATTAGTTACAGAAATAACACAAGGAAGTCCAAGCTCCCGGCTGACTATCACTGCGTGGCTTCTTTGCCCACCCACATCAACAACTACTGCTCCTGCTGTCATAAACAAAGGTGTCCAAGAGGGATCTGTCAGGGGTGCAACCAAAATATCACCAGGTTCTATAGCAAAGGGATCCGTCGGATCCAAAATTACTTTGGCAGTCCCAGTTACAGTACCTGGGCTTCCAGCGACACCAACCAAAACATCACCAGCAACTGCACTTTCCACTTGCTCAGATCCAAGTTTTCTATAGGTACTCAAAGGAGGGACAATTCCATCTTTGATAAAGAAAGGAGGCTCTAATTCCTTTAACTTCTCGTACATAGCAAAGCGATCCTCAAGTTTCACTCGCATCGCTGCCGGATCAGCCACATACGTTTCCAATTCATCATCAGTAAGCATAAAGATATGTTTGTGGTTGCTTAAATGACCTAAATTCACGGCTTGGTTACCTAATTCTTCAAACGCTACCCGTATCTCATTGATGACACGAATGAAATTCGATTTTGATCTTTCTTGAAAAACCATGACATTTCCAGCGACAAGAGCGGCTTCAAACTGTCCGGATAATTCATCGTTACCTAATTCAGCTAACTTACCTCTTACCTCTTCTACCGTCTCAACACGGCTTTGCGCCATTTTCGCATGACGTTCCGAAGGGTTTTCTTCATCGGACTGCAATCGAATCCTGTCCAGTAAAGCCAGAGCGATAGTAGGATCTGTTTCCCATGAGTCAGCGATAATTTCATACTCGTTAGGGCCACGTGACCCATAATTAAAGATGAACTCATTCCAAGAAGAAAGAAAACCTATCGCATCTGAACTATCGGATGCCTCAAGTCTCTCTAAAAGGTCAGATATTCCTTCTTCAAATGCAGAAGTTAACACCTCTGATTTCACGACAGTTCGGGAAAGATCCCAAAGGTAATAAGAAGGAGCAGCAGAATCAACGTCACCCAAACCAGTTATACATTTCATAGGAACAGTCATGTCACCGATGGCTTCACCAACTGCACCGAGAATACCAGGGGCTATCCCCGAACTTGAAGCAGCGACGCAGTGGGTGTTGTAGGTTTCGACAAGCCAAGGTTGAAGAGAGCGCGCATATTCCACAATGGCTTCCATTGGCATTGATTTCAGATCAGGCCTATCGCTTCGTAAGGCAATTGTTCTTTCCTTCGCATCGTCAACCTCTGGCCATTCGGTCGCAGACATCACCCACCCCATATGGGCGAGAATCCCATCCGTTAAATCTTCGTTAACATCATCAGGGTGTTCTTCATAGTCAGGGACATCAGGATGGTCACCAAAAAAAGCAAGATCTAAATCCTTAATCGTGACAGTCGGATTTCGAACTCCCTGCATTCGAACATTTGACAAATTGATATAAAAGAAACCTCCGAAGAATCCACCTACCTCAGGCCTATATTCAGACATCTCATTTTCAGTAAAATACCCTTGGCGAATATATCCATCACGCCACCCAATAATCGTTCCGTTGTCCCAAGTAAAAGTTTGGCCAAGCGGGCTAGCTGGCGGAGCTAAAACTTCTCCCGCGTTCGCTCGCGTATAATGTGGCCAACGTTCACTTGGCTGCCAATCACAAAACCAATAATCATTCATGATGCCCCTCCGGTAAATATGAATTATCTTGAACGTAATCCCCGAAAAGGGTCAAAGCGAATCAGGGACTAAATCAATTAGGTCAGAGGTGTCACCGGTTTTTACCAAACTAGTTCCAGCATCTAATGTGTTGCATGGAACGACAAGGAAAGGAAACAAAATGCTAGAAATAGCTATGGCTCTTCGCTTGAAAGGAATCGCCAGCAACGAACATGTAGCTGAAGTGACAGGTAAAGACCAAGAAACCGTAGATGGAGTTCTGGCCCACATGATCGCTGAATCCTATGCTCAAGAAACCCCACGAGGACTCAGACTTCTTCCCGAAGGCAAAGAATGGATCGATGGCCTGCTAGGAGAAGAAAGAGAGAATATTGACCAACAAAAAATAGAATCAATATACGAAGATTTCTGCTCCCACAATGATGCTTTTAAACAGTTGGTAACCGACTGGCAAATTAAAGAAATAGATGGCGAACAGCAACTCAATGACCATGAAGACGCAAGCTATGATGCTGGGATTATTGCCCGATTAAGCGACCTTGATGAGATAGTAAAACCAGTTTTTTCATCCGCAGCGGAACTCGCACCACGTTTAACGAGATACATAGAACGATTCGCGAAAGCATTAAGTGAACTTCAAGCCGGCGATCATTCATATTTGGCAGCACCACTTAAAGACAGCTATCACACTGTCTGGTTCGAGATGCATGAAGAGTTAATTCTCCTTTGCGGGAGAAACCGAGCGGATGAGGCGGCAGCTGGTCGAGGCGCATGAGCTTTAGAGGCAGACGAGCCGACATTCTGCTCGGAACCTATGAATGGTTTTCCCGCAGAGCAGCTATTCACCCAAATAGCCGCCGCGGGAAACGGTTCACAGCATTTGGAGAAGGGTCAATAATGTGCTTTCCTCCCGCAGCCCTTTTTGGCGAGCATGCTATCAAAGTGGGTGTGGATACGATGATCGGCCCATTCGTCTCGCTAAGCGCTGGTATGGGACCCAATCAGGAACTTTTATCAGACCGTATAGTCGAAATAGGGGACAGGGTACTCATCGGACGGGGATCAAGTATCGTCGGTCATTTTCACATAGCCATAGAGGACGATGTTTTCTTTGGTCCAAACGTATACGTTACAGACCAGAATCATGCGTTTGATGATTTAAGCCTTCCAATAGGGAAACAGAGTATGCCAGAGGAACCAGTCCGGATAGGAGCTGGATCATGGATCGGGACGAATAGTGTTGTTTTGCCAGGAGTCACAATCGGAAAGCATGTTGCAATTGGGGCAGGATCTATTGTGACATCGGACTTACCAGACAATTGCGTAGCCGTAGGATCTCCCGCACGAGTAATCCAACAATTTTGACGAACAAGCCTGCTTTATCTACGGTAAATGAAAGGGGAGAGGAACTATGAGTTCGCAGGCTGTTAAGGCTTTAAGGAAAATTCATACCGAAGTTGAGAAAGTAATCCAATCCATGCAAGAAGAGGATTGGGAAAAACAAAGTCTGTGTGAAGGCTGGAGGGTGCAGGAAGTATTTGCACACATGTCATCAAATATGAAAGAAGCTATTAACCCGACTCCACCGCAAGAAACCCCACAAGAACCGTTGAAAGCAGAAGATGCGATGGAAGCACTTGTAGCTCCACGCAGAGATTGGACAGCGCAAGATCTATTGGACGAGTACGCACAATACTTGGAAGATTGGCTAGGACAGATGGAAGCGCTGCAGGAAGAACCCACTGCGTCAACAATGATTCCGCTAGCTGATTTAGGGACGTACCCGATGCATATGCTGGCGAACGCTTTCGCTTTTGACCATTATTGCCATTTATACATAGATATTCTTGCCCCTGAAGGCCCCCTAGCTATTGATATTGATCAACCAACAGATGACATGCTTCGACCCGGAATTGAATGGATGATCGCTGGGATGCCTCAGATGCAAGCGGAAGAACTCGCTGCAGTAGTGACGGAACCCTTAGAACTTGAATTAACAGGTAACGGCGGCGGAACTTGGACAATCCAACCAGCCGGAAACGACAGACTGATTACAATTGCACCTCGTGCGAACTTAGGCTCTACTGCCACAGTTGCATCTTCGGCTCATGATTTCGTCTCCTGGGGTACAAAACGTTCGGACTGGCGTTCATCCTGCACGATCGATGGAAATGAAAGTTATGCAACTAAAGTGCTTGACACTCTAAACATCATCTAACTACAGAGAAAATGCTGGGGGTGTGAATTGCCCACTATTCGCACTCATGCCACCATCAACAGGCAAGTGGGCTCCAGTGATGAATGATGCTTGTGATGAGAGAAGGAAACTATGGGCCGCAGCAATTTCGTTAGCATTCCCCCAACGCTGAAGGGGAATACGGCGGCGCATATCTTCGTATGATTCCCCTTCGAAGCCCGTCGTCATGCCAGTTTCCGTAGGGCCTGGGCAAACAGCATTAATTCTTATTCCACGGCTCGCTAAATCCATTGATGCACTCCGGACAAGATTAATTACGGCCGCTTTTGATGTGTTATAAACCCACATTCCTGGATCGCCACGCATTCCGGAAGTAGAAGCAGTCACAGTAATCGCCGAACCTGGTCTCATAACTTGAGAGCAAGCTCGTATCCCTAAAACGACTGCTCTGACATTAACTTCCATAACTCGATCAAATGAATCTATAGGACCATCAAAGAGATCGACACGACCAGCCATGCCAGCATTAAGAACAGCACCATCGATTCTCCCAAATTCATCCTGAGCGGCTTTCACAGCTGCTTCATTGTGATCTGGGTCTGAAACATCCCCTGTAACAACAAAAACCTCTTCAATATCTTCGACCCAAGAGAAATCAGTTCCGGGGAGGTCAGAAGCAATAACGCGACCACCTTCAGCGACAATTTCTTCAACTGCCGCTTGGCCAATACCAGATGCTGCTCCAGTAACCCAAATAACTCTCTCGTTATGTAATTGACTCATGGAACAAAGATAATCTCATATTTTCAGAGCCGCTAATGTTAGATCCAAAAGGTGCCCTGCCCGATCTGTGAAGTCTGGGAAACCATCGCGTAATCCCTTTGACCTCACCTCTATAGAGAAAGGGACACTCTCATCGAAAAGGGACATAAATGCAGACACGGGTAGTTCACCCTCACCGGGAATCATTCTGTCATCTAAAGCATCAGTCAATAAATCCCTGTTAGCCCAGCCAACGGGTTCCATCTTGGCATCACACCACTGAACATAAGGAAACAATTTTGAATCAGCGGAAGCAATTTCCTCATACGACGTTCCGGACCGGTGAACATGAAGCAAATCTGGAAGAATGCCAATATTATCAGCCTCAACCATAGATATTGTGGCCAAAGCATCTGAGAAATTTCTGATACTGGTAAAACGCATGAATTCTAAGCAAATACAAATATTGCCTTCGGATGCTAATAGACAAAGCTCTGTCAACCGTTCAGCTGTTTGTTCAAAAGAATCATAAGACGAAATTGTAAGAATATTTTTAGCACCAACAGCTATCGCTGCTTCAATAAGGGCTTCCCCATGGTCTGCACCGGACCCGAGACGGATAACTTCCATATCAACGGCCTCAAGGCCGGTATCTTCAATTCGTTTCGCTACCTCATTAGTTGTCCTATCCGTCCACGAATCAGGGTCAAACCAGACCCCCGTTCCCTTCCAGCCAGCTGACGCAGCAACTTCAATAAAATGAGATGGGTTACCCATGAGTTCTGGAATTACACCAGCAGCGAGAGAGATTAAACGTTCATTGCCCATTAGCTTATTAAAGCATGAATAAAGCATTTCAGAAATATCGCTAACGCTTTGCTTTCTGACCGAAAACGGCCAACAATACAGGTAGTTGTTATTCAAACTATTTATTTCTAGGGGACCATATGGAACTTGAAGGACAGGTGGCGCTGATAACCGGCGGAACCAGAGGTATTGGCAGAGGCATTGCAGAGGCGTTCGTAGCCGAAGGCGCGAATGTAGTGATTAACGGTCGAAGCGCAGAAAAAGGGCAACAAGCTCTTGAAGAAATGGATGCGGGAGATCAAGTGCATTTCATCGCCGGAGATGTAACAAATCAAGAAATTTGCGAAGGGTTAGTTGACCAGACAGTAGAACATTATGGAAAAATAGACATTGTCGTTCCTAACGCAGGCGGGGGAACAGCGGAAGGTGAAGAACCATCACCTCTGGTAGATATGACCGAAGCCAATTGGCAATTTGTGCTCAACTGGAACCTGAACCACCCAATGTGGCTAATGCGTAGAGCTTTGAAATACATGATCCCCCAAGAGCATGGAAGAATCATGTCTGTGTCATCAATGTATGGAAAGGTCGTTATACCGGCACAGGCTCCATACTGCACAACGAAACACGCACTTAATGGCTTAACCAAAGTAGTAGCGCAGGAGGTAGGGACGTTAGGGATAACTGTCAACGCATTATGTCCCGGTGGTATCTTGACGGACGTTATGAAAGAGTCAGGCCCAATGGCTGCAGAACAGCTAGGAATGGAATTTGAAGAATTCCTCACCTGGATGCAGCAACCATCAGCTATCAAAAGGATGAACACTGTAGAAGATTGCGCGTTGGTCGCTGTCCTTCTCGCATCCGAAGCAGGCGCTGGCATAACAGGTTCATTAATCAGTATCGATGGCGGGCAAGCCCCCTACTAAACGAGGAGACAGAAATGGGAAAACTAGAAGGAAAAGTAGCTGCGATCACAGCCAGCACGAGAAGTATCGGAAGGGCAATAGCCGAGGCATACCTAGCTGAAGGCGCAAAAGTAGTCATAAGTGGGCGTTCAGAAGAAAAAGGAGCAACCGCTCTCGAAGAGATGAATGCTGGAGATAACGCAATATTTATCGCATGTGATGCATCAAATCAATCCGATGTCGAAGGACTAATTGATGGAACAGTGGCTCATTTCGGCAAGATAGATATTGCAGTTCTGAATGCAGGTGGAATCTTAAATGCAGCTCCTGTAGCAGAAATGACTGATGAGTCATGGAACTACACACTCAATTTGAACCTAAACCATACATTCTGGGGGATGAGAAAAGCTTTACAACACATGCTTCCTCAAGAAAGCGGAAGAATAATCGCTATTTCATCTGTTGAAGGAAAACTGCGAACAGCAACTGTCAGCCATTACGTAGCTACAAAGCACGCAATTAATGGTTTGGTTAAAACAGCTGCACATGAGGTCGGCGAATCAGGAGTCACAGTAAACGCGATCCTTCCTGGCTTTGTAAAAACCGACCTATTCTACGAATCAGCACCTCAAACAGCTGAGGCACTAGGAATGGATAGCCTTGATGAAGTTGCAGATATGTATTCACAAGCTTCAGCTATCAAAAAACCAAATACAGTTGAGCAAGTAGCTGCTGTAGCAGTGATGCTTGCAAGAGACGAAGCAAATAATTTTACAGCAAGTCTCTTTCCCGTCGACGGCGGGACAATGCCATACTAAAAAAGCCTTTTAGTTTGTATGCACAGGTAATGGAGTGCGACAAGCAAGAAAGAAAGCCGAGACTGCTGAGGCGATTAGTACATGTTTAAACTTGGCCCACCAAAGCAAATCGCATACGCAGTCCCCAATGCATTTAAAGCAGCGGAACAATGGGCCACAAATTTTGGTGCCGGGCCATTTTTCATAGCAGAACACATACCCGTATCAGAAGTAATCTACAGAGGAGACCCCTCAACATTTGACCATACTTCTGCCTATGGGCAATGGGGGGATGTCATGGTAGAACTCGTTCAAGACCATGGATCAGGACCTTCAGTCGTGCGGGATATGTACCAGCCACATGAAAGCGGGTTGCATCATCTGGCATATTTCGTTGATGACATTGAACAAGCAACCAGTGAGCTAGGTGAACTTGGGTTCCCGCTAGGGATGTCTGCTTTAGCAGGTGAAACACGATTCCATCACGTTGATGCTACAGACACTTTAGGGCATTTCATTGAACTTTATGAACCGAACAAAGCGTTAGTAGCGTTCTATGAGAGAGTCAGAGAAGCAGCACAGGATTGGGATGGTTCTGAACCGATTCGGACCCGATAGCCAAGTTAAGTTCCGCTAGCTGGTCTCCCACCGAAGAAAGACCGATCGGCATTCACTGGGTCACTAATTTTTTTCGTCTCTGCCTTCCATCCCCAAGCACTAATGATGGCAAGTTTGGTAAAACGCCATTTACTGTCATTCTCAAGTTGCAGAAACCCTTCGTACCTGCCCCCCTGAACACCTGAAGGTCTTGTCGTTGTGAAATACGCGGAAAGAGAAGCGGAAGTCGCGTCTGTATCAACAACGATCGCAATGTTTGAAGTTGTATGCCCGCCGCTAATCATGGATTCACTGGAACGGTACCGTTCATAGAGGGGTGCCATTTCCTCTCGCCCATTAAAATGCATGTCCACACCATCCGGAGGGAAATTCAATACATCCAAAACCGCTTCTTCAGCGAAAGCATCCAAAATGTCATCAATGAAACCAGTGTCAATCCCATACAAATACTGGTTGAATGCGACTAACACACCTTCTCGAGCATGAAGTCTTAGTAATTCTTGTTCAAGTATTTCAATTCGTGCTTCTAAATTCTCCGTCATATTAGAGAAACTCCATTTCCCACCCCTCAGGTGGCTCTGTTACATTTCTTGACCGTTTCGCTAAACGATCGTTATAAACGATATCTCGCAACTTGGATTCTAGAAGCGGCCCATCGTAGGTAATCCACTGTTGCGGCTGTAATTCAATAATTACTCTTCCCGGTGTATCTAAACGTCTAATAAATTCAGCGTTAGCGGTTGCGTCACCCGCTCTTAACCGCATAGCTAACATTGGGTAGAACCAGTCCTTGATTTCAGCATTATCATCATGAACGACTGCAAGGGTCTTCGTTGTCGTCGTAATATCTCCACCCAACCATGTCCCCTCACTTGAGATGACAATAGAACTTTCAGGGCGTTTCCTTAGCGCTGGAACACGTTTACGCTGCCCCATACACGTAATCCAGAATTTTGATTTATGCCAAACAAAACGGTGCATCACCCCAACAGGCCAACCAGCCGAGTTAGTCCAGTTAACACAACATTCGGTTTGCGCAGCGTATAAACGTTCACGCTTTTCATCGCTTATAGCGACATCGCTTACATCTGTATAATCTTCTTTTTTGTCCCCCATAGATACTTTCCTATCAAAATTTAGCTACACAGCCCTAACCACATATGTTTTCCCAGCACGATCAAAAATCGACTGCCTATCGGGATCCGATGTAAGCCAATATAAGGAAAGTCCAAGAACTATCAAATAAAGGACAGAACCAAGAAAAGGGATTACTGAGAGCAGGCTTGGAGCGTACCGCATCGCAGCAACTGACCCAGATGGAGGGGATTGTCCATCTGCAATCTGCACAACTCTAAAACGAAAAACCATTTTCCCTGGAGTAGCTCCCTTAAGCGTTACAAAGCCGATTTCGTATAGTGCCACAACAAAAAATGAAATAATTGTGATCCCGTATGCGTTGGCATTTTCGGTGTCAAAAGCCGCCCACCAAATAAGAAAAAGGACAACTCCAGTGATAAACGCATCAATCATTCGGGCCCCGAATCGCGGCCATAGCGTTGCCCCTCCCATTATTTCGCTACTCCATTGGAAACCATTCCAGTATCGTTTCGTATCTGCTGGGTCTAACTCTGCGTGGTACCACCCCGGGGTTTCAGATGTCATTTCGCTCCTATTAATAAATGAATTTTCTCTATTAGCTTCGCATGGAAATCAACTGCTGTGCCATTACTGGTTAAGGTCGTTTGTCACCTATCAATATAGGGCATAACTGGACCCTCTCCAGATATTCGCCGGTTTGCCTGTTCTAACGCCTGCTGCCCGTAGTGTTTGTGTGGGAGAATCCAAAAAATTCCTTGACGAATTTCATCAATTACAATCTCAGCAACTTCGTCTGGTGTGAGATTCTCATTTCCATCTCGGACGACGAATTGCTCAGGATTGGGTTGGAAATCAATGCCTTCACGATTCCGCTCGCTTGTTCCAATATTGGTATCTACCATCCCTGGGCACAGAACGGAAACAGATAACGCTGTTTTTTTAAACTCATGGTGGAGCGTTTCGCTTAACGCAACGACACCTCGTTTTGAAACGTTGTAAGAAGCTATCCCTGGGAAAGCGAGAAGACCCGCCGTGGAAGCAGTATTGAGCACATGGCCAGGTTCACCGCTTGCCAACATACGAGGAACGAAAGATTGAACACCGTAAATAACCCCCATCAGGTCTATTCCAAGAACCCAATCCCAATCTTCAGGAGATTCCCACGCCTTATGCCTTGCGACCACACCAGCATTATTAGCTAGAAAATGGACATTACCGAAATGCTCATAGGCAGTGATAGCAAGTGCTTCAACTTGGGAACGGTCGGAAACATCGCATTGCACTCCGAGTACCTCGGCTCCTTTAGCCCGCAAGGTCTCGGATGCTTTCTCTAAAGCATCACTTTCAATATCAGCGAGAACTATTTTCATTCCCTCATCGACCAATTTTGAAGCTAAACCCATTCCGATGCCACTTGCCCCACCAGTAATTACAGCTACACGCCCATCAAAATCTTTCATTATGAATCTTTCTGTGTTCCTACAAGCAAATCCTTGAATGGAACACCCTTATCTACACTTGGTTCTCGAGGCAGTCCAAGGACCCGATCACCAATAATATTCTTCTGAATTTCATCAGTTCCTCCAGCGATGCTGGCTTGGAAACTCCCGAGGGCAAGACGACCCCACCACTGGCCTCGATCTCCTTCGTTCCAGGCATCTGTTTCCATACCCACAACGTCGTTGATAAGGGATCGGACATCTCGAAGAATCTTTGAACCATGGAGTTTCCCGAGCGAACCACCCGGCCCAGGTGTTTTCCCTGCTTGTAATTCCGCCCGAGTCCGCATAGAGACCAGACTTTTCGCGGTTTCTTCTGAGTACAGCTTCATCAATTTTTGCCTGATCACAGGATTAGTTATATTCCCAGCTTTTTGAGCATGTTCAATAAGGCGTTTCGTATGCGGGGTAGTAATCCCACCGGTTGAACCGGTTCCAATAGCAACTCGTTCGTACATCAGCATTGAAGTCGCAAGACGCCAACCATCATGCAACGGCCCTAAAAGGTTATCCTTTGGTATTCGAAGGTCAGTGAAAAACACTTCATTGAAATGCATCCCTCCATCAATCTGATGAATTGGGCGGATTTCTACCGCTGGGTCGTTCATGTCCACGATGAACATTGAAATTCCTGCATGTTTAGCCACCTCAGGATTTGTTCGAGCGATAAGCACTCCGTAGTCACAGACGTGGGCAAGTGTTGTCCAAACTTTCTGACCATTAATGATCCACTCATCACCGTCAAGCTCAGCACGAGTCTGAAGGCTAGCCACATCAGAACCAGCACCGGGTTCAGAAAACATCTGACACCACACCGTTCGAGCAGCAATATTGTCAGCCAAATACTTTTCTTTTTGCTCTTCAGAACCGAATTCGCTCAGCATAGGAAGGCACATCCCATGGCTAATCGTTAATTGTGTCGTCATATCCGGGTAGTTGCTGTACGCCTCACGCCAGATAGTTTCGTGTTCCTTGGTTAACCCAGCACCCCCGTATTCCTTTGGGTAGGTCAATCCAGCTAAACCAGCTTCTGCTAATTTCCCCTGAAACGCCTTATTTTGAGAAATGGTTTCTTTATCTCTTGGATCTGGTTCATTCAAATGAATACCAGTTGCGTGCTCATCTAAAAATTCCTTACACAGGGTACGAAAAGCTTCACGTTCCTCATCTGAAAGGGTTTCTTCCGCCATGGATCCTCCTATGAATTAAGCAAACTATTGCTATACCGACGCTAGCATTATCTGCTGACCCCGATGTAATCCACAACCTGATCAGCAACCACAAAAACCGATACGCAGGAATGGCTCATGTCCTTAACCGATATTTCAGAAGAAACCAAGCGAAGGAGAACGTTCGCGATTATTAGCCATCCGGATGCAGGCAAAACAACGTTAACGGAAAAATTTCTTCTCTATTCAGGACAAGTTTCTGAAGCAGGTTCCGTAAAAGCGAAAAAGGGAGGGAAGTCAGCGAGGTCGGATTGGATGACGATGGAACAAGACCGAGGGATTTCCATTGCTTCAACCGTGCTTCAATTTACATATCAGGGAAATGTCATTAACCTTTTAGATACCCCAGGTCACCGTGACTTCTCAGAGGACACATACAGGGTGTTAGCTGCCGTGGACGCGGCGATCATGGTCCTCGATGCAGCGAAAGGAATAGAAGCGCAAACATTGAAACTCTTTGAAGTCTGTAAGGCGAGAAATATGCCAATCCTTACATTCATTAACAAATGGGACCGTCCAAGTCTCGACCCATTGGAACTCATGGATCAGATAGAAGAAGCTATAGGAGTTCAAACAACACCAATTACGTGGCCAGTTGGCCCCGGTGGCGAATTTGAAGGGGTAATCAACAGGAAAACAAATCACTTCATTCGGTTCACGAGAACAAGCCGTGGCGCAACCGCTGCACCCGAAGACCCCATAGATCTCAAAACGGCCACAGGTCTCGAGGGAGAATATTTCACTAAAGCTTTAGAAGAAGTGATGTTGTTGGATGAAATAGGAGCAACGCATGATCACGAACTCTTTCTCGCAGGTGAAACAAGTCCATTATTTGTCGGTTCCGCACTCACCAACTTTGGAGTACGGGACCTTCTAGAAGCAGTTATCCACCTTGCTCCTGCCCCTACTAGTCGGGAAGGAGAAGATGGTTCCATAAGAAAAATTGATGACCCATTTTCTGCCTTTGTTTTTAAAGTGCAAGCCAACATGGACCCATCGCATCGTGACCGGGTAGCGTTCATGCGAATCAATTCCGGTCATTTCGAACGCGGCATGCAAGTAACACACCACCGGTTAAATAAACCCTTCAGTACCAAATTCGCAACGTCTATGTTCGGATCAGAACGAGACACCGTGGATGAAGGATACCCGGGAGATGTCCTTGGGCTCGTTAATGCGAACGATCTCCGAATAGGAGACACACTTTATGCTGGAGAAGCTATAGCATTCCCACCTATACCGAGATTCGAACCGGAATTGTTCTGGAGTGCGAGGCCAACTGATGTTTCCAAAACCAAACAGTTCAGAAAAGGCCTGAACCAATTAGATGAAGAAGGAGTAGTGCAGGTGCTACGCGACCTTGATGCCCCAACAGCATCACCTGTTCTAGGTGCCGTAGGTCAAATGCAATTTGAAGTTTTCTCCCATCGTTTAGAGCACGAATTTGGTGCCAAAGTTGAAATGAATCCAACATCATGGGTCGTAGCGCGCAGAACTAACGACGACACCGCCCAAAAAATTCGCGAACTAAGAGGAACAAGAGTTCTAGGATCGCTAGATGGCACACTCTTTGCCCTATTTGACTCAACTGGTCGCCTCATGCGAACTATTAACGATAATCCCGAATGGGTCCTTGAACGTGTCGTGGAAACTGCTGGGTAAAACTCCCTAGTGACACCAGAATATTGCAGTCGGCCCTTACCCTTATTGTATGGATCAAAAAGCACCGGAAATAATCTTCACCCTGCTGATCGCAAGCGCATTATTCGGCGGGATAGGAATCTTACTTTTTGCAAAGAGCAACCTTAGAAGAGAATTCCGCTCCCTTTCTATGGAATTCGCAACGATTGTCGCAATAGGAGCTACTTTCGGCAGCCTATATTTCTCTGAAGTACGTGACTTTCTACCATGTGAGTTCTGCTGGTATCAACGAATCGCCATGTATCCGCTCGCACTTATTCTCCTCATAGCGACAATCAGACGTGACAGAAAAATAATCCCATACGCGCTTACACTTTCAACGATCGGTGCAGGTATATCGGTTTACCACTATCAATTACAATTATTCCCTGAACAAGGATCATCGTGTGGGTTAGACGCATCATGCGCGTACAAATGGATAGAGGTCTTCGGATTCATAACGATCCCTTTGCTTGCATTAGGAAGTTTCCTTCTTATTAGTATGCTTCTCGTAATAACACCACGCCCCTGGAAAGACGCGCCCAGATGATAGAGATTGAAGAAGAAATAGAAAACACCAGCGGAGTTTCCCCACGGCTCATCCTTGGGTCCTTTATAGTCGTGGCTGTAGGGCTAGCCGTAGTTCTTGGCTTACTTCTCTCAGATGGAGACAATGATTCTACTACTAGTGGTTCCCCGGTTGCGACAGAAGAAGTTGCAGAAGAAACAATTGAAAGGACTGGAGAAGAATCTGTCAGCACTCCTGAACCAGTTCAAAGTGTCAGTGAGGAATTCTGGGAAACAGGCTCAGTGGAGATCCTCGGTGATCCCATACCTGTTAATGCTGATATTGGAGCTGCAGCTCCAGCGTTCAAAGCACAGCCAAATAACAGCGGGGACCCAATAATGATAGACCCAGCAGATGGAACAGTGCGCCTCATTGGCTTCTTCGCCCATTGGTGCCCGCACTGCCAACGCGAAGTACCTCGTGTTTCCCAATGGCTAGCTGAAAACGGCGTGCCAGAAGAAATAGAAATCATCGCTATTTCCACTGCGGTCCGTGAAGGAGCCCCTAATTACCCACCATCAGAATGGTTCATAAATGAAAATTGGCCTACGCAGATTCTCATTGACAGTGAAGAGAGTGAATTAGCTACCGCATATGGGCTAGGTGGTTTCCCATATTGGATCCTTGTGGATGCAACAGGGGCAGTCATTCATCAAAGCAGTGGCGAATTAACAGAGGAACAATTCGGTTATCTTGTAGATCTTGCGATTTCAATTGCACCACAAATCACATAGTTGTTCACTTGGGAACAGTATTTTCTAGTTTTCCCAGCAGGTACAACCACAGTTCGATTCAGCAGTGCAATCACATTCTGGCCCACAACAACAAGTCTCTAATGTTTCTTCCATGTTCACAGTATAGCCGAATATGACCCCTCCATGAACTGGGATTGTGTTATGCCTGATTGGCGATGAGATCTCCGAGAATAACCAACTGTTCTTCACTATTCCCAAGTGTTAATTCCAATTGGCGTGCCATAAGGAAGTAACGGTGTAAGGGGTAATCACGGTCAACACCAACTCCTCCATGGAGGTGAGTTGCGGCATGAACGACTCTGAAACCAGCTTCGGCTGCCCACCAACGTGCAATGGCGACCTGTTCCACAGCGGACCGACCAGCTGAGATATGCCAGGCTGCTTGACGCGAAGTGAGACGCACAGCTTCAGTATCAATGTACGCGTCCCCTGCGCGTTGACTAACCGCCTGGAAAGTGGCGATAGCCCGATCGAATTGCTGCCGTACTTTCGTATAATCAGCGGCAAGATTAAGAGAAGCCTGGCAAGCACCTGCCAAGAGAGAACAAATACCAGAATCGGTGCGTAAACGAATCCATTTGATGACCTCTTCTGTTGAGGCTGAACCTAACCGTTCGCTTGCAACATTTTCAAGAGTTATAGCGGCCTGGGCATGTTCTGAAGTAGTTTCACGGGAGGTAAGTGAAACACCGTTAGAGGAAGTTTCAACGAGGTAGACCCCCTCATCAGTTGGGACAAGCATTAAATCTGATTCGAGCCCATACGGTACGAAGTCAACAAAACCTGAAAGCTTATTATCAGTCACCGTTACTGTGTTACCAAGGACGAGAGCCGCTGTGAGAATGCATTCACCTGACGCAACTTTTGGAAGAAACTCAGCCTTTTGATCGTCAGTGCCGAAGTGACCTATTGGCATAGCGCCCATGACAATTGTTTCAAGAACAGGAACTGGTGCTGCGAATTCGCCAACAAGTTCAAGTACTGCAGTGACACTAAGAAAACCGAGATCGGCTCCTCCATGCTGTTCACTTATTGAAGCACTGAGAACTCCGGTCTCTGCTAGTGATTTCCATAGATCGCGGTCAAAATTTTCACCGGCTTTACTCATAGCTCTCAGGTGCTCGTGCGTGACTTTGTCTTCAAGTATTTGCCGCGTTAAACCGCTGATTGCCTGTTCTTCTTCTGAAAAATCAAAATCCATGGAGGCTCCTAACGGTCGGCACGGGGAAAGCCCATGCCAAACATAGTGATCAGGTCCCGTTGCATCTCATTGGTTCCCCCGCCGAAGGTGAGAATCACGAGGCCCCTATACAGAGACTCTAAACGGCCTTCTGACTCAAGGTCATCTGAAACCAAATACGCGACTTCATTATAAATTTGCATCAACTTTCGAAACGCTCTCGTGTAAAACTCAGTTCCATAGACTTTCACCGATGACGAGTCAGCTACATCTAAATGTTTCGTCGCAACACTCCAAGCCACTTTCCAGTTCAGCAACCTAAGAAACTCAAGTTCAGCTGTTACTTCGGCAAGGTTACGACGAACCCAAGGAACATCTAAAACACGAGTTCCGTCAGCACGACAGTTTTCTTTCGCCCATGCAAGGGCTTCTTCAATGCCGCGTTCAACTAAAGCAGATGAGCATAGTGTCACTCGTTCACGGTTGAGTTGGCTAGTAATAAGCCTCCAACCCTGATTCTCCTCACCAATAATGCAGGAAGCCGGCACTCGAACATCATCAAAGAACGTGTGATTAATGTTATGAGTTGAAAGCAGAGAAAGCGGTTCAATTGTTATACCCGGAGTGTCAATTGGTATAGCAAAAAGAGAAATTCCTTTGTGCTTTGACACATCAGGATCTGTTCGAGCCGCTAACCAAATGTAATCACAGCCGAGAGCGAGACTCGTCCAGGTTTTCTGCCCATTAATAATGTATTCGTCACCATCACGGACTGCTCTGGTCGTGAGCGAGGCAAGGTCTGTTCCAGCATCGGGTTCGCTATATCCAATACAGAAATGAAGTTTCCCAGCTGCTATTTGAGGTAAGAAAAAATTCTTTTGTTCGTCGGTACCGTATTCCATGATGGTCGGGCCAACAGTGTTAATCGTCAGCATGGGGGCTGGCGAACCGACACGCATCGTTTCATCATAGAAAATAAATTGCTCAATAGCGCTTTTGCCCTGCCCACCGTATTCTTCAGGCCAGCCCATGGCTATCCAGCCATCTTCACCGAGTTGTTCCACGAGTTTACGGCGAACAGGTCCGGTGCCTTCCTCCTGCTTCTGTAATTCATGGATTTCAGGAGTGATCAAATTCTCGTAATAGGTTTGTAATTCAGCCCGTAGTTCTTTCTGTTCGTCCGTGAAATCAATAAACACGCTTAATCCCTCCTACGCATCCATTCTTACCCAGCCGAAACACGAATGCCATTTTGAAACGGACATCGGAGAAACGAGTTAGATAGTTGGCAATAGGTGATTGAGAGTGCTGACCAAATCAGCAGGGCGACCTTTGAACATTGCAATCGTGTCCGCATTCATCAATTCAACCCAAACGCCATCAGAGTTAACGATGAATGCTGGAAGACTACTTGTTGCGTGAAGCTGTGCTGGATCGGCTTCGTCTCTGTGAATGAGTTCTATGCGTATAGGACTAGTACTGAGAGCGTCTTTCCAATCCTTTTTCCCGAATGGGTTCCACCCGAAACTAATTTCACAGAGATTACAGTCGTTTTGACCAAGAACTTTCCGAACAGAATAACTGATCTCACTCATGAACGAACTATCGGCATTGAAGATCCCATAGATGATGAGATCGTTATTCATAAAGAGTTTCCTCTAACGGGGTATTTGACTGGTGTGGATTGCTCAAACGAAATGCAAGAAAACTTAGCATTGCAACAACCACAGCGACGATGATAAAGGTTATTTCTGGCCCTGGCCCAGCGTACAAAGGTGCGGCTATGAGAGCGGCAATTCCCGCACCGAAGGTACCAGCCGCACCGACCATGCCTTGACCCGTAGCACGTTCGCTTTCATCTGTTGCCTTAACCATGGCGGCTTGACACGCAGGACTACCCACTCCTTGCCCGAGCGCCTCAATCATGGCTAACCCCATCAATAGCCATGGGGAGGTAAGAAATCCATATATAAAAGTCATCGGGATTATTATCGAAACCCCAAAACCGGCGGCCCGCCAAGGTCCTATACGGTCAATGAATTTCCCCGCAGTGCTCGCTGTGAGAGCGAAGGGAATGCCATACATTGTGAGACTGATTCCGACGAAAAGAGTGCTGGCACCGAGATCTTCCATGAAGCGGGCCCAGATAGCTTCGTACATGCCCGCAGGGAAAAACAGGGCAGCCCCAAGTAATATTGCCCCGACAGCCTCCCGCCGATTCATTATTGCTCTTGCAGTGACAAGTCGCGAACCCTCAGGAAGAGGCTTCTCAGTCGAGAGCTTAATTCGGGTTAAACCTGGCATCATGCTAATGAGAACAAGAGAAAGAAAGATGAAAGGCGCATCAAGGCCCCAAATTTCATTTAGAGCTGCGCCGATGGCTGGTCCCGTCACAAACCCTGAAGTTTCTATGGCGGCTAATCTCCCCAAACGCTCCCCAGCCCTAGAGGGATCAACGTTTGTAACTACGGCACGTGCAGCAGGTATGAATGCCCCAAACCCAAGTCCCGTTAAGGTCCGAGCGGCGATCAACTCCCATACCGAGGCAGCCAGAGCAAACCAGATAGTTCCTAAAGCAGCGGCGATGACCGCACCTACAAGCAGGGATTTTGTTTTACCGCGATCAGCGAGTGGTGCCAACCACAGTTGGCCAACAAATCCCGCAAAAAACGAAGCACCGGCGATCAGCCCTAATGCACTATTCGCAAATCCCAATTCGTCCTGAAGGGAAGCGATGAGTCCAAAAATGACCCCGATAGATGCCGTCAGAGTAAACGTTGCGAAGTAAAGACTCTTAGGAACATTCATTCACCTAGTGTGCCGAATCTGTACACAAACACTACTAATGCTTCAGAATTTTTCTTGGGAATAATTCAGTTGCGTCGTATCGGCAGATTAATCAATGCCGCCGAACCGGACCTATACAACCTCGCAGGCCGCCCCCCCGTCGAAGAAGATTCAGCATTTCTCCCAGTGTCCTCAACGAAGCCTGGAGAGCTAAGAACTTTCTTTTGGAAATTCCCCGGATTAAGGGACACACCCCAGACAATTTCATACACTTTTCGAAGTTCAGTAATGGTGAATTCCTCGCCGCAGAACTCAGTGGCGATCGTTGAGTACTCAAGTTTCGCACGAGCCCGATCAATAGCATCGGAGAGAATCTCATCATGATCAAACGCGAGTGACTGCTCTATCTGATCAACCGGCATAAATTCCGCTTTAGAAGCGTCGCTTCCACCTTTAGGGTCATCAAGCATGGGTCGAATCCCGAAATAGGCAATAGAGATAACACGGTTCCGAGGGTCTCTTTTCGGTTTACCGTAAGCGCCAAGTTGTTCAAGGTAACCCACTAGATCCTTTGAAATACCCGTTTCCTCTTCAAGTTCCCTGTAAGCGGCTTCTTCAGGTGTTTCCCCATCACCTATATCGCTACGGATCCGACCACCAGGAAGAGCCCATTGAAACCGAAATGGATTAATACCCCGTTCAATGAGCAAAACTTGGAATTCTTCGTTTCGGACGGTGAAAAGAGCTATATCAACAGAAACATTCATCCTGTGGTCAACTTCTGTATTTTGGTTGGATTGCCCGTTAACGACCGGAAATTCGGAAGAATTCATTGCTTAACCCTACAACATATTTTGAAAAATACAAGAATTAATATATAATACCAATACTTAACTTCAAAAAACCCTTATATTTACTGCAATAATTAGTTATACTTGACTTTACAATAACTATGTGTTATAATAATTTCTATAATAACAATAAACCTAGAATTCAAGGGATTTTCCTCTTCACCTTTGTTGAATCAAAGCCGAAGAAAAAAAATGTCACACCCCTTTACTAATCTGGGTGTATAAACCGAGTACTCAAAAGAGCACTCCTAACACATAAGGAATAAACAATATGACAAACAAAACCACTTCAAATTCAGGGAAAAACTCCATAACCCGGCAGATCCGTCGAAATAACGACCTGATCAAGGGAAATATGAAGATGAATGCTGAATTAATAGAGGCAATA
>PAQG01000014.1 GCA_002709645.1 Acidimicrobiaceae bacterium
ACTGGTATTCCATACTTTTTGACCAGATACAACCCACTCATCTCCATCTAATTCAGCATGAGTTGTTAGTCCAGCGAGGTCTGAACCTGCTCCCGGTTCGCTAAAAAGCTGGCACCATGTTTCTACACCTGTTAGTGCTGGTCGGAGGAACCGTGTTTTTTGTTCTTCTCCTCCGTGTTTGAGAATGGTTGGGGCTGCTAGGTTCATGCTGGCTCCGATTGGAGTTGCTACGGCTCCTGCTGAGAGTATTTCTGAACGCACGGTTTCATCAGCCCAGACTGGATAATCGCGACCAAACCAGTTACTAGGCCATGATGGAACTGCCCATTTGCTTTCAACGAGTCGGGTTCGCCACTCGATTAGTGAGATGGTTGGGTCCCATGTCTCTTTGAGCCACTGGCGTATGTCTTCACGAATCGTGTTTTCTTGTATGTCCGACATATCTCCCCTTTGTGAATTGAACCATAGCTGTGTTCCCTCTGGCCTGCTACTTGGGTTTCTTCAGCAAATCTTTGATTGTGGAAGCATGGTTGATTCATTTTGGGTAAAACTACGGTTAGTACATATAGGGGGGTCAATGTCAGGTCAGTTGGAAAATAGAGTTGCTATTATCACCGGAGCTGGTGAGGGTATAGGTCGCGGGATAGCGAATGCGTTCATCAAAGAAGGGGCGAAAATTGTTATTGCTGAAATCAATTCAGAATTAGGGCAACAAGCGTCTGATGAGTTGGGGGACAATGCTGTTTTTGTTCAAACTGATGTTTCTATGAAGAAAGATAATGAACGGATGGTTGAAGCGGCGGTTGAGCAATGGGGTACTCTCGATATTTTGGTGAATAACGCTTGGGGTGGTGGTGCTATTTCCCGAGTGGAGTCGAAATCGCCTGAGCTTATGGAACATGGTTTAAATGTTGGGTTTCTTGGCCCATTATGGGCAATGGTTGCAGCTCACCCATTTATGAAAGAAAAGGGGTATGGCCGGATCGTTAATTTATGTTCGTTGAATGGTGTGAATGCGCATATGGGAACTGTTGAATATAACTCCGCGAAAGAAGCATTGCGGAGTGCGACGCGGACAGCGGCGAGAGAATGGGCTCCGTTAGGAATCACCGCGAACATCATTTGCCCAGCAGCAAAATCTGCCTCATTTTTTCGGGTAATGAGTCAATTTCCGGAGCTTATAGCGGCAGCTGATGCTGCGAACCCGATGGGTCGAATGGGTGATTGTGAAGAAGATATTGGACCAGTAGCGGTTTTTTTAGCAACCGAAGGTTCAAGTTATGTGACAGGTAATACCCTCTTTGTTGATGGGGGTTCTCATATTAATGGTTCTTCGTGGGCTCCTGACTTAGGAGAGTAATTTAGGCCACTAGTCGAAGGCTTTTTTAATTGATTCAAAGGGAGTTTTTCGGGCTTCTTTCACGGATTCTTGGTATGCGGCTAATGCTTGGAGTTCTTGAGCTGCCCGAATGGCTGTTCTTCCACCGAGAACTTCGAAAGAGCGGTGAACTGAACGTTTGTTGACCTGTTGTAGATCTGATGGGACTCGGGCAACGGTTTCAGCCATTGAAAGAACTTCTGCTTCTAATTCACTAGCCGGGTACGCCCGGTTGGCGAAACCAACTTGGACCGCCTCTTGTGCCGTGTACGTATTTCCGGTGAGCATCATTTCCATTGATGCCCGTAATCCGAGAATCGGTGTATGGAATTGCCAGTCTGGGGTACTCATGACGCGGACTACGGGATAGCCGATGGTGGCATCATCGGCCATGTAGATTAGGTCGCAAGCTGATGCGAGTTCTGTTCCGCCTGCCATAGCGAAACCATGGATTTGGGCGATGACTGGTTTCGCTAAATCCCAAATACTGAACCAGGTGTCTGTTGCTTGACGTGTCCATTGCCCATCCCCCGGTGCACTATACATTGGCGAATCTTTCATTAATCCCCCGCTTGTAAGGTCATAACCTGATGAAAAGCATTTCCCAGCTCCAGATATGATGGTGACGCGGACATCATCATCGGTGTCATGGGTTCGAAGTGCTTCTAGGATTTCTGTCCGCATTGGTGTGCTGATAGCGTTTCGTTTCTCTGGCCTGTTGAGAATGATCTGACGTACACCTGTGGCGGGGCTTTCTATAAGAATGTGTTCATATTCTGGCATTAATACTCTTTCTGTTTTAGGTGGTTATGGTCGTATCCCACCAGGATGTGGTTCTTCACCATTAAGGCTCATGACCGTTAACTTATTTTGGGTAATAACATCTAAGCTAACCTCGTTCTTTCCAGTGTGGTCAGGTCCACATGTTGCGAGGTACAGGATTGATTCAACCATTGCTTCCATTGACTCAATTTGTTCGGGTTTTAGTATCTTCCCAACAACAACGTCTGCTCCTTCAGAAAGGACAGCTGCTTTAGGTTCAACCGTATTAATCCGGATTCCAGTTCCGTGGAGTTCGGATGCGAGTGCAGAGGTCGTCCGGTCAAGCATGGCTTTTGTCGCCCCATAGAAACCATATACTCCACGAACGCCTCCTAGGTCATATGGGGGCCCAGTCGGGTGTTTCTTTGAAGCACTAGAAAGGTTAACGACCCATCCTTGTCCATTGTTGATCATTCCTGGGAGTGCCTGTTGGGTGAGGTCAAGCGGGGCTTGGACGTTTATTTCGGTCATGAGTCTTCGATGTTTCAACGTATAGTTGTCGAGGCTTTTGTAGATTGCAGCTGCTGCATTGTTAATAAGGATGTTGACGGATCCGAGAGCTTCAATGGCTGTTGAAATGATTGTCGTCCTTGATGTTTCATTTGCGAGGTCTGCTTGAATGACTTCTACATGACCACCGTATAGTCGGCAAAGTTCAGCTGTTTCGTTGAGCGAACCTGGAAGTGTTGGATGGTTATCTAGGGTTCGTGCGGTGATGGCTATGTCAGCGCCTTCAGCTGCGAACCGTTGCGCGACTGCTGCTCCTATGCCTCTGCTTGCTCCAGTGATAACCGCTGTTTTTCCACGTAACTGCTCAGCCATGGTTATATCTTGTTCCTTTCCTCTTCTTTGTTTGTAGAACGTTTCCTTCTTTTTCGCAAAATACCGTTGACTGTGTCAAAGTATCCAAAAGAGGAATAGTGCATTGGAGAGAACATGAGTGAGCATCTAACACGGCCAGGTGAAACAGGCGGATGGCCTAAATTAAAAGTTTCATACCGGACTGATCCTGAGAAAATAGCGGCTCTGCTTCCTCCCGGTCTTGAACCAAGTGGTGATCCTATTGTGCAGATCAATGTATATTGTGTGCCAATTCTTGGGGAACCTGAGTACGGAGTTAGTACGAAGATTGGTGCTTCCTTTGATGGTATGGATGGTCTTTTTTGTGTAGGGATGGGAATTGATCAGGAAGCAGCAATCTTTATTAGCCAAGAATTAAATGGGCAGCCTAAGTTCCCATGTAATATTTCTTTCTACCGAATTGATGACTATGTTGAAGCTGTTTGTGAACATCAGGGGTACACGTTCATGGAATTTCGCGGTCATTCAACTGGAACCGTTGATCCTGATAGTGGAGAGGTTGAAGAGAATGAATGGTGGATTAAATCATCAAGGCAAATCGGAGGAGCGGAAGGGCAATTCGATTTCCCACCGCATGTCGTCCGTGTCCATAGTGTGAGTGAACCTGTTGAAATTGAAAACCTTGCTGGGGATCTTTGTCTTCGGGAAAGCCCATGGGATCCTTATACAGAACTATTACCCATGAGGGAACAAGTCTCGGCTCAACTTGTGCGTTCTGCCCATAAGAGCCGCGATATCACTAACTCTGGGCCTTTAGATCCGGTGGCATTCTGGCCGTTCGCTGACACGATCGGCGGGTCAAGGTGGCCGGGAGAACGTGGCGGTCCAAAGAACTGGCGGTCGTAGCTAGTTTATTCGGGCCATCCTGAGAGTAATCCACGCCGTTTTGTTTCTCGTTGCGCGTTTACTATCGCCCCACCGTATTCTTCTGCTGCTGTAGGTTCTTGTACAAGCCATGCAACGGCTGCTCCGATAGCTTCAGGTGGTGCGCTTGGGAATGCCGTGTATTCTTTCTCTTTTTGTTTTGCTTTCTGTCTTTCTGTTACGACATGACCCGGGTCAATGTTGTATGTGATTATTCCCTCGTCGCCGTGTTCGATCATGAGAAGCGGGGCGATTCTTTCAAAAGCTGATTTGGTCATTGCATAGCCAACTCCCCATCCTCCTGAACCTATTTTGCCTGGTGGGTTCGTAAATGCTGTCGCCGAAATCATGTTGACGATGGTCGCTCCCCCTTGCTGTATGAATGTTGGGAGCAGGTGGCGTATGAGGGCGAGCTGGGCAAATACGTTTCCTTCGAATAAATGATTTAGGTAGGGCTGTTCGAGTTCTTCAATGGTCAGCATCGCACCTGGTCCTTGATAGATGGCGTTATTAAGAAGAACATCAATATGGCCAAAATGGTTTAATGCGGTATCTGCAGCATGAAGGACCGATTCCCTTTTTAACAAATCCATTTCAATAGGGAATCCTTCTTGCCCTGTTGCGTTGATTTGTTCAACGGTCGTATCAAGTCCTCCTGGGACTGGGGTTACTCCATCGTCAAGAAATGCTGTTCCGTCAATCATCGTCCGTGCCGTCACAGCTACGTCATATCCTGTTTGTGCTAATGCGATGGCGCATGCTCTACCTATCCCTCGGCTTGCACCGGTAACGAAAGCGACTTTTCTTGCGTTCACCTTTTCTCCTTCATCTTGAAACTCTAGTGTGATGATGTGCTTGCTTTTATAGCTATCACAAAATAGTCAATTATTGCAGTGCATTGGAGTCCACTTTGACAACTTCTTTAGATTCTGATCTTTTTCTCCCAGACCCAGATCCCTGTGAGATTGAATACACCGTTATTTCAGTAGATGATCATGTTGTTGAACCACCGCACCTATTCAAAGAATACATGCAACCTCAGTTACGGGATCTTGGACCGCAGTTAATTGAGACTGAGCAAGGGCATCAGGTATGGGAATTTGAAGGAGCAACGTATAGCCAAGTTGGTATGAATGCTGTGGCTGGTCGGAAACCAGAAACGGTACAGGTTGAACCTTTCCGGTTTGAACAAATGCGACCTGGTTGTTATGACATTGATGCTCGAGTAAAGGACATGGATATTGGTGGTATTTGGGCGATGTTGAATTTCCCTTCTCAAATCACTGGTTTCTGTGGAACTGTTTTTGCAAAAGCCGAAAATCAGGAAGTTGGTATTGACGCTGTCAAAGCATGGAATGACTGGATTTTTACTGAATGGTATTCCAAATACCCTGAGCGTGTTATTCCTGGTGGTATCACATATCTTGGTGATAGCGATGAAGCGGTTCGTGAGATTCACCGTAATGCTGAGCGCGGTTTTGTTTCGGTGACGCTTCCGGAAATGCCTCATAACGTTGGCTTTCCTAACCTTTGGGATAAACAATTCTGGGATCCCATAATTCAAGCATGTGCTGATACTGAGACTGTTATTTCTCTCCATGTCGGGAGTGGAGGGATGACTCCTTTTACACCTGGAGCCCCAGCCATGCAGATCGGAGCTACCCTCTTTGGACAGCTTTCACTGGGTGCTTGCGCACATTGGTTATGGAGTGAGTACCCTGTTCGGTTCCCAAATCTGAAGATTGCTATGTCTGAAGGCGGTATTGGTTGGGTTGCGATGCTCATTGACCGCCTTGATAATATTATTGACCGTTCAGGATATGGATTGGGTTGGGATGACAGGCCTGCTGATGTGCTGCGCCGAAATTTCTGGTTCTGCACCCTAGATGACCCGTCGACAATAGATACCCGTGATGTGATTGGGGTTGAAAATATCTGTGTTGAAACGGACTATCCACATGGGGATGGAACATGGCCAGAAACGCAACAAGTTATTCGAGATGTTTGGGGTCATATCCCCCCGAATGAAATTCGAATGATGTGTTCTGAAAACGCAGCGAAACTATATAGACATCCATTGCCCGATGTTGTTCTTCCACTTGGATAATCGTTAAGGCTCTTATGACATCACAAACTCCCGATAATGTTCCAAATATTGAAGATTGGAATCTTCTCCTTGATGGAAAAGTCTGTGTTGTTACTGGTGGAGGTGGAGGAATAGGGCGAGGGATCAGTACCCTCTTCGCTGAACATGGTGCAATTGTAGAAATTGCTGAAATTGATGACGGAAAAGCAAATTCTACTGTTGAGGAAATTGTTGCTTCGGGGGGGAAAGCTCGTGCGCATGTCGTTGATGTCAGCGACGAAAGCGATGTCGCCATACTAAAGAAAAGCATTTTAGAGACGCATGAACAGGTTGATGTTCTGGTGAATAATGTTGGGGACTATAGGCCATTGGTTCGTTTTCTTGATTCATCTCCTGATTCATGGAATGACATGTACAACATCAATTTGCATCATGTGTTTCTCGTAACTCATGCTTTTTTGCAATCAATGGTTGATGGAAATGGTGGTTCGATAATTAATCTGCATTCTGTTGAGGGCATGCGAGGATATCCGGGTGATCCGGTTTATGGAGCAATGAAGGCCGCTGTGAATCATTTTTCCACATGTCTGGCGTCTGGATTTGGAAGACACGGCGTTCGTGTGAATGGAATAGGTGTTGATTTAACACAAACTGATCAGGTTAATTACATCTCAGGATATGAAGATGTTGACCATTTATGGGAAGCTTGGGCTCCTGTTGGAAGGCTTGGTTGGCCCGAAGATCAGGCAAGAGTTGCCCTTTTTCTTGCAAGTGACCTGTCCGCTTTTATCACGGGCCATAATATTCCCGTTGATGGGGGAAGTCATGCTGGTGGAGGCTGGTTCTTTTCTCCTGAAGCTAAAAGATTTGTGAACCGTCCAAAAACGCTATAGCTACGAAGGCGATGCGATAAGCCCACCATCTATTTTGAGAACAGCTCCTGTTGTGAAAGAACTCACATCACTTGCGAAATAAAGCGCAGCTCCAACGACTTCATTTGGTTCCCCTCCTCGACCCATTGGTAATGCTTTCAATGATTCATGTGTAGCTTCTGACCATGCGTCGCTGATATCGGTAAGGAAGGGGCCTGGCATGATGCAGTTGACACGGACTTGAGGAGCATAGGCACGAGAAAATGATTGTGTTAATGAATGCAATCCGGCTTTGGCCGCTCCGTAAGGAACTTCATGGGGGCTAGCCTGTGCTGCTGCAACTGAACTCACATTAATAATAGATCCGTTGCCATCCTTGACCATCTGTTCACCGAATATTGCGGAAAGTCTGAAGGGTCCTCGGAGATTTACATTAATAACCTTGTCAAAAAGTTCCTGTGAAACATCNGACAAAGACTTGTAAAGGGGTGACATACCAGCGTTGTTTACNAAAACATCGCATTTCCCGAAATGATCATAAACCGTTTCAAATAATGTATTGCATTGGTCCCATTGCCCGACATGGCACTCAATGGGAAGCGCCTCTGTCCCAATTGTTTCGGTTATATGTGTAGCAAGTGCTTCGCAGTTATCTTTTTTTCTACTGGCGATCACTACCGTCGCTCCGCATCGTGCGAAAGCGAGCGTTATTTCTTTTCCGAGTCCTCGGCTTCCACCGGTAATCGTTATTACTTTCCCTTCAAGGTTTGTGAACATTTTTTCTGGATACACCTTTGTTCCTATTCAATATGTAGTTGAGCACCCAGCCGAAGTGGGGAGATGTTTAGTGGGTGCAGTACGCCTGGTTCGGATTCACAAACAGCGGGAATAGCGTTAACTATGCGGTTCGCTGCTGTTCCGTTCCCTCCACCGGCTGCTCCTCTTTCTCCATGCTCTTCCCCATGAACAGTTACTTGCAGTGTGGGTTTCCCGGTAATCTGAACTTGATGTGATCCTTGTCCGGTCGGGGGATAAGGCCAGTCAGGGGCACAGTCATCATCAATGCGGGTTACATGTTCCATAACCAGCATTTTTTTGCCATTCACGATTCCTTGGATTTCGAAACGAAGCGCACCAATGGTTCCTTCCTCAAATTCACCCATTCCATCAACATGAATAGTTCTCTCAAGTGGTCGTTTTTCAACCTCTGTTCGAATTTCATCAAGTTCTACTCCTAATCCATCTGCAAGAATCCGTATTTCAGGGCCCCATACCATCTGTAAGGAGAAATCTAAAACCATGGGTGGGGTCTGATCCATTGACATACCAAAACCAACAAGATTACGAACTGCATCTGGCTGGTCGTACAAAGCGTAATTCATGAGTTCCTGTGATCTGATTTCAGTGATATCAGCGCTGACACCGCTTAAAAGAAGGGGAAGAATGTCACAGGTCCAACCTGGGTCTATCCCTGAAGCGAAAATGGATGCCTTTCCAGTTTCACATGCCTCTGAAAAACGGTCAGCAAGATCTTTGGGCATTGACGGTGGATGGTACATCGGATAGAAGCTAGTAGTAACAACATTGATTCCCTGCCTAAGGAGAGATTCGACTTCATCAAGCGATTCCATCGGGCGAAAATCAGCATTGACGGTATAGACAACAGCATCAATATCATCCGTTAATGCTTCTTGTTGGTTATCTGTCGCGGCAACCCCCAAGGGAGAAATCCCTGCAAGCTCACCAGCGTCCACGCCGACTTTGTCAGGGTTGCTGACAATCACTCCGGCAAGTTCTAAGTCTTGGTTTGCTGCCACTGATCTGATCGCTGGACGTCCAACATTCCCTGTCCCCCATACAACTACTTTCTTTCCCATGGTTGCCCTTTCATAATTTTCCCCCTTCACGTTATGTGAGAATACGGTGATGAGCGAACTAGAAACAAAGTCTTCTATTCGTATAACCCCAATGTTTTGATTACTGTTATTGAAAGCAATAAATGAATTTCTTGTTGAGGACAAGAAGTTCAGTGAGGAAAGTGAAGAAAATGCAAGGACTTATTCTTGAAGGAACGACAGAAGACAGTATTCGTCTATCCGATGATGTTGAACTCGTCGGGGACTTAGCACCTCGTCAGGTTCGGGTGGAAATACATGCCGCTGGGGTATGTGGTTCGGATCTGAGTTGCGTGCACGGCAAATATTACATGCCGACTCCACTTATTCCGGGTCATGAAGCAGCAGGAAAAGTAGTTGAGATCGGATCAGCCGTTACGTATTGCCAGGTAGGAGATCACGTGATCTTGTCAACATTTGGGAACTGCGGCCATTGCCCAGAATGCGAAGATGGTCATCCCGGTAATTGTCGGAACGGAGGCATGGGAGGGTTAACCCAACCGTACCGAGAAGGTGACCAACCGTTATATAACTTTGCCAATATTGGAGCTTTTGTTCAGGAAACAATCGTAAATGAAAATCAGTGCATACCTATTCCTAAAGAACTCCCTTTAGCTTCGGCTTCTCTGATTGGGTGTGGAGTTATTACTGGAACGGGAGCGGTATTTAATCGTGCCAACGTGCAACTTGGTGACACTGTGGTTGTTATTGGCGCAGGTGGAGTTGGCTTGAATGTTATTCAAGCCGCTCATCTCGTAGGGGCAAGCCAAATTATCGCAATTGATCGTGTTCCAGAGAAGGAAAGGCTCGCTAAGGATTTTGGGGCAACAGATTTTATTGTTTCTGATAGTGATGAATTTGATGCGGTTGCTGCTGTAAAGGAAGTTCTTCCTTTGGGAGCGCATCATTCATTTGAAGTAGTTGGCCATACCGGTCTCCTCACTGACGCAATTAATATGACTCGGGCGGGCGGCAATATTTGTGCTGTGGGGGTTCCGGATTTAACAGCTACGGTAACCTACGGATTCCAAAGCCTTCATCAAAATAAACAATTGATGGGGATTCGCGCTGGTGGAGCGAAACCAAGAAAAGATTTTCCTATGCTTGCTGATCTTTATCTACGAGGAAAATTAAAACTTGATGAAATGATTTCAAATACGGCAGGGTTAGATGGAATACAAGGTGCGTTTGACGCGATGAAAACCGGTGTTGAAGCAAGAACTGTTCTTCTTCCCCATAGTTAATTTCTGGTAATAGAAAAGGTAAGATTTTACGTATGTTTGACTATCTCATTAAAGGCGGAATCATCGTAGATGGAACCGGTCAGGATGCCTTCCTCGGAGATATTGCCATTGAGGGAAACCGCATAGTCGGAATAGGTGAAATAGAAGGAGAAGCACGGGAAGTCATTGATGCAAAAGGTTTAATCGTTTCCCCCGGATTCGTAGACCCTCATACACATTATGATGCTCAGCTTTTCTGGGATCCTCGAGCTACTCCATCCAATCTCCATGGCGTTACGAGCGCGGTGATGGGTAACTGTGGGTTTACTTTAGCGCCTGTTAACACTGAAGAGGACGCTGATTATCTTCGCCGAATGATGGTCAAGGTAGAAGGAATGCCCCTTGAGGCACTAGAGACGGGGGTAAGTTGGGATTGGAATAGTTATGGGGAATATCTTTCTAAATTAGAAGGAAAAATTGGCTTAAATATAGCGACTATGGTCGGTCATTGCGCTCTTCGTTTAGCTGTTATGGGATCTGATGCTACGAAAGAACTTGCTTCTCCCGAACAAATAGATGAAATGAAGAACCTGCTCGCTCAATGCATTGAAGAAGGTGGGTTAGGGTTCTCTACAACCCGTGCTTTTACCCACAAAGACGGGAATGGTGACCCTGTCCCTTCACGGGTTGCATCTGAAGAAGAACTTTTAGCTCTATGCGAAGTTGTGTCCGAGCATGAGGGGACAACATTGGAGTGGGCTAGTGATGGATGCCTCAATGGATTTACCGAAGATGAAGTAAACCTTATGGCAGATATGTCTCTTCGTGGTCGCCGCCCATTGAACTGGAACGTTCTAACCGTTGACTCAGCTCGTCCAGATGATTACAAAAATCAGTTGAAAGCACTCGAAACATGCACCGATAAAGGAGCGCGAGTCGTTGCCCTAACTATGCCTGTGCTCGTTGGTATGAATATGAGCTTTCTTAATTATTGCGGGTTAAATATGATGCCGGATTGGGGCCCTATTCTTGGTCTTCCAGTTGAAGAAAGAATGGAAAAATTACGTGATCCTGAAACACGTCGCTTCATGGAAGAGCGAGCAGCTTCTCCAGATGCAGGAGTTTTCAGTAGATTAACTGGTTGGGGTCGTTACATCATTGGGGATACGTATTCCGAAGCGAATGAAGGATTGAAAGGGAGAACTATTGGAGAGATAGCAAGGGAGAGCGGTGTCCGTGATTTCTATTGTTTATTAGATATTGTGCTTGCAGATGATCTCCAAACAGTGCTCTGGCCAGGGCCAACTGATGATGATCCTGCAAGCTGGCATATGCGCACGGAGGCTTGGAAACATCCCGATGTCATGATTGGCGGTTCTGACGCTGGCGCCCATTTGGACCGTATGTCTGGAGCCCCTTACACGACAAGTTGGTTACATGATTCTCTACATGGGAAATCGTTAACAACACTTGAAGAAACAATTCATCACATCACACAGGTTCCTGCTGAGCTCTTTGGGTTGCGCGAGCGTGGGATTCTTCGCGAAGGATGGTTCGCCGATATCGTTGTTTTTGATCCAGAAACAATTAATGCCGGAGAGGTCATTCTTTTAAATGATCTGCCTGGAGGGGAAGGAAGACTTTACGCAGATGTGAAGGGAATGCGTAGAGTTTTCGTGAACGGTGTTGCCACTGTGATAGATAATGAACCGACAGATAATCTTCCTGGGACTCTGCTAAAGAGTGGGCAAGATACCTACACGGTGAAGATACCGGCTGACGCGTAACACGCAGATTCTATAAAACTGATTTCTTTCTCTCCAATGTTTTGGATAGTTTCGAGGGATTCTCTCTAAGCCCACATAAACTTCTTACTTACAATGCGCAGCTTCAACTTTGTGCGTTGTAAACGAAAGCCCTCGCCGTACCACTTCGTGCGAGGGTTTTCACTTTGCTAAATCCTTTCTTTAAAATATTTCCTAAATTGACTATGTAGCGTTACGCAGTAAGTTCAAGTTGATACTTGGGGGTCAAAATGCGGTTTGAAGGGAAAAATGTCATAGTAACCGGAGCGAATGGTGGTTTCGGCCGCGCTGCAGCTCTTCGATTTAGTAGTGAAGGAGCGAATGTCGCTTGCGTAGATCTATTGAAAGATGACCTTTCTGATTTACTAAACGAAATTTCATCGAGTGGGGGGAAGGCAATAGCGATCGCAGCTGATGTCACGCAAAATACTCAGGTAGAGGCCTACGTCAATGAGACAGTTTCGGAATTCGGTGGCATTGACGTGCTTTTCAACAATGCTGGAATTGAGGGCTTAATTTCTCCGCTGGAAAATTACGATGAAGAAATGTTTGACAAGGTAATGGAAGTTAACGTAAAGGGTGTGTGGCTGGGTATGCGTCATAGTGCTGATGCTATGCGTCAAACAGGTGGGGGTGTGATCATCAACACGGCTTCGGGAGCCGGTCTGATGGCAACTCCAACAATGGTTGCATATGGGGCAAGTAAGCACGCTGTTATTGGCATGACCAAAACAGCATCTATTGAACTCGCTCCTGCGGGAATACGGGTAAATGCGGTCTGCCCGGGAGTTATCAATACTCGAATGATGCGATCGATTGAAGAGCAAACCATTCCAGAGAACCCTGAAGAATATGTGAAAGCTGTGAGCGAACGAACTCCGTTGGGCCGGTATGGCGAACCAGAAGAAATAGCTGGCCTTGTAGCATTTCTCGCTTCTGACGAAGCTGCGTATATAACAGGCGCTTCTTATGTCATTGACGGTGGGCTCGTAAACGCCTAATACTGCTATAAAAAGGTATGACTTCACACACGAAAACCGTTGTTCTTTTAGATGCAGAATGCACGCTATGTAACAAGTTTGCTGTCTTTATATACCCACGTTTACATACGGACAGTAGTCTTCAATTCTTTGGCCTTGCCAGTGAAACTGGAGTAGAACTCATTTCTCATTTACCGGAAGATTTGAAAAAAATAGACAGTATGTACCTTCTAATTGACGGGGTTCCTTACGTTCGTTCAACTGCAATTATCAAGTGTCTACAGTTGATGAAATTACCATACAGGATAATTGGATCCCTTATTTACCTAATCCCTAAGCAACTCAGAGATGTTTTGTATGATTTCGTAGCACGTAAAAGAAAATCAATTTTTGGCACTACTGACAGTTGCATTTTTCTTTCATTTAACAAAAACGGTGATAGTTCAACATGTTAAAAAAATTCCTAAGAGAAAAACGCATCACGCGATTCGATATTGAGGCTTATCTCATTGGTGCAGCTTTTTTATGGGTAGGTATTTATCATTTTCTGAATCAAGGATTTTTTGAAGCCATTGTCCCAACATGGTTTCCATATCCCACCTTCGCGAACTTAACATCTGGCGGTGCAGAAATTATTTTAGGTCTTGGACTAATGACTAAACGATATAGACGTTATTCTGCATGGGCATTATTACTTCTTTTGGTCTTGGTGTACCCAGCTAACATAGATATGTTTATCAACGATGTAGACACAGAGAAGAATGCTGCCGGAATAGTAGAAAGAGTTGTTGATGCTGATGGTGTTCGTGTACGGAACTTCATCCGTCTTCCTTTTCAATTTGTTTTTGCATGGCTTGTCTGGCGCCATACAAGAGAACGCCCCATACAAAAGGTGTAACTTTCAAGCAGGTTCTATCTGTGCAAGGAACGTACATGAAGTAACATTATGCCCTTCATCAGTAAGTGTGACTTGAATAGATCCTCGTTCAGGAGGGCCTATCCAAACCGCTGACGTCGTTAATGGCCCTACCCTTCCACCAATGAGGTACCTGACGTCAAGTCCAATAATAATACAGGGCGTGCCAAGGTGAGCTTCTGCATAACTTTGTGCACTTATTTCACCAATAAGTGTCATGATTGCTCCCTGAACAAACCCTCCAGGTCTTCGAACAGCTTCTTGGGGAGTCATTGAAACACGTCCAGTCGTAGCGTCTTCAATCGTTATTCCTGCTAATTCTTCAATTGTTTGATTTAAGACGGGAACTTGCATGCGACCCATTCGATCACGAACTTTTCTTACGTCAGGCTTTACTTCCCCTTCACGTAATGGTGTTCGAATAAAAGTAATTTGTGCATGGCCGACGTGTATTCCTTTCTCATTTACGTAATCAAGTTCCTCAACGAGGAGTTTTTTTCCGTGCCGTAGAACCGTACTTTTCGCTTCAATATTTTTTGAAGGAACTAATTGTCCTCTTCGAAATGAGAAATCAGTGGTGAACGTCCAGTCTTCTATAAAAGATTCTAAGCGCATGCCAACAACGGTGTCAGCTAGCAACATCAGTGGAGCGACTCGTATGATTTCATTTGAACAAAGGTGATCATTAACCTGAAGCTGTCCTTTTGATGGGTCTTCAAGATCTGGTCTAGCCCCCATTCTTGCCATAACACTCAAAAATTCAGTTGGAAATTCCGTTTCGTCCATGAAGATGTCCAGCTTTACTTAATGAGACGGGTTTCTCTCTCATAGGGTGGCGGGTCAACTCTCGGTCCTGGAGTCCAACTGACTGGAAGGTGTTTAATGCCGCCAATGAAATTTGATCGTAATCGTTCCGGTTCGCCTTCCATTTTCATATCTGGCATACGTAACGCTATTTCTTTAAAAATCAATCTGAGTTCTGCACGTGCGAGATTAGCGCCGAGACAATAATGCGCTCCTCCTCCGCCAAATGCTATGTGGTCATTTGGTGTGCGGGTTATGTCAAACACAAATGGATCTGTAAACACGTCTTCGTCACGGTTAGCAGAGATATACCACATAACAACTCTGCTTCCTTTCTCAATTTCTTGTCCAAGGAGTTGCGTTGGTTCTGTCGTTGTCCTCCGAAAATGCAGCACGGGGCTTGCCCATCGGATGATTTCATCAACGGCAGTATCTAAATGTTTTTCAACATCTGATTTCAATAACGTAAACTGGTCAGGGTTAGTCAAAAGTGCATGCATCCCATGAGCTGTCGCGTTTCTTGTTGTTTCATTCCCTGCGACTGATAGCAATAACATAAATACATCAATTTCAAGTTCCGTTAACCGGTCTCCATCAATTTCAGCATTTACTAGTTTGGTAATAATGTCATCTTGTGGATCAATTCCTCGATCTGCGGCGAGTTTATGAGCGTAGGCGTATAACTCCATAGCTGCTTCACCTGGGTCTCCTTCATATTCTGGATCGTCTACGCCTATGAGATCATTAGACCATTTAAAAAGCAGGTGACGGTCTTTTTGTGGGACTCCCATGATTTCAGCTATTGCTTGAAGGGGTAGTTCGGCGGCAATATCCTCTACAAAATCAGCCTCACCTTTCCCAATGATATTGTCCACAATTAACGTCGCTCTATGGGCAAGGAATTGTTCTAATAAGCGAATCATGCGTGGCGTGAATCCCTTACTAACCAATCTTCGGTATCTTGTGTGTTTCGGCGGATCTGTATACAGCATATTGAGTCCGCGTTGGTCAACAAATCCGCCTTCTTCAACTCGTTCTCCAGGGTTAGGTATGCTTATCCCACCTATCTCGCTTGAGTAGAGTTCATTGTCACGATTAACCATTTGTACATCAGCATGTCTCACAACATTCCAGAAGCCACCACCTGCAGGGTCAACATGCCAGTAGAGAGGCGCTTGTTCACGAAGAGATTTGAGCATTTCATGGTGTTCCATTCGAACAAATCGATCAGCATCAAGTAGATCAATATTTTCGAGGCTCATTTATCTCCTTCTTCAAATCCATAGTAAATCAGAATTTCTAAAATTTCTATTCGCGTAAATTTTGCTTTGAAGAGAATTTCATTTTTGTTCTGTTGGGACTAAAGTTTTACTACATATTAATTAATGAATCCCATTAATTTCATAATTGGAGGAAAATATATGTCTAGCAACCTAAATCTTTCAAACGATCCATACATTATTGTTTCTTCTGATTCCCATGCTGGACTCCAATGCGAGGAATATCGGCCGTATTTGGAATCATCCGTACATGCTGAATTTGATGATTATGTAGCAGAGCGGCATGAGCACAGACGACTAACAGAAGAAATTAACGGAGAGTACGTCGCTGAATGGGAAGGCCAAAATGCTGAAGGACTTCGAGGCGCCTACGACCCTACGATAAGAGATAAGACACTAGACGCCGATGGGATATCTGGGGAAATTATTTTTGCTGACGGAGATGCTGTCACTGGAATGGAATCCCCTCCTTTTGGGGCCGGTCTAGCAGCTGGACAAATAACTGATCCCCGTCTTGCATTTGCTGGAGCGAGAGCTCATAACCGATGGCTTGAAGAATTTTGTGCTACAAGCCCAGCGCGAAGAGCTGGAGTTGCTTTACTTCCGATAACACATGACGTTGATGAAGCAGTCAAAGAAGTTGAAAATTTAGCTGGAAAGCCAGGCATAAAGGGAGTGATGATACCGACTCTTTGGCATGACGCTGCCCCTTATGGAACAGATCACTATGATAAATTTTGGGCCGCTTGTGCTGAAGCTGGTTTGGTAATTCATACGCATTCAGGAGAAGCAGACTTCCCTAGTTATGGGGAAAATATTGCCATGTACGTTTCCGAAGTCGCTTTCTGGACACATAGAGCACTATGGCAGTTACTGTTCAGCGGAAAATTCGATAAATTCCCTGGACTTAAATACTGTGTCGTTGAATGTGGTAGTTGGTGGGTCGGTGACCTTCTATGGAAAGCTGACGTAAATTTCGGAGCGAGTTGGAAAATCAAAAAAATGAGTAGCCGCATGAAAGGGTTATTAACAAAACTTCCTTCACAATACTTCGGAGAAAGCGTTTTTATTGGCGCATCTACTATGAGCCGATACGAAATACGTGAACGTCAAAGAAATGGTATTGACGCATTGATGTGGGGAACAGATTACCCCCACCCTGAAGGTTCATGGCCAAATACGGTTCATCGTTTAGAAAATGATTTCCAAGATGTATCTATTGAGGATACTCGACGTCTGCTGGGGCTTAACGCCATTGAATGTTACGACTTGGATGTTGACGGATTGACAGAGGTAGCTAATCGTGTTGGGCCTACCCCAGAGAAACTCAACCAAGACCCGAATTTACGCACAAGCGAAACAGCGAAAAGAGAAGGGCGATGGTGGTTTGACGAATACGGCATCGAATGGAGTGGATCCGAAAGCGGTCTATGAACTTGAAAAGAAAATCTCAAATTACAAATAAAAGGGCACAGCTATGACTATTAAACTTCCTGAATCCGATCATCACATAGTGATTTCAGCGGATAGCCACTGTGGAGCGGATTTACGAGGTTATAAACCTTATCTTGAAAAGAAATACCATAATGATTTTGAGGAATGGGCTGCCGCTAGTGAAGAAGCAGCTTTAAAACAAGAATCTCTATTTGCTGGTAGGGGCCGCTCAACTCGAAATGTCGGTGTTGACGGAGACCCAGTGCTTGATGCAAATAAAAACTTTTCATCTGAAAGAAGGCTTAAAGATCAACAAGAAGATGGCGTGGTTGGATTTGTTCTCTTTCCAAATACGCAACCTCCATTTGCACCCCAAGCAGCAACACAATTTGAAGCTCCTCCATACAGCGATAACTTTGATCACCGCTGGGCTGGGTTACGTGCCCATAACCGATGGTTGAAAGATTTTGTGGACCAAGCTCCTATTCAGCGTGCAGGTATTGCCCAAATATTTCTGGGGGATGTAGAAGGTTCTGTAAAAGAAATTGAATGGGCTGCAGAAAACGGTTTGCGTGGAGGAATACTTGTCCCCGGTGCACCACCCGATTCACCATTTGAACCACTTTATTCTGCTTCATATGAACCAATTTGGGCGGCTGCAGCTGCAAACAATATGACTCTAAACCACCACGCAGGTGGCGCAACCCCAAATTTTGGAAATCATTTCCCTTCTTCGTTAGCTGTTTTCATGCTTGAAGTTTCTTGGTGGTCTCAACGCGCATTATGGCACCTTATTTTTTCAGGAGTTTTTGAAAGATATCCAAACCTCCGTTGGATAAACACTGAAACTGGAACCGCTTGGGTTCCGGAGACACTAGAAAGATTAGATTCGTTCTATCACCGCATGAAATATTCTAAATACGGTTCAGAATCAATTTTTGGTGGAATGGCAGTTGAACATCTTAGTTTAAAGCCCAGTGAATACTGGTTACGTCAATGCCATGTCGGAGCAAGTTTCCTCCGCCCAACTGAAGCTCCACTATGTCCAGAGATCGGAGTTGATAATATTCTTTGGGGGTCTGACTATCCCCACATTGAGGGTTCCCACCCCCATACAAAAGAGCATCTTCGTTTAACATTCTCTGAACTAAGTGTCGGTCATATAACAAAAATGCTAACAACAAATTCCGCAAGAGTATACGGATTTGATCTTGAAGCATTAAAGCCTTTAGCTGAAAAATACTGTCCGACGAAAGAAGAAGTTTCCTCGCCTATTTCATATGCTGACATTCCGGAAACAGCGAAAGGTTGTCCAGGGATGAATCCACTAAATCAAGTACAGGAAGTAGTTTAATGGCTGAAAATATTTCAATTGAAGGATCAGTTGCTGTGGTCACAGGTGGGGCAAGCGGCATTGGAAAAGGAATAGTAAAAGCACTTCTTAACAATGGGGGAACAGTAATAATCGCAGATATTGAAGAAACACCAATTACTGAAACTGTTAAAGCATTTTCTGACCTTGGACCTGTTGATGGATATGTGACAGATGTTGCGAATGAAGAATCTGTTGAAGCTCTATCTAATTATGTTTTTGATACTTACGGTAAGTGCAATATTCTCTTTAATAACGCTGGAGTAGGTTCAGGCGGAGGTGGAAAAGCTTGGCAGAACGAACCGAATGATTGGAAGTGGTGCTTTAGCGTCAACGTTTTCGGTCCAGCGCATGGTGTGATTTCATTCGTTCCAAAGATGATCGCTTCAGGAGAACCCGGCCACGTTATTAATACATCATCTGGTGATGGCGGATTCGCTCCTGTTCCTATGGCATCAGTTTATGCTTCCAGCAAGGCTGCTGTTAGTTGCTTCACCGAAGCCCTTAATCATCAACTGCTTGATGAAACCGAAAATATGGGGGCTTCAGTGTTCTACCCGTCTGGTGGACTAATGAATACCGGATTATTCACCTCACAACGGAACAGGCCTAAAGAACTTGAACGAATTCGGGGAGGAACAGGAAGAAAGTCCATGAGTTTTGAAGAGTTAAAAAATTTGCTGGAAAAAGCTGGGCGTGACGTGAAAGTAGCTGATCTTGACGAAATGGGTGAATTCGTAGTTCAAGCAGTGAGCGAAAGACGATACATAATAGGTCGAGATTTAGAAGACACCGTTGATTTACTTCATCGTAGAGCCGATGCTATTTCTAGCTTTTTATGCCCGCCCCATCACGATATGGGCATCTAGGCTTCATTCAGAAATAGGTTCAATCAATACAGATTCTTCTACTACTTTCTGATGTAACTCTTCTCGGTCTCGACTAAATGTTTTAATCGGCCAGTACTTAACCCCTATTAGCCATCCTCCATATGCAAGGATGGCGCCGACGATAATGTCTAACCAAAAATGATTTGCGGTGATAACAACAACAATGGTGGTCAGAATCGGGTGTAAGAGGATCAGCCATCGTGCTGGTGATTTTAAAATTCGAATAGCGGCAATAGCGATGAGTAAAGCCCATCCAACATGGAGTGATGGCATTGCTGCAAGTTCATTTGCGGCTTTTGCGATGCCTAAAGAATACGGGTCAGGTCCAAAAACTTTTGCTGTATCAATAAATCCATATGATCCAAGAAGCCTGGGGGGCATTAATGGAAAAGCTAAATGAATAATCAAACCGGAAAAAGTCGCTATACATAATGATGCACGAACCTGTGGCATCCATTCTATTTTTCTAAACATTACCCACAATAAGAAAACGATCATTGACGGGAAATGCATCACGAAATAAAAACAGTTCGCTATCTTGATGAGAAGTTCCGAATCAATAACGTATTCCTGAAAATCAGCTTCACTTGGGAAGCCAAGCCAATCTTGGAATTTAACTAAATTCACCGCATTGTCATATGCAATTTTGGTGGAATCAGCAGTGACCCTACGAACCGTTGAATATCCAAACCATATCAACCCAAATGTAAGTAAATTCACAGACACAGTTGTTGCTCGACTCTGTCTATGAATCCAATCAATAACTCTATTTATTTTTGGTGTAAGAGTTTGGATTGCCTGTCCCATTCAATCCCCCTTTCTATTATTCCATACTAAATCCAGTCATGAAAAATAAGTTTGCTTCCCAACCAAAAGAAAATAATCCACAAAAATATGTCAAGTGGATGATGTTGGATCAGAAGATTAGTCTCTTCTTAAGGAATTTATATGAGCTTCACACCTTCTATTTCAACAATCATTGAAAATGATGAACAGTTACAAAAACTGCTTTCAGATCCAGGAATTGAACTGCCTCCTTTGCTCCCTTCATTAGCGTTCGCTCTTAACGATTTATCTATTCTTCCTACTAATTTTTCCTTAGATCCTGCAAAGACACTTGAAGAACAAGGGGGTTTAACGAATGAAGAACAAGAAGAAATTCGGCGTATCGCTTTGAATGCATTGCAACGTCTACGTGATCAAAGTTCTAAGAAAACGAATGTTGGTGAAGATGATTTAAGAAAAATAATGTCTTGGGCATGTGGAACGCATTTAAATGGATCTTATTTACAAATGCTAAAAGAAGAACTTTCACCTGAAAACGTAGATCTACGCTCTCCTGATTGGAGTAAGAATGAAATTGATTCGGAAAGAAATTTTACGGTAGCAATTATTGGCGCAGGAATGTCGGGAATTCTTGCTGCTTACAGATTGAAACAAGCTGGCGTAAGTTTTGTACTATTTGAAAAAAATAGTGGCATCGGCGGAACATGGTTAGAAAACACGTATCCGGGTTGCAGAGTTGACGTATCAAATCATGTTTACTGTTATTCATTTATGCAAAAACATGATTGGCCGCATTTCCACTCCACACAGAATGTCTTATTGCAATATTTCAATGACTGCGCTGACATCTTTGAAATTCGTGACAACATCCGGTTTGAAACTGAGGTCTCATCTGCTGTTTGGGATGAAAGCACCCAAACTTGGGCTTTAGATCTTTCATCAGCTAAAGGAGAAGAAACAATTTCCTTCCAAAGCGTGATTAGTGCTGTTGGACAGCTAAACCAACCCTCTTACCCAAGTATTTCAGGTAGAGAATCATTTGAGGGAAATTCGTGGCATTCTGCTCGATGGGATCATAATTATGATCTTTCAGGAAAGAATGTGGCGGTTATCGGAACAGGGTGTAGCGCCATTCAATTCATCCCTCATGTAGTTGAAAAAGCAAACCACACTACTATTTTTCAAAGAACACCTAATTGGCTAATGCCAAGACCTCAGTATCAGAGAGAACTTCCAGAAAGCCTTCTTTGGTGTTTTAACCATATTCCTTATTATCATAACTGGTTCCGTTTGCATCTTTTCTGGAGAAGCCATGAAGGGTTGCTCCCCCGACTTGAACTTGACCCAGATTGGGAGAATCCAGGTGATAATTCTATAAGTTCTGCCAATCACGAACTTGGCGCACTTCTCCGTCTTTATCTTCAAAGCGAATTTTCAGACAGGCCCGATTTATTAGAAAAAGTCATGCCTGACTACACAATGGGGGCAAAACGATTCGTCATAGATGATGGACTATGGTCAAAAACACTTCATCGGGACGACGTAACATTATGTACAGAACAAATTCAATTGATATCAAAAAATGGAATCACAACCGATGCTGACGAAGAATATCCTTTTGATGCCATAATTTACGGAACTGGTTTCAAAGCATCTGAATTTTTAACTCCTATGAAAATAGTAGGAAAAGACGGCATTAACCTTCACGACAAATGGGATGGAGATGCTCGCGCATACTTAGGAATCGTTTCACCGGGGTTTCCTAACTTTTATTTTCTGTATGGACCTAATACAAATATTGTGATCAATGGAAGCATTATTTATTTCTCAGAATGTGAAGTGCATTACATAACTCGCTGTATACAACATTTATTGGAGAATGATCTCACTTCTATGGACGTAAAACAAGAAGTTCACGATTCATATAACGAACGTATAGACGAAGGAAACCGTCAGATGGCTTGGGGTTTATCAGATGTGAATAGTTGGTATAAAAATGCTAGCGGTCGCACTGCACAAAATTGGCCGTTTTCTTTACTGGAGTATTGGCAGCAAACTCGTGAAATTGACCCTGCTGACTATGACCTAAGCTGATTTCTTTCAGTTTTCACCTTAAAGGTTTCTTGATCTAAACTCTGTTAATTATGAATTCAGAAAATGGTTCTATTTTTCTAGACGTTGAAGATTCCGGACAAGGGCCAACAATTATTTTCACTCACGGATGGGCAGATAACAGAAATGCTTGGGATGGAGTAATCAGCTACCTTGGCCCTAAAGTTCGAAGTGTTTCATGGAGTATTCGAGGTCATGGTAATTCAGAAGCCCCACCCCCAGGGCAATACACTCGTGATCACACGTTAGGTGACCTTAAAACAATTATTCCCGACACAACTGACAAAGTAGTACTAGCTGGACATTCTCTAGGTGGTTATCTTTCTCTCGCATATTGTCTGAAATACCCCGAAGAGGTCCAAGGATTGATTCTTGTAGCAGCAGGACCTGGGTTCCGAAAAAAAGAAACTCGTGAACAATGGAATTTATCTGTTACTGAGGGAGCAAAGAAAATGGATATACCTGAAGGTTCTGAAGGCGCTGCTCTCCATGTTGACTCTTGGGTTATTGATTCGCTAAGCGAAATCAAGGTTCCAACGCTAGTAATCGTTGGTGAATATGACAAAAGATTCGCTGCTTCCATGGCAGTTTTTGAAAAATACCTAAACGTGAAAACGTCTTTAGTGGTTGAAGATGCAGGACATTCAGTCCATAGTAAGAAACCTGAAGTTGTAGGAGAAGCAATACAACAATTCCTTCTAAACATAGGGGCTTAAACTCCAAAGGTGACTCTTACCTAATCATCTACTAATCTCCTTCTGCAAGGAGGGATTTTTATGTCGGGCCCTTTAGATGGAATTAAAGTAATTGATATCTCTGCGGTCATTTCCGGGCCTATGGCGTGTCAGGTTCTCGGAGACCAAGGCGCAGATGTTATCAAAATAGAACCCATAGGTATGGGAGATATAACGAGAATAGGTGGATTTCGTGTTGGGGATATTTCTGCAATGTACGCTTCCTCGAATAGAGGTAAGCGTTCAATAGCACTTGACCTTTCTAAAAAAGAAGGCGTTGACGTATTGAAAAAAATGGTTGAAACCGCTGATGTCATAGTTCAAAATTTTCGACCTGGAGCCGTAGACCGTATGGGAATCGGGCCCGGAACTCTTTTGGAAATAAATCCTGACCTTATTTATGTATCAATTTCAGGATTTGGACCAGATGGGCCTTATCACGATTGGCGAGTCTATGACCCGATTGTCCAATCAGTGTCAGGGGTTGTTTCAATTCAACAAAGTCCCGATATTCCAATTCCTGATCTAATTAGGACAATAATTTGCGATAAGACAACGGCCTTAACTGCATCTAATGCAATCACGGCAGCTCTTTTTGCCCGAGCATCCGGCAAATCATCAGGACAGCACATTGAAATTCCTATGCTTGACGCAGCGCTTTATTGGTTATGGCCCGATGTTTTTATGGGTCATACATTATGGGGAGATGCAGTTGAACCTGGCCCTCTTATCTATCAGATTTACCGCTTACAGCAAACAAAAGACGGTCATTTAGTTTATTTTGTTGCATCTGACAAGGAATTCAATGGATTATCAAGAGCTCTGGATCATCCTGAATGGATTGATGATGAACGGTTTAAAACAGTAAAAGATCGAATGGTTCCTGACAATTTTGAAGCATTGGGAGCGCTTATCCATAATGCTTTTTTAAATTTTCCAACAACAGACATTATGTCTCGTTTACATGCTGAAGAAGTTCCCGCTGCGCAAGTAAATAGTATTGACGATGTTTTCAATGATCCTCAGGTTATTAATAACGAAACCATTGTTGAATGGGACCATCCTGATGCTGGTTTGATGAAAATGGCTCGTCCACCTGTTCGATGGGGTGTAACTAAACCTGATATTAAATGGTCAGCTGATCATGTTGGCCAAAACACGCATGTGATACTTGAAGAACACGGCTATTCCACTAATGAAATTGCAGCTTTACTTGATAGTGGAATTATTGCTGAATATTAGGAAATTGGCATCTACTCGTTATCTTCGTTTTCTTGAATGTCTTCGTTTTGGCCTTCTTTGAATTCCTTCTGAGCCTTTCCTAATGAGCGCGCTAATCCGGGTAGCTTCTTCCCGCCGAAGAAAACAAGCAGAATCGCCAAGATAATAATCAATTCACCTGTTCCTATACTTCCCATTCTGTTGCCCCTTCTTCTATGTCATCTTCCCTACCCAAAGGATATCTCTTATTTAATTATGTTTTCGTATCGGAGAAAGAAACTGCTTTCTCCGATACGAAGTGGGAACTATAAAAAAGTCCTGCCCGGATTTAATCTGCCATGTGGATCAAATTGATGTTTTAATTCTTTCGTTATTTTTTCCGAAACTTGATCAACAGGCTTACGAGGTTGAGGCCGATCTGCCCAAAGCGTTCCTACTCCTATTGAAGCTACAAAGTTACCAGTTTCTTGCCGATTTATTTGAACTAAATCAGATGGTTTCATTGACCATCGGTATCGTGGGAGCCCAGGAGCATCCTCTACCGCTTCAAAGTTACCAAGATTAAGTAAAGTCTTTCTTTGATTTTCGATATCAGAAACATGTCCTTCTAAATGAACCCATATTGTTTCTCCATCCCATAGAACAGCTGATGGTTTATAAAGTGCATTAAAAATATCTTGCGGGGTTTTTGATGATGCCGTAACCCATGTACTCATGTCTGGAATTGGATTTGTGCGGAGTGTGACCTCTGCAATGACTCCTAACGTTCCTAAAGAACCAACCATCAATTTATGCAGGCTGAACCCACTAACATTTTTGACTACTGGTGCCCCGCACGTAATGATCTCTCCTTCAGCAGAGATGTATCTTATTTGTAATACGGCATCTCTAACTCGGCCTCTACCTAACATATTTAAATGATTTTCCCCAACGGCGATTGCGCCCCCAACCGTTCCTCCCCTTTCCGGTAGGCTAGTTCGCTGCCCATTTTTTTTAAGATCCTTATGGAGTTCCATCACTGTTGTTCCAGCTCGAACTTTTACGATCATCTCTTCAGGCGTATGGGTGATGATGCCACTTGGGGCACGAATAATATTCGTCTCTGCGGTAGGTAACCCATGTAGATTCCATCGTGTTTTTCCACCTTCAATAGCTACCGGACCGGTAGATCCCACTTCTTTTACAAATTCTTTTATTAACGAATCAAAAGGTGTCTTCATTGTTATACCCATATTCCTTCAGGTGGTTTATGCAGTGTCTGAATATCGGCACATGAATGTCCAATTGGTAAGATTTTTCCTGGGTTTATCCGACATTGTGGATCAAATGCGTATCGAAGTTTATTTTGATGCCTTAAATCTTCATCCGTGAACAATTCACTCATAAATTCTTGTTTCTCTATTCCTATTCCATGTTCTCCGGAGAGTACTCCTCCAGCTTCTAGAGAAATCTTTACAATTTCAGCTCCAACGGCATGAACGCGTTCCAATGTTCCTTCTTCTTCAGCATCAAACAAAATTAGGGGGTGTAGATTTCCATCACCAGCATGAAAGACATTCATCACTGTTAACTCATTTGCCGCAGCTAATTCATTTACCTTGTCAAGAACATTTGCGAGTTGTGAGCGAGGAACAACAGTGTCATGCAAATAATAGTTAGGGGCTAGATACGTACTAGCTCCAAACGCTGACTTTCTCCCTTTCCATAGTGCTTCTCTCTGCCAAGAATTTTGAGCAAGTTTTATATCTAAAGCTTCGTGAGCCTCAGCAATTTCACAAATCTGTAAAGCATCATTTTCTACCCCATCAGGCAAACCTTCTACTTCCACAAGTAGTACCGCTCCAACATCGGTGGGATAGCCCGCAGGTATATGTTTTTCAATTACTTCTATAGTCTTTTGGTCCATCGCTTCCATCGCCGCTGGAACAATTCCATTCGCGATAACTGCGCTGACTGTTTCTGCTGCTTTGCGCATAGTAGCGAAGGAAATCAAAATAGTTTGTACTTCTTCAGGGTTCGGTGTGAGTCGAACCGCTATTTTTGTTGTTATTCCTAAAGTTCCTTCACTTCCAATAAATGCGCCTCTCAGGTCTAGTCCTCTAGGTTCTGAGTCAATTCCTCCAAATTGGCCTAACTCGCCATCTGGGAGAACAACCTCTATGGCTACAACATGACTATCGGTTACCCCATCTGCAAGACAATGCGGGCCTCCCGAGTTGTTTGCTACATTTCCACCAATAGTGCATATTTGTTGACTCGATGGGTCAGGAGCATAATGAAACCCCATTGGCCTCAAGTACTCACTTAACTCAAAGTTAATAACTCCTGGTTCTACCCATGCGATTCTATTATCTATATCAACTTCATTTATTTTGTTCATTTCTGTCATCGCTACAACTATTGGAGCGCCTAAAGGAACCGCTCCTCCTGCTAATCCACTTCCAGCTCCACGTGGAATCACCGGATGCTCAAATAGTTGCGCAATGCGCATAATGGCTTGCACTTCTTCTGTCGTTCTTGGAAAGCAAACTGGCCCTGCTAATCCTCCTTCAAAAACTGATTCATCTTTTGAATGTAAAAGCCTGTCTTCCTCCTCTTCTAGAACACGGTCTCGTGATAGCGCCCTCTGAAGTTCAGCGACTAAAGGATTCGATGAAAGTTTTCTATTCTCAAAATATTGTTGGATTTTATTTATAATTACCACGATTGACTCATTGATCTTTTCTTTAGCGTACCTTCTGCTAGGGGTCAGCGGTTTAGTTATAACGGTAATGTAAACCTAGTTTTGATTTTTTAGTAGGCCACTGGAACAGTATGTAAGGAAAGGAATCTTGTTATGGAAATACCGCTGGATCTATCACACGTAACTAGTGCATGGCTTGAACAAGCATTTCATTCATCTGATCGGTTTCAGGATGTAGTAATTAAATCTATTGAATGTGAAAATATTGGAGAAGGAACAGGAATTTTTGGCGAAATCGGTCTTCTCACAGTGTCTTATGTAAACCAGGGACAAGCACCCGATTCATTAGTGGTAAAACTTCCTTGTATAGAACCAGAGAATCTTGCAGTTGCCCAAGCATTGGGAATATATGCGCGAGAAGTCGCTTTCTATCAAACAGTCGCTTCTTCCTCTTCTCTACGTGTTCCCCAATGTTTTTACTCATTTATGGGAGATGATGGTCGTTTCGTTCTTTTAATTGAAAATCTCTCAAACGACTATGTTGTAGGAGATCAAGTTAAGGGAGCGACACATGAACAAGTTTTAAGTGCGATTGATATTTTGGCTGGATTCCATGCTGAATGGTGGGACAGTCCTAACCTTCACGTACTTGATTGGTTACCAAATCCTGATGATCCGGCATACATGGAAGCAGTCCCTGAAATTTATAGGGCTGGACTTCCAGTTCTAGTAAACGAATGGGATTCTAAAGTTCCGGCAGAAAGCATTGAAGTCGCTCAACTTTTAGAGCCAAAGTTTGAACAGTTAATGCTGTTGTTTGCTGGCGGTCCCCATACTTTCTCCCATGCCGATACTCGTTTGGATAACTTATTTTTTTCTAAATCAGATGAACAGGATGTAGCTTTCATTGATTTTCAACTTTGTCTCCGGGGAAGAGGCATAAATGATATTGCGTATTTAGTCGGGAATAGTGTTCCTCAGGGCATCGCTGCAGCCAATTGGGAGTTGTATATTGAACATTGGATTAAAGCACTTGCTGCGAACGGTGTGGATTACGCATTTGAAGACGCTGTTTTGCATTACCGTCAAGCAGTTCTTTATTACATTGTTGGCGCTATGTCTCTTATAGCTTCATTCGATACAGGTAATGAACGAGGGGCTGCTATGGCAGAAACGTACGTTACCCGCATATTTAACCATGTTGCTGATATAGAGGCTCGACTAATATTAGAAAAATTGTAATTCAACAATATTTATATTCTTTGCCGAGTCGAGTGCTTCCAATTTCCTCTATTATGTTCGTTTTTCTAAAACAGTACGCCATTTGTTGTGCAATTTGTCGAGTTACTTGGGCAGATTCGGCAATATCAGCCGTTGTGAAAACATTTGGAAGATCAGAGGGTAGTAATCGCGTGAAATCTTTTATTCCATGAAAGTGTTGAGTTGAATGAACTTCTTTCAATGCTGTATTTACTGTCCTATATCCGCCACGGTTCCTTCTAAGCTTCGGATCATATTCTTGAATTTTTGTGACTGTTGTGAGAACAACTTCAAAACTCAAGTTTGGTTCTTTCAATAATCCAGTGATCGATACTAGTTCATTAAAAATGTTATAAATTGAACCTTTTTTAGGAGATTTTCTTAATTTATTTCCTGATTTTCGTAGTTGCGTTTCTATTGCTATCGGGTATACAACTTTAATTTTATAATTTTGTAATAATGATTCAAGTTTCTTTCTCATGGAACCAAAAGATGATGTTTGAATTTCAATAATTACATTTTCTTTTTGAGTATTTCTCCAAATATCAACCACGTAACCATCAATAGGAACCTCAAGTTGGTCCCCTGGTTCTGTGTAAAGTATTTTCATTGCTGAGTGCAATGACCCTTCATTAAGTGTTCCAATAACTGGTTTATCTTCAGGGGTTTCCAAAATTGCCTTTACCGTTGCTTTTGTCTATTTCTTCCATTTCTGGCAGTCTTAAAACGACTGTAGTTGGTGGGGACATGGGAAAGAAACCAAAATTATCTATTCCACAAAATGGTGAAGATTTCACGGCTGAATGGTTTACTGAAATTCTTCAACCACAATATGGTGCTGCTGTTCTTCATGTAGATCAAGATGTCATTGGTACTGGTATAGGTTTTGTTGGTGAGGTTTATAGATGTTTCCTTCAATGGGATGCTTCTCGGGAAGATTTACCTATATCTGTGATAGTGAAGGTTCCTTCAAAAATCCCAGCGAATAGAGGATTGGGAGAAGGGTTGCAGCTCTACGAACGTGAAGTTATTGCCTACAGCAAACTTGGGGATGATATGGGGCTTCCTATGCCTATTGCGTATTTCGCAGCTATGGATGACGACCCGACACCTTGGTTAGAAAAAGTTATTGAATTTCTTTTTACTTATTTGCCACCGAAAGGAGTGAATTGGTTAACTGTAAAGTTCTTACAATTAGCTGGGAAAAACCCAAAGCTAAGACGCTATATTCTTGTCCTTGAAGATATAGATGACGCCCGCCCGCCAAGTCAAGTAGCTGGTGGTTCGCTTAATGATGCGTTACTTGCATTAGATTCATTAGCTAAATTCCATGCGCATCACTGGTTAAGGGATTCTTCTATAGAGATCTCTCCAAGAATATGGTCATTGGATCGACTTCCGAAAGTATGGAAAGCTAGTTATCTCCGAAATAGAGCAGAGTTTGTTAGTCGTTTTGGAACTCTCATAGGTGAGGAAAAGCTCCACATACTTGATCAAGCACAAAAAGAGATTCCAGAATTGCTTAAGCCTTTAGGAGAACCTCCATGGACGCTTCTTCACGGCGACTACCGTTTGGATAACATCCTGTACCGTCCTGATGGGAGCATTGTTGTAATAGATTATCAAATCCTTTCAAAAGGACGACCTGGTTGGGACGTAGCTTACTTCATTACGACTGCGCTTAATCCGGAACATAAAGTTGAAGAAGATACTTTATTGCGTCATTACCACAATGTTTTGTGTTCAGAGGGGGTAAGTGATTATCCGTATGATTTGTTATTAGAAGATGTTCAGGTAACGAAATTGTTACTTGCACACCGACTTGTGGGGGGAAGGGACGCTTTTGATACAGAGCTACAAGATAGTGATGAAACGTTTGTTGATGTTCTAGTAAAACGTGTCGTTGGTTGGATTTAATTATCTTGCTTACCTACAACGAAGCCAACCGTTTGTTTGCAAGTTCAATGTAATTTTTGTCCGTATCAAAGCCTAGGTAGTGACGTCCTGCTTTTTTCGCAGCAATTGCGGTTGTTCCAGCTCCACAAAAAGGATCTAGTATTACATCTCCCTTATATGAATAGAGTTCAATAAGACGTCTTGGTAATTCCACTGGAAATGGTGCAGGGTGTCCTACTCTTTTCGCAGATTCTGGTTGTATACGCCAAGTATCTAATGTCCAAGATAGAAAATCTTCTTTATTTATTGTGTCAAGATGTGGTAACCCTATTTCTTTACGTTTTTTTCTTGGAATCGCTCTATCAAGTCGGAGTTTGCTTGCAACAATTACTCGCTCTGTGACATCACGGAGAACAGGGTTTGATGCCGACTGGAATGATCCCCATGCGCAACTCCCTGAAGCTCCCTCTGCTTTTATCCATATAATTTCACCGCGAAGGAGAAATCCTATATCGTCTTGCAAAATACGTGTTATGTCTGAACTTAATGAACGGTATGGCTTGCGTCCAAGGTTTGCTACATTCACTGCAATTCGGCCACCAGGTTCAAGAACTCTCCAACATTCAGCAAAAACATCTTTAAGCATGCGTAAATATTCCACATAACTCGCAGGAATACCATTCTCTCCTAGATCTAATTCATATTCTTTTCCTGCAAAATATGGTGGTGAGGTTACAACAAGCGCTACGGAATCAGAATTAATAATGCTCATGTTACGGGAATCCCCGACTACTAATTTGTTCAACGTCAAAGGTGGTGAAGGTTGAGAATCCTTGTCTTGTTTAATAGGGGGAAATCGTTTATAGAAATCATCTGAATTGTGATTTTCTCTTTTTGTGACACCAAAAGATGATGTTTTGGTCTGTTGTTTAGCGCTATTTTCAAGAAGAGACATACCTTAACGCTATCTGTGCGGATTCCTAGATCCCCCTCTAAGCATTTCTAGTAGTTTTAAAAGCCTTTAACCTGCGGATATGGGTTTTTTGAAATAGCGGACTTTTTTCCCTGGTTCATGTTCTCGGTCATGAAATGGCTTCCATCCGAGGTCAGTGTGAAACGCTAAAGACTGAGGATTTGGGGGTTCAACATTGACTTCGCAAAGGAGAACTTCTATACCCATTTCTTTAGCGTATGATTCAAGAGTTGCATAGAGTTTCTTACCGTAGCCATTACGTTTTGCATGAACATCAACCATAATTCTATCGACATAGCAGAAGTTATTGAATTGTGTTTCAAGCCAGATGTAATTGTCGCTATGGTATTGCTCCCCTGACTCTAATGTAATTAAAGCAGCGACAATATTTTCTCCTACCTCAATACCCCAAGATTTTTTCGACATTGAAAGAATATTTTCAAGGTCACTTGTTACTAATTTATTCACAGCCGGAACGGATTCGTTATTGAGTTTTAAGACACCTTCAATATCTCTGGAATACAATTCGCGTATCATGCCATTGTCTTTATCAAGATCTTGTTTAGCAAATTTAATTATCCTCTAATTATGATAATGGAAATAAATAGCGAAGCTCATAAGCTTCACACATAGAATAGTCTGAAGGAGTGATCAGATGAGTGGTACGCCATTATTGTCAGGTGTTCGAATAATCGAAAGTTCTTTGTTGGGCCCTGGTTTAATTTCAACTTTTTTTTCAGATCTTGGCGCAGACGTAATAAAAGTTGAGCCACCTCAAGGTGACTATATTCGGCAGATGACTTGGCCAATAATTGATGGTGTTTCTCTCCTTCATTTACACACTCATCGTGGGAAAAAAAGTGTTGCATTGAATCTTAAAACAGAAGATGGAAAATCTATTTATAAGGAGCTTGTTAAAAAAGCAGATGCCGTCGTAGAAGCTATGCGCCCTGGTGCTTTAAAAAAACTTGGGCTTGGATATGAAGAATTACAAAAAATAAATCCAAAAATAGTTTTCTGTACTTTATCGGGTTATGGATCCTCAGGTCCTTACCAAAATATGCCAAGCCATGGAATTGCTTATGACACCTGGGCTGGATTAATTACTCCAGAAATTGATGAGTTAGGTTTCACTCGTATCCCTAGAGATATGCCAAACGTTGGAATTAATGTTGGCCCGATGCTTGGAGCATTTGCTTTGCTAGCTGGTATTACTCGTGCAAGAGAAACTGGTGTCGGGTGCCAAATGGAACTTGCCCAATCAGATGCAGCGGCATACATGGATTGGTATCGGATTGAGACATGGAAAGCATATGAACGTTCAGAAAAAGAAGTTACAGGAAATCCGTCTGATGATTATGAACGTCGGCCACCAGGGCTAGCGGGAATGTGGGAAGGTGTCCGTTACCAAATATATGAATCTAGTGATGGTTATGTTTTATTTATGGCTTCCGAACAAGCATTTTGGAAAAATTTTTGCAATGGAGTAGGTCGTTCTGATCTGTTTGAAAAATGGCCTGGCTCTCAATACGCCGATCATGCTAAAGGCAATATTGAACTTCAACATGAACTTAAAGCAATCTTTAAAGGAAAAAGCAGTAGTGAATGGATTCAATTTAGTGAAGATGAGAACACCCCTATTGCTCCTGTTTATAATGCAAAAACTGCTCCCAACGATCCCCAATTTAAACATCGCCTACCCTTTTACTCAATTGAAGATTTAGGAGCTGAACAGCTTCCTTTACCGGTAAAGATTATTGGTGAAGAAACTGCAACTCCTTCCAAAGCACCCACAGTGGGAGAGAACACGGAAGAAGTTTTAGCTGATCTCTTAGGCTATGACACAAAACGTATTAAAAACCTACGTAACGATGGAGTTTTTGGGTGATCTCGAAATTCGTAAACTGTTGAGATAATGAAATTATTACTTCTGCCTAGCTTTGTTCGCAGATTTATAATCATTATTCTTCTTGGTCCTTCACTGGTCTTTTCTTTTCTGTTTGTTGCTCTCTCAATCCTTTTTTACCCACTGGTTTTTATTCGTGGAAAAATTTCTCTATCAAAAAATTCGTCTACTCGGTATATTCGTTTTTCTTTAATGATCGTTTGGTACCTACTTATGGAGTGTTTGGGGACGATAATTGCCTTTATTCTTTGGGTGGGAACAACAGGTGGATATTTTATGCTCTCGCGTCCATCTCAAAGAATACATGCATTGGTTCAGTACAGGTGGGCCTGTTCTCTTCTGCTTGGTGTACGTCTTTTCTTTAATACAAGGATTATTTTTCCAGATTGTACGGTCTTCAATTCGGGTCCGATGTTGATCGCAGCACAGCACAGTAGTTTTTTTGATGCTTTAATTCCGACTGTCCTGTTAGGTAAAGGTGGTGGTTCTATTGTTCCTCGTCATGTACTTAAAAGTGGCCTTCTGCTCTCTCCATCTCTTGATTTTTATGGAAATCGTCTACCAAATAAATTTGTTACGCGAAGTTCCACTACACGTTCTCTAGATATTTCAGGCGTGTATTCCATCGGTGAAGAATTACATAAGGATGCGTGTGTTATTTTCCCTGAAGGAACTTTTTACTCTCCTAAACGATTTACAAAAGTAATTGAAAAATTACAGTTATCAGACCCTGAACGGGTTGGTGAAGTTTCACAGTTAAATCATTTGCTTCCTGTAAAACCTGGTGGGATTTTAGCTCTAGTGTCATCTGCTCCAAATGCAGATTTAGTAATGGTTGGACATTATGGGTTGAGTTCTTTTAGTTCGTTTAAAGAAATCATAAATAACATTCCTTTTCAAAATCCTATAGAAATTTACGTGAAACGGATTCCGTCCGCTTGCTTACCTTCAGATACCTCTGCGTGTTTGAAATTTATAGATAATGAGTGGCTCAACATAGATAACTGGTTACAAAGTAAGATTAGGAACTATGAATGCTCCTATTGAAACAGACCTTTTGGAATTTGCAGCAAGGGTTTCCTCTGAAGCTGCTACTTTGACTTTAAATTGGTTCCAAAAAACAGATCTTCAAGTTGAATTAAAAAAGGATCAGACTGAAGTTACCGATGCTGATAAAGCTGTTGAAGATTACCTTCGGAACGCTATAGGAAACCAGTTTCCCCACGACACTATTATTGGAGAAGAGCATGAAAACGCTAATGGGTCATCAACTAGAAAATGGATTATTGATCCAATTGACGGAACTGCTTCGTTTGTAAGAGGGGTTCCTCTTTACAGTTCGTTATTAGCTCTTATTGATGAACATGGTCCAGCAATAGGCGCCATTCATTTGCCTGCTCTTGGAGACTATGTCATTGCAGGACGAGGTTTAGGAGCACAGAGTTCTAGATCCAATCTTTCGGTCTCTACTATTAAAGATATTGAAAAAAGTTGTATTTCTTCTAGTAGTTTCGACATGCCATGGTGGCCGGAAAAACCATTAACTGCGATTCTTTCATCCGGTGCAAAAACACGAACTTGGGGTGATGGTTACGGATATTTTCTAGTTGCAACGGGCCAAATAGAAGCAATGATTGACCCCTCACTTTACATTTATGATATTGCTCCAATGTTGACCGTCATACCGGAATGTGGCGGTTCAATTACTACTTGGACCGGTCAATCCACATTGTTGGATAGCGAGGGATGGGTAGCTACAAATGGTCACATTCACGACGATTTATTATCTCTTTTGCAATAAGTTATTCCGCCCTATTTAGTCAATCCATCAAATTCAACTGTTTTTATGCCCTTCTGGGTTACTTTATTTAAAAAATCTGTTGAATCAACAATACTTGCTACTCCTCCTGTGGTTGGAGTAACTGTCAAGTCGTTTAGTGTCTCCACGATAGTTTCTAAAACGATTGCTGTAGCTGTAGAGGGAGGACTCACGGCCCCTAGCACACGCGTGGTTCGTTCATTTTCTAATCTTCCTCGTACTTCTACTCGAACTGCCCCTATACCTCCATCATTATGGGGCGGAGTCAACATTGGGAGCCAAGCGGTAAATCTGTCCTGCCGTGTTGCTGAGAGTCTAGATGTGATTCGAGAACTATTAGGAAATAAAGGTTGTAGTAACAATGCTTCAGGAAGAGCTGCTCTATAGCAATCTGATCCTGCAATGGGTTCAGGAAACCACACTAATTCCCTTCCGGAACCACCTGGCCGTCGAACCCATTTACCATCCCACCAGTCCAAAGAGGGCCTTTTGATTGCTCGATGATGTTGCTTTGCGCAAGCTGATCCGCCAGTTCCATCTTTGGCTATATGAATTTCGTCAACGTGGTCAAATTCTTTAGCTGCAAAATGTGTTAGGGCACAGGTTAAGCCTGGAGAAAATCCTGCACCAACAATAATTGAGGCATTGTTTTCATCTGCTAATGGTTTTAGTTTTAATAACCCTGAAATATCACTAATTCTGTCAGACGTTGAAATGATAGATATACCTTTTTTAATGGCTCGTTGTGCAACTTCTAAGTGTTGTCCAGCTGGTGAGGTAATGATGAGAATAGCTATTTCATTTTCTTCTATTCTTGGATTTTGTGATGTAAAAAAATTCTCATCTAATTCATCGATGAGTGAAACCGTTTTTGACAAATTAACATCATATAAATAAATAGGGTTTTTAATTTTTGATCGATTAAACCGTTGAACCAATTGGGATCCCACCGACCCTAAACCAAAAACTCCAATTGATGTCATGATCGGTATTTAGTCAGTTTCTAAATTTCGCCATCCGCCACTTTGTAACGGAACACTACCTGATTCACGTGCTTTAATAATCACCGATATTGCAACTGCCCCTAAAAGTGCTACAAATCCTCTAAATAGTAGCCTCATGTCGTCACTCCATATGTTTGTAAGAGAAGCATAATGTTTAGATTTTACTCAATCTGCATTATTTTGAAAATCTACAATTGTGTGGGCCTAGTTGGAGTTGAACCAACGACCTCACCCTTATCAGGGGTGCGCTCTAACCAACTGAGCTATAGGCCCATTTACTCGCTGCAAGCACTCTACGATATCGCACAGAGTTAAAAGAACACGGTAGTGGACTTAAAGAGAAACAGAAACCTTCATTACCTGACTCGACGCCGGCGGAGTCTTCGTGGAGGGGCGGGACGAACTGTTTCTTCTTCAATCATTGTTAGGCGTAACCCACCAGTAAGATCACTTATCAAATTAAAGATTAAGCACATTAAAACATTCATTGTGGATCCAGCGATAGCTAGAACAAGGCCACCAAGTGCATATCCTTTAAAAATTTGTTTTCCATCAAATGTAAACGTATCTAATGCGAATAATTCTGTTATTAATGTTTCTAGTTTTCCTACAGTTCCTGATGATTCAGCTACTCCCCAAACCATGAATCCAGCGATAAGGAAAATAGCCCATAGACATGCATAAAAAAGAATTGATATTTTTAAAACTGACCATACTTCGATATGTCTCACAATTCTTCTTACTCGGCGTGCTTGTAGTTTAACCCTTCTCCTTTTTTCAAAAATAGATATTTTTCTCTGTTTTTTAGGACGTGGAGGTGGGAATCCTATCTTTCCAAAGAATTTTTCTTCTGCTTTGGTTAAATCGGCACCTGGGTATACATCTTCCTGTGTTTCTAAAATTGTCTGATTATCAACAGAATCAATCACTACTGATTCTTCTTGATTATCCATTCCAATTTCATCTTTATTGTTTGTGATGCCATTTTGTGTATCAGCCATTATGCGTAGTGTAGGTGACGTGTGGGGTTATAGGGATGGCATACCCTTAATGAACCTTTAATTCTCTTCTTAGTTTATGAATCTATTGATGTTTCTGCTAGTTCGCCATCTTGGATAACAGGTGCTATTGCTGTAACTTGTACCCCATCTTCGACGGCCATAAGTTTTACACCAGTCGCACTTCTTCCTTGAACCGAAATAGAACTTACTTGCATTCGTATTATGACTCCATTAGATGAAATCATAAAAACTTCGTCATCATCTCCAACTGCTCTACTTGCTACTACTTTTCCTCGATCTTCTGAAAGTTTGATTCCTACAACACCTTGACCAGCTCTGTGTTTCGGGTTGAAATTTTCCATTTCTGTTCTTTTGCCAAATCCTTTATCAGTAACTATTAAAAGGGTTTTTGCTTCTCTTGCAATGCTGACAGCTACAACTTCATCTTCTGCTTTTAACTTGATTCCTCGTACTCCCCCAGCTGATCTTCCCATTGGACGAGCTTCTTTTTCATGGAACCGCATTACTTTTCCATTAGAACTCACAAGGCATATGTCATCTTCACCAGTTGTTGGAATAACCCGAACTAATTCATCACCTTCTTTTAAGTTAATCGCTATTAAGCCTTTGGAGCGAGACTTGTCATATTCTGTAAATTTTGTTTTTTTAACCTGTCCTTTTCTGGTTGCAAAAACTAAAAACCGGTTTGTTTCATAATCTCTAGTATCAATTACTGCTGCTACTTTTTCTTCTGGTGATAACTGTAAAAGATTTACAATTGCTGTACCTCTAGCTGTTCGCCCCATTGTCGGAATTTGATGAGCCTTTAATCTATATACTTTTCCTAAATTGGTAAAGAAAAGAAGATATGCGTGAGCAGATGTATGCAAAATTGTCGTAATTAAGTCTTCGTCTTTAAGAGCAGCTCCTGCTACTCCTCTTCCACCTCTTCCTTGGCTTCGAAATTCATCACTAGAAACTGTTTTTACATACCCACCAGCGCTTAATGAAAAGACAAGATCTTCATCTTCTATTAAGTCCTCTATTAAAAAATCTCCAGGGTCAGCAACAAGTTCTGTTCTTCTTTCATTTGAAAATTCGTCACGTATCTCAGTAAGTTCCTCGATGATAATATTTCGTAAGATTTTCTCATCAGCAAGAATTGCTTGGAGTTCTATTATGGCTGCAGTAAGTTCACTTACTTTTTCTTCTATTTGATCTCTTCCTAGTCGTGTTAGACGTCCTAGTTGCATATCTAAAATATGATTCGTTTGTATTTCACTGAAATCAAATGGTTCAGCCATTAAAGCTTCTCTTGCAGTTGCCCGATCTTCACTTGCTCTTATCGTTGTAATAATCTCATCAATCATGCCGATCGCTTTTAAAAGGCCTGTATTGATATGAAGTTCGTGTTCAGCTTTTTCAAGCCGATATTCAGTTCTTCTGGTTACTATTTCAATCTGATGCTTAACCCAGCATGTCAAGGCATCAAGAAGTGTCATTGTTCTGGGAACACCGTCATCTAACGCAACCATATTTACAGGAAATGATGTTTGTAAAGGGGTTCCTTTGTATAGCTGATTCAGGATAACTAATGCGGGGGCATCTTTTTTAAGTTCAAAGACAAGTCTTGTTTTTCCTTTAGCTGATTCATTTCTAATTAACCGTATTCCTTCAAGGTCTTTACGATCTACTAATGCTGCTGCTTTTTCTTCAATTGTTTCAACACTTGTCTGATATGGAATTTCTGTGACTACTATCTGATCATATTTTCCACCTTCAATAATTTCCGCTTTAGCGCGGACTTTAATAGAACCACGGCCAGTCATATATGCCTGGTAGATGCCAGAATGGCCTAATATTTCTCCTCCTGTTGGGAAATCAGGTCCTTTAATATATTCCATAAGATCTTTAATGGTTGCATCCGGGTTATTTATAAGGTGTATTGCTGCATCCGCAACTTCTTGAAGATTATGGGGTGGGATATTTGTTGCCATTCCAACAGCTATGCCCTGTCCTCCATTTACAAGAAGGTTAGGAAACCTTGATGGAAGAACTTTTGGTTCTTGCGATGATCCATCAAAGTTGTCTAAAAAATCAACCGTTTCTTCATCTATTCCTTCCATCATTTTCATTGCTAAAGCAGAGAGTCGACTTTCTGTATATCTCATTGCTGCAGCACCATCGTTTGGAGATCCAAAATTTCCATGTGGGTCAATAAGTGGGTGCCTTAAAGACCAGATTTGTCCCATTCGAACTAGTGCTTCATAAATAGCACTATCTCCATGTGGGTGATAGTGCCCCATTACTTCACCAACCACAGTTGCACATTTAACATGTGATCTATCTGGACGAACATTTGTGTCATACATTCCCCAAAGAATGCGGCGGTGGACTGGTTTTAATCCATCTCTTGCATCTGGGAGTGCGCGAGCAACAATAACGGACATTGCATAATCAAGAAATGATTGTTCCATTTCTTGTTGTATTTCAACGTCTTCCACTCCTTTATTTTGTTCATTAGGAGATGAAATATCAGTATCGCTCATGTCTTCCTTTAATTAGTTCAGATATCAAGAAACCGAACGTCTTTAGCATTTGTTTGAATGAAGTTTTTTCTACTTTCAACATCTTCTCCCATAAGTTTTGAAAAAACTTCATCTGCAATTGATGCTTGTTCCACGGTTACTTTAAGAAGGGTTCGTTTTTCTGGATCCATTGTTGTGTCCCATAGTTCTTCAGCGTTCATTTCTCCCAATCCTTTTAATCTTCCAAATTCTGATTTGTGTTTAGGATTTTCTTCTAAAAACGCTTCTCGCGCATGTTCATCTTTCAGATAAATTTTTGTTTTTTTTACTTCAGTAGAAAATAAAGGTGGTTGCGCTATAAAAACATGGCCATTAATAACAAGTTCTTTCATTTGTCGATACAAGAAAGTCAATAAGAGAGTACGTATATGGCTTCCATCAACATCAGCGTCTGCCAACAGCACTATTTTATGATAACGAATTTTTTCAAGATCAAATTCATCACCAAAACCAGCTCCAATAGCTGAGATAAGTGCTTGTACTTCTGTATTGTTTAGCATTTTGTCAATTCTTGACCGTTCAACATTAAGAATTTTCCCACGAATTGGAAGAATTGCCATGGTTCTAGGGTCACGTGCATCTTTTGCCGAACCACCAGCTGAATTTCCTTCAACAATATATAGTTCAGCTTCTTCTGGATTTTCACTTGAACAATCTGTTAACTTTCCTGGAAGTCCTGCTCCATCTAATGCTGATTTTCTTCTTGTGGCATCTCTAGCGCTTCTTGCAGCGATCCGAGCACGTGCTGCTTGTACTGATTTTTGTATCACTCTTTTTGCTTCAGAGGGATTCTCTTCAAACCAGTCTTTTAAATGCTCTCCCGTAGCTTTTTCAACCAACGATTTGATTGATACGTTGCCAAGTTTTCCTTTTGTTTGACCTTCAAATTGCGGGTCTCTTAACCTCACAGAAATTATTGCTGTTAATCCCTCTCTAATGTCTTCTCCTTGAAGACTGTCATCCTTTTCTTTTAGTTGACCATTGTCTCGTGCATATTTATTTACAACTCGAGTCAATGCTGTACGGAAACCTTGCTCATGCATGCCTCCTTCACTGGTAGCTATTCCATTAGCAAATGAATGAATCCCATCGGTATTAAAACCTGTATTCCATTGGAATGCTATTTCTACTTCTTGTTCATCATCTTCTTCTTCAAAAAACCCTACTTTTTCAAATAAAGCTTCTTTCGATGAGTTTACGTGTTGAACAAAATCTTTTATTCCACCTTCGTATTGATATGAATGTTTTGAAGTGTTGGCATTCTTTCTATTATCTATAAAAGTTATTTCAAGCCCTTTATTTAAAAAAGCCATCATTTGGAACCGTTCAAGCAATGTTGCTGCTCGAAAATCAACACCTTCTTTAAAGATTTCTATATCTGGCCAAAACCGGACTGTTGTCCCTGTTCTGTTGTCAGGGGATTTCCCAGTTGATTTGAGCTTTTTGTTTGGCTCTCCCCCGTTATGAAACGACATAAAATGTCGTTTACCGTCTCGATCTATCTCAACTTCTACGCAAGAACTTAAAGCATTAACTACAGAAACCCCAACTCCGTGTAAGCCGCCTGAAACCTTATATCCATCCCCACCAAATTTACCTCCAGCATGCAGCACTGTTAGTACAACTTCAGCCGCTGAAAGATCTTCATACTGCTGGTGATTTCCTACAGGTATTCCACGTCCATTATCTCTAACTTCACATCCTCCATCTGCAAGTATTTCTATATCTATTTTTGTACAATGCCCAGCCATTGCTTCGTCAACAGCATTATCAACCACTTCATAAACAAGGTGGTGTAGCCCTGTTGGCCCAGTTGATCCGATATACATTCCTGGGCGTTTTCGAACAGCTTCAAGTCCTTCTAAAACTTGAATATCTTGGGCACTGTATGAATCAGTGGTTTGCGTCATTTTTAATAGAATTCCCTGAAGTTTTTTTTATTGTGAAATTCCGTAAAATGATCGGCTCTTTTTTATAAAACCCGAGGTCAGAGGGGTAAATCACAAGAATATAATTCTATCATTTTTAGGTGTTCGATAGGGGTTTACTCAGCGAATTTTCCGTTGATTTTAACTTAAATTAGTTTTCTTTTTTCAGCCGAATTTTTGTTTCTTTTATTGAAGTATTTGGAAGTGTTGTGTTTATTTTTTCGATAATATTTTCATTTCTCCATTGAAGTTCTTTGGCGACTGCTGAGTCGTCGACTTGAATGTACAAACAGTTGTTTTTTATATGCGTTGGACGGCTGTATTCTGCTAGTTTTTCACCGATAATGCTTACCCAATTTTCAAAAATTTGATCAATTTCATCCGTAGATGTTCCTGCTAATTTATGCATAAGTGAATTTAAAAGAGTGTTTATTTTTTGTGGTTGCTTTTTTTTGTTGTATGAGGATTCCCAGGTCATTTTTTTATGTCTTTCATTGAAAAATATTATTTTCAGTAATTTTCCCTTCTTTTACATACAAATATTTTGATGTAGAATTTTTTTCCGGTTCAAGAGCTGTAGTTATGAATGTTTGATCCGCTACAAGTAACTGTAAAAGTGATTTTGTTCGGTATTCATCAAGTTCTGAAAAAACATCGTCGAGAAGTAAAATTGGTTTTGTTTTATGGACATCATTTAATAAATGGTGTCCAGCGACACGTAATGCTAATGAGATTGTCCTTTGTTCTCCTTGTGATGCATGAGTGCGAGCCGGCATATTAGCTAGTTCAATATGTATTTCATCTCTATGGGGTCCAATAAGTGTTGTTCCTCTTCTAATTTCATCATTACGAATAGTTAAAAGAGTGTTTTGTAATCCTTTTTCCATCCATTCTGGTTTATAAATGAGATCTATTTCTTTTTTGTTCCCCGCTAGTTCTAAGTATGATTTTTTTGCTGATTGAGTAATTTGAGTAAGTGTGTTTTTTCTTTTGGTACCCCACTCGTGACTTAAATCATTAAATTTTTCACTCCAAACATCCAGAGTTTTTTCTTCCTCTTTATTTAGTCGTCCCTTTCCTTGTTTTAATAAAGCATTCCTTTGTTTTAAAACTGTTTCTAAATCCATTCGAAGTTTCATGTTTTTAGGATGGCTTTGAACTATTAGATCATCGATATAGTTTCTTCTACCTGTTGGCCCAGCTTTAACCAAAGAAAGGTCATCTGGTCCAAAAACCGTAATTGGAATCAAACCAATTAAATTTCTTATAGGTCTTATTCTTTGTTTATTTACAGAAATGCTGTTTTGCCGTATTTTTGATATTTCGGCCTCAACTAAAAGTTCTCGTTCCTGGTGAATAATTTCAGCTCTAATAATAGCTGTTTCAGTCGTGTCTCGGATTAAGGCTTCTGCTGGAATCCCCCGAAACGAAGTTGCTGTTCCAAGATAGTTTATTGCTTCAATAAGATTTGTTTTCCCTTGGCCGTTAGCACCAAAAACAATAGTTGTTCCTTTACTAAACGTTATTTCTTCATCGTTGTAGTTTCGAAAGTTCTGTAGCCAAAGACGGCGGACATGAACCATAAAGTAACTCTTATGAAATTCGAACAGGCATTAATAGATACAAAAATTCTTGATGTTCGTCTGCTTTTAATACAGCCGGTTTTTGATTATCTCGAGTTTCTAGTGTTATCTCTTCACCTGGCGCTATTTCTAATCCTTTTAATAAATATTCAGCATTGAAAGCAATTGTTAAATCATCACCGATATAACTTGCATCTACGGTTTCATGAGCTTCACCAATATCTTGTGTTTTAGCTATTAATTGCAGGCCCGAAACCGTCATTTCTAAACGAATTGGAGTTGCTTCTTGAGCTAGAAGACGGACTCTTTTTACTGCATCTCTTAGTTCGCTGCGGTTTGCGGTCATTTTATTGGGGTTATCTTCCGGCACAAGCCTTTTATAATCTGGAAATTCCCCTTCTATTAAACGGGTGGTCATTTTTACATTATTGACAACAAATGAGGCTTCTTTATCTCCTAAATGAAGTGAAACTTCTTTATTTCCTTCTAGTAATCGAGCAAGTTCAGTGAGTGCTCTTGAAGGAACCAGTATTGGTGGTTGTCCTGCTAATAAGGATGATCCTGGCATATCTCTTACTGCAAGACGATATGAGTCTGTAGCGACGAGCCGAAATCCTTCTTTTTCTGCAACCATATAAACTCCAGTAAGAATTGGTCGAGAATCGTCTGAAGAAGCAGCAGGTGTAACTTGTTCTAACGCTTTAACAAGCATTGTTGCATCAACATTTACTGGTTCGGAAGCTATTTCATCAAATATCGGATATTCATCTGAAGGGATGGTTCTAAGGGCGAATTCACTTCTTCCTGCAATTACTTGTAGATCAGTTTCTTCAACTGTTAAATCAACAATTCCATCTTCAACTGATCGGACAACATCTGACAATAGTTTTGCTGGAATAACAGAAACTCCATCTTTTTCTCCAGCAACATCAACTGTGACCGTAATTGTTAAATCAAGGTCGCTGCCTGTTATAACTAAAATATTTTTTTCTAAATGTAAATGTAAGCCATTCAAAACTGGCAATGTAGCTCTATTTGTAACGGCTTTACCTGCTGTATTTAATGCTTCAACCAGGTCATCGCGATCGCATCGAAATTTCACTTGTGGAGAACTCCTTATTTGTATATTTGTGTTTTAAATGTTTAGTAATAGTAGTAGGTGTGTGGGTATGTGGGTAATACCCTATTTACCCTGTTCAAGAGGTTGTCAAGCATGTGGAATAATTGTTAATTATCTTAGTAATCCACAGTGTTCTAATTATTCTTTTGAAGATAAATTTTTATTAAAGATCTTATTGTCAACAGTTTACACATGCTGCTACGGTGCCTGTGGAACAAATTATTTACCAGAGCGTATTGTTTGAACTAAATCTGTAACATCATCGTAAATTTGTTGTTTTGCTGGCATTAAGGTGCTTATTTTGTCAACAGCATGAATAACGGTTGTGTGATCTCTTCCTCCAAACTCTCTTGCTATTGCTGGATAACTTAATTCAGTTAGTTCTCGGAATACATACATTGCAATTTGTCTAGCAGTAACAAGTGGCCTGTGGCGCCGTTGTCCAATAATGTCTTCTTTTAATAATCCAAATTTTGCAGCTGTTGCATCCAAAATCACATCAGGGGTTATTGGTCTCGGTTTTCTTAATGCTATTAATTCTTGGAGAACAGTTTTTGCTACATCGATATCTAATGGTTGGTTGTTTAGTTTTGCAAAAGCACATACCCGGATTAATGCTCCTTCTAATTCTCGAATATTTTCTTTTGCGTGTGTGGCAATAAATTCAAGAACGTCTGCGGGAATTGGAATAGTTTCGTTTTCGGCTTTTTTTCGGAGAATAGCTAAACGGGTTTCTAAATCAGGTGGTTGAATGTCTGTTAATAACCCCATTTTAAAACGGCTACGAAGCCGATCTTCCAATGTTGAGATAGCATCAGGTGGTCGGTCAGAAGATAAGACTATTTGTTTATTAGCTTGATGAAGACTGTTAAAAGTGTGGAAAAACTCTTCTTGTAATCCTTCTTTGCCTTCTAGAAATTGAATATCGTCTACCAATAGAACATCAATTTCTCGGTATCGGCTTTTAAACTCCGTTCTTTTATTGGTTTTAATTGATTCAATGAATTCATTTAAAAAAGTTTCTGTTGAGACATATTTTGTTGAATGCATAGGGTAATTTTCGTGTATATAGCTTTCTATTGCTTGTAGTAAGTGGGTTTTTCCTAAACCAGCTTCTCCATGAATAAAAAGAGGATTGTAAGATTCAGCTGGTCTTTCAGCTACAGAAAGTGCAGCTGCATGAGCAAACCTATTGCTGGTTCCTGTAACGAACGTTTCGAAAGTATATTTCTCGTTTTTGAATAATGGTTTGGAGGGCTCAGAAAATGGTTTTTGAATAAATTGTTGATCAACCTTTTCTTTTTCTTGGGGAATAAGTGCTTCATTGTCCAAAAGGTCCATTTCGTCACTATTTTTTGTATCGACTTGAACAATTAGTTGAATGTGGTTTGGAGAAGCATCATCAAGAGCTTCTATGACTAAAGGGTTGTATTTTCCTTCTACTTGGGTTTTGACCCATTGGTTTGGAACTGTTAGAACCAATTCATTTTCTGTTATTGATTGAGGCCTGGCTTCTTTAAATGTTGATTGCCAGACGCCATCAGAAACTTGATCGCGAATCGATTGTGCACACGCATCCCAGAGTTGTGTCACGTTTGACATATATTTTCTTCTTTCTTTTGATTGGTTTACTCCACTAATGGTTTAAGTAAATGTTTTATTAGTGTGTGCAATGATGTGGAGATCTTAATATTCTTCAATGTGAAGGAGGAACTTAGCAGCAAGAAACAAAACTTTCCAGTGGAACTTCAGTGGATTTATTTCCCCTGTTCAGAAGCTTTTTTAAGTAGTTATCCACAGGCTGTGGAGTAGAAAAACTAGAAAGAAGAAACAATCCTGTGGATAACTTATTTATCTTGTTCAAAAATACATTTTCTTTAGGTTGTGATACGTTTGGTTTGACCCCTACGGTTAAAGTACTGAAATTAAAAATGCTGCCTGGTAAACCGAAAGCCGATTATATATCTGGCTTAGAACCCAGGATGTGTTGAAAATAATTTCATATTTCAAAAAAGGATTAACAAGTGAAAAGAACGTTTCAACCAAATGTTCGCCGAAGAGCTAAAAAACATGGTTTCCGGCAACGAATGTCAACAAGAGGAGGCCGAGCCATTATAAAGGCAAGACGGCGGCGTGGAAGGCAAAAACTGTCAGCGTAATCGGAAGAGTTAAAGGGAGAGACCGACATACGGCTCTTTTACGACGGGGCATCCGGACGAAAAAAGGGCCAATAGAACTGGTTTACCTTAGTGAAAAAACAGATAAACCGTGTTTAGCATTCGCAATTCCGAAAATAGTTGGGAAAGCAGTAACTCGAAATAAAATCCGAAGGCAACTTCGGGAAGAATTTACAAAAATAGTTTCTAGAGAGTCAAAACATTTTCTTGAAGGTAACTATTTAATAAAAGTTCATTCAGCTGAGATTTTGAATATAAATGAACTTTTAGAAGAAGCAATAAAAGATCTAAAATTACAAAATGAGCGTAACTAAAAAACACAGAAAAATAGGTAAAATAGCTGCTCAGAAGGCTATTTCTCTTTATCAGACATTATCAGTAAACCGATTACCAACTTGCCGGTATATTCCGTCATGTTCTGAATATGGCTACGAAGCAATTGAAAATCATGGATTATTTAAAGGTGGTTGGTATTTAACAAAACGCCTTTGTAGGTGTCACCCATGGGGAAGTTATGGTTATGACCCTATTCCAACAAAGGAACATAAATGTTAGAGTTTTTTGGGAAAATACTAACGCAAATTTATTCATTATTGCCTGATTACGCGGGCTCAATCATCATTTTCACTTGTTTAGTAATGATTGTTCTCTTTCCTGTAACTCTAAAGCAAACTCGGAGCATGATTGCTACTCAAAGGGTTGCTCCAGAGTTAAAGAAATTACGGAAGAAGTATGGTCATGATCGTGATCGACTAAATCAGGAAATGATGGCGTTATATCAGGCAAATGGAATTAATCCTCTAGCTGGATGCCTTCCCTTATTTGCTCAAATGCCCATATTCTTCGGCCTTTTTTACACCGTTAGGGGTTTAAGCCGGAGAACTGGAGATGCCGGGTTACAACTTGGAGACGCTGTTTTTAAGGGAGTGGACCCTTCTCAAACAACGTCATTTGTAGATCGAGTGTTTAATCCTGATTTTGTTGGTTTGGACACACAGATGTATGTGGATTTATCTACTGCAACAGAGATGAAATCCTGGGGATTTGACCTTGCAATTAGTCCATTTGGAGCTTTAAAAGAGAATTTTGTTAGTGGTTTCCCTTATCTAATACTTGTTTTCTTGGTTGGGTTGTCTGCTTGGTATCAACAACGCCAAATACAATCACGATCTTCGGCATCAATGTCTGAAATGCCTGCTCAACAGCAAATAATTATGAAATATATGCCTTTCATGCTACCAATTTTTTCATTTACATTTCCCGCTGCTCTAGTTTTTTATTTCCTTACTTCGAACGCATTTAGGGTTCTAACCCAATTTTTTATAACACGAAAATATTATGGAGAAAATACAGAGACGGAAGAGTTAATAAAACCAACGAAAGAGATGGTAGAAGCAGTTCAGAAGCAGAAACCAGGTAAAGCAGAAAGCACTTCAGAAATACATGGATCTAGACCACATTTAACTAATCCTCCAAAAAAACGCAAGAAAAAACCACCTACAGCAACACCAAATGCTCCCAAAAAAGGGAAGGTGGCAGAGCGTAAAGAGCCACAAACTCGCCCGACATCAAAAAGGGTGACGCCAAAGAAAAATAATCAACAAGACACGAAAGGCTCACGTCGTCGAAACAAGAAAAAGAAGAGATAAAAATGGAATGGGTAGAAGTACGAGCAGAAGACATTGCTGCTGCTGAAGAATTGGCATTAGACCAACTCGGAGTAGCAAGAGAAGACGCTGAATTTGAAGTAGTAACTAGAGAAGAAAATCGACTATTTGGATTGAAGAAAACAGAAGCTCGAGTACGAGCGAGAGTAAAACCTGTAGATGTTCCTTCAAAAACCGCTAATAACCAGCGGAATCGTCGAAAAAAGAATGGCAAAACTACAAATAAAAAATCAAACTCAAATCAGAAAAATCAAACTAAGAATTCAGAAAATAAACCAAAAAAATCACCTAACAAGCAACGAAAAGAACCAGAAAATCGGGAACCTATGCCTCAAAAAGAACAAGAAGAAGCAGTCATTGAATTTTTAGAAGGAATAGTTGCCAATTTTGATATTGATGCAAATGTCAGTATTCGTATGGAAGAAGAGCGAATTATTGGATCGGTTGATGGGGCAGATATTGGACTACTAATAGGACCTAAAGCCGGGACATTGCTTGCGCTACAAGACATAACTAGAACAGTTGTGCAACGACATGCTGCTGGCCGTAAAACCAATAGGTTATCAGTGGATGTAGGCGGGTATAGAGAGCGAAGAAAAGCCTCTCTTATTGCTTTTACAGAAAAACAGGCAGAAATAGTGAAAGAAACAAGCGAATCGTTATCTTTAGAACCTATGGGCGCTGCTGACCGTAAAATTATCCATGATGCAGTATCTGAAATTGATGGAATCACTAGTGGTAGCGAAGGGGAAGAACCTCGTAGATGGGTTGTTTTGCAACCAAGTGATTAAAAATGGTGCTGGAAGAAATTCTATTACACGCTAAAAAGTTAAATTATTTAGGTAAACCCCCTGTTCAAGACCATATTTTAAATGCAAAAGGCTTTATCCAAACAATACAAGAACTTGAAACCAATTTAGAGCAAGTTAAATTGGTTGACCTTGGGTCTGGTGGGGGAGTTCCGGCCTTAATCTTGATTGATTACTTTAAAAATTGGGAATTTATTTTAATTGAAAGAAAAGAAAAACGAGCAGAATTTCTTTCTTGGGCTGTAAAGAAACTCAACACCGGGAAAAGAATAGAAATAATATGTGATGAAGTGGAAAATGTTGCAAGAAGTTCAAAATATGAGGCAACTGTAGATTTTGTAACTGCCCGTTCTTTCGCTCCACCACCAACAACAGCTGAATGTGCTTGCCGGTTTTTAAAAAAGAACAGGTATTTGGTAGTTAGTGAACCTCCAAACACCACAAATCGTTGGTTAAACACAGCATTAAATGAAACAGGACTTGTTCCTTTAAAGACAACAAAACAAGAAAATGGAACCTTCCAAACTTTAGAATTATTAGAAAAACCAGGCAATCGACTACCCCGCCGTCCGGGTGTACCCAGAAAAAGACCGCTTTGGTAAAGTTTCACGTGAAACAATTCATAGATCTTTAAGACTTGTTTCACGTGAAACACGAAAAAACTGTTTGAATTGACAGATTTTTATAGAGTGCTAAAACTAACAAATACCACCGTTTTAATACAGTCTGAACTGGGAAAATAGAAAAATGGAAGATTTATTGAATACAAAAACTCATCCTTCTTCATTAAACCCAAAACCGCGTGTTATTACAGTTGCAAACCAGAAGGGTGGTGTTGGGAAAACAACAACAGCAATAAACATTGCGACGTGTTTGGCGGAAATGGGAAATGAAGTACTCGTGGTTGATTTTGACCCTCAGGCTAACGCCACATCAGCTCTTGGGGTAGACCCAGGTAGTTTTTCTACATCTATTTATGAAGTAATTCTTGAAAATGTTGAAATGCATGAATGTATTATCAAGACGGAATGGCCATCGCTTTCTTTAGCTCCTGCAAATAGTGACCTTTCTGGAGCAGAAATAGAACTTGTTTCTGCATTTAATAGGGAAAGGTTCCTTAAAACAGCTATTGAAAGTGTCATTACTGAATATGACTATGTTTTTATTGACTGTCCACCATCGATTGGACTCTTAACTATTAATGCGTTAACTGCAGCTGGTGAAGTTCTAGTTCCTATTCAATGTGAATATTTAGCTCTAGAAGGACTTGGACAATTATTGAGTAATGTTGAGAAAATAAAGACGCATTTAAATGAAAAACTCCACATTTCAATGATTGCTTTAGTGATGTTTGACGCAAGAACAAAACTTGCAGCACAGGTTGTAGATGAAGTTAGGGGCCATTTTGGTGAAACGGTTTGTAACCAGATTATTCCTAGGTCCGTTCGCCTATCGGAAGCACCCTCTTTTGGGCAGCCAATAATTTATTACGATTCAAAATGTAGAGCATCAATTGCCTATAGGGCTTTAGCAAGGGAGATTTCTAGTGGCTCGTGAAAAAAAAGGGCTAGGTAAGGGATTGGGAGCACTTATTCCCACTGACCAGAATAAACAAGATAAAAGTTATTATGCAGGAACAACGGGGTATCAAGAGATACCTATTGGAACGATTACAGTTAATCCTTTCCAACCAAGAGATATTTTTGATGAGGAAGCCTTAAAAAGCCTGTCTGTTTCTGTGCGAGAAGTAGGTGTTTTACAGCCAATTTTAGTACGTAGAAAAACAAGTGACTCTTTTGAGTTAATAGCTGGAGAAAGACGTTGGAGGGCTGCTAAAAGAGCTGGACTCAATAGAATCCCTGCCATAGTTCGAGATATAGAGGATCTAACATCTTTAGAACATGCTCTTGTAGAAAATCTACATAGGCAGGACCTTGGAGCATTAGAGGAAGCAGCGGCGTATCAACAACTTATTGATGATTTTGGATTAAACCAGGAAGCTGTGGCTCAACGTGTTGGCAAAAGTAGGCCAACCATTGCGAATGCCTTACGACTACTTCAGCTTCCAGCATCAGTACAAACCCATCTTCTTAATGGTTCAATTACAGCTGGACACGCTAGAGCGCTACTTGGGTTAAAATCCCGTCAAGAACAAGACCAATTATCAGCAAGAATCGTTAAAGAAAATCTTACAGTTAGAGAAACAGAAAAAATTGTTAGCGAAGGTGTTGTTGGTAAAAATCCTAGGCCCAAGAAAATAATTGAACGATCTGTTGCAGAGTTAGAAGTAGAGGAAATTTTGGGTGAGCAGTTGTCAACTCGGGTAGCAGTTGCGATAGGGAAACGTAAAGGAAAGATAGTAATAGAATTTGCCGGTGAGAAAGACCTTGCTCGCATACTGGATATTATTTCGAAGTAAAAACCCTTTATGTTATTGATGATTAAGAGAAAGTCTATATCTTAAGTATAGACTTTGGGTTGTTCAGAGGTTTTTATCCCCATCTTGGGGAAAAACCTGTGATTTCTATCAAAAATAAGCCTTTCAACAGGGGTTATATAAAAAAATCTTAAAATATCTAAAATTAAGACGATTCTTCTTCAAATGGGTTTGAAAACCAAGTCAAAATAGCTTTTTTAAGTGCGAGTGATAATTGTGGGGCAATTCTAACTAAGTCTTCTGTCGGCCCTATTCGAAGAATAACCGCCGGCATTCTTGTTTCTCTTAAAATCTGTTCAGATCGTCCATGGATATCAATTTTCTCATCAAATAATGGAGTTAATTCTTTTGATAGGAATTGTGTAAAAGATGCTCCTCCTGGCGATTCAAATCCCTTTGCGGCGTAGTAAGAAATTGATTTTTCCCGTTTTTGAATCGGATATAAACCTATATATAAATCAACACTGTGCTTGTTGCAGTGTTTAGCATGTTCAGAAATATCGTAATGTTGTATTACATCAGTTGTGATATGAGCTTTACGTAAAGTTTTTGCTGATTCAGATAGAAGAGCTAAAAAACCTCCTAAATCTCCTAGCGCGATATGAGGTACTTCCCCTTTCTGGGTTTTAGAAATGATTCGCTCACGTTCTTGCAAAATCGCAACTGATTGTTGTTCATTCCTGTTTCCTAGTTTTTTTAATGCTGTCAAACAATTGGGCCCAAAAATAGAATCAACTACTAAACCAGAATTTCTTTGAAATAATTCAACTGCATTTTGTGTATCAGGCCCAAATATTCCATCTACTTTTCCAGGGTTAAACCCTAAAGAACCCATTGCTCTTTGTAATTCAGATACGTCTTCTCCTCTAAGCATCGGATGACCAAAATAAAGTAATCGATCACCTAATCTATATCCCGCTTCCAAAAGTGCATCCCATGTTCGCTGATCGCAAATACCAGAAATTTCAATACGTCGACTCTCTTGAAACAAACGAAGAGAAGTTTCTGTATCTGAAGAGAAAATGTTCATTTCATTACCAGCAGGAAAACCAGCATTACTTAACATTCGGTGTAGTTCTTCAACGAGAGGACCTTCTTTTCCCAAAAGAAGATTATTTGTATCTTGTTCCATAGTCCCAGTATCCAAACTCCATGAGGCTTTAGCTTACCGGTTTATGAGCAGATGAAAAGTCAGAGAAACTCAGAAAGGTCATCCAAAAGAGCATCTTTGCTCTTTGCGCCAACAATTCTTTTAGTAGGAACCCCATTATCAAAGAGGATTAGTGTAGGAATACTCATTACTTCAAATCGTCGAGCGACATCAGCAGCTTCATCAACATTTAATTTAGCTATTTTTAGATGTTCTTCCTGTTCAGAGGCTATTTCCTCCAAGATAGGAGCAATCATTTTGCATGGGCCGCACCATTCAGCCCAGAAATCCACAAGCACTGGTTTTTCTGATGAATTAATGATTTCATCAAAACTTCCAGCAGTTAATGTTGTTGTACCGTCCGACATTTCTATCTCCAGTTCTATCTATTTAAGAAGGTTTTCTAGATTTAAAGTTAGTCGGCAAATTACCGTTTGTGTGGATCATTTAGCAAGTTACTGTGAATGTTGTTCTTCTAGCCAGCGTTCTGCATCTATTGCAGCCATACAACCAGATCCAGCAGCGGTTATAGCTTGGCGATACGTAAAGTCCTGAACATCGCCACATGCAAAGACACCATCTATATTCGTTTCAGAGGTGTCGCTAACAGTTTTGATATAACCATTATTAAGAAGGTCTAACTGCCCTTCAAAAATATCGGTATTGGGAATATGGCCGATAGCAACAAACAATCCAGACACATTAAAATCATGGACCTCATTATTTAGTACGTTACGTACTTTGACCCCTTCAAGCTTTGTTTCGCCAATATATTCAACCACTTCATGATTCCATAGGAAATCAATCTTTGGATTCGCAAAAGCTCTGTCTTGCATAATCTTAGAAGCACGCAATTCATCGCGTCTATGGATGATGGTTACCTTGCTACCAAATCGAGAGAGAAACATGGCTTCTTCAACTGCAGAATCACCGCCACCAACAACAGCGATCTCTTGGTCACGAAAGAAGAACCCATCACATGTTGCACAGGTTGATAGACCATGGCCTACGAGATTAATTTCATTGGGGAGATCAAGCATTAAGGCTTTAGCCCCAGTTGAAACTATTAATGAGTCTGATAAAAATGTAGGTGATTCAGCGTTTGGATCTCCAACCCAAACTTTGAATGGTGAGGATGACAGATCAACTTTCGTTACTTTTTTTGTTATAAATTCAGCTCCAAACCTTTCGGCTTGAGCACGAAAATTTGCCATTAATTCAGGTCCCATGATGCCTTCGGGAAAACCGGGATAGTTCTCAACCTCAGTAGTTAACATGAGTTGACCACCAGGCTGATCACTTGTAGAAGAAGGTTCTCCTTCAATAACTAATGGTTGAAGATTTGCTCTAGCGGTGTAAATAGCAGCCGTTAGTCCTGCTGGACCAGAGCCTACAATAATTATTTCTTTACGATCAGGCATTCTTGCTCCCAAAATCAATTGGTTTTTGTTTCGGGGTAGCTGCTCCTTTAGGCCGTTTATTCCAGATAAAAAGCCCGATACTACACCAAACTATTCCGCTCAATAAATACACAAACCAAACCGTTGTGTTACGGCTTGTGAAAACCCAGTTATCAAAGATTTCAATAACACCACGTGAAGTTCCTATCACTAAGAAAGGAATGCTAATTAGTCCAATTAAGAGCATGGTTAATCCATAGACAACAGTTCGGCTTATATGGATAGCTGGACCAGTAGTCTTTGTTCTTACGGAATCGATTCCGGTAACTATTTTGGAAGTAGCGAGACTTTCCCAAGAAGAAGATGAACCATCTTCTGTGTTCTTGTTTGAAAGTGAATTATCCATTTGAACCATGCCGTGAGAATACCCTGTAAGTATGAAAATGCATTAATTTATAGAGACAATAATGCCAAAAATAACAATTAGTGCAAGTAGTTCTAGCCCGTAAAGAAACCGTTAGTTATTCAATGTGTTGAATTTCTATGATTAATCTAGGGGGATTCGATTCCAGAGATGTTCTGAATGGACGAACAGAATCCATTCCAATGATGAATGTAAGGTTCCCTTCAAAATCTCCTCGATAAAATGCCAGAAGATCAGAATTCTCCTCTTCTATAATCTCACCAGTCGGGTTCCAAGTAAGTTCATAACCAGGATCTTCATCAATCCAAATAATGCCGTGGGCGGCTAAATTCACAACAAGATAATTAGTAACTTCTTCAGGAAGAACAAAATTTCCCTCATTGGATATTTCAAAGTCACCATTTAATTGAACAGCGTATGATCCAGGAAGGATCTGGTCAGGGGAAGAAGTATTCATATCTTCAGGAATAGATAATTCAATAATAAATCTGTCAAAACCTTCACCTGTTTCAATTCGTGCGTCTGCTAATAACAACGAATTAACACCAGTAGATTCCATCCCGTAAGTAGTAATTATCTCCGTTGAAAATGGGGGAGAGGGTATCGACATGAGACTTTGTTCGTTCTGGAGAGATGATGTTTTTTCCTCTATTTCTTCAACTTCGCTTGGTTCAACCTCCTCTCGTTGTTTCGCATCTGAGTCAACATTTGCTGTTTCACCCTGAGTTCCAACAGACGTATCAGTATCGCCAGTATCGCCACTTGAGAAAATTTCTGCTTTTTCTGGATTCACCTCACTTTCTTCTATGAGTTGTGGTTCGGAACGTTCAGAATCAATTGAAATATCAGCAGCAGTAAGAAAGGAATCACCATTTTCTGTGTCGGATTTAAATAATGGAATAGTAAAAAAAGCTAGTAAAGCTGCAGCTACGGAGGAGAGTAACATTGTTCGTGAAGGGCGTCGGCGAGAAGAACGAATGGTTTTATGTAGCGGTAAAATATTTTCGGAGGTCTTGGAATTTTTGGCTTGTAGATTTTTTGACTCTTTGATAGCAAAAGATATGTGATTTTCTTTTTCGTCCGCATTGTTTAAAGCCGTTTGACCAACGTGATTTGATAGCAATTTAAACTCTTCAACTTGTCTTAGAAGGTTTGGATTGCTTTCCACAAGGGCGCGTTCTTCTTGCGTCACTTCACCATCTAGGTAAGCGCTAATTAATTCAGCTTCGTTTGGAATTTCAGAATTATTCATTTTCTACCTCTTTGACGAAATCTGAAGCATTTTTGTTCCCCAAAAGATCATCTTTTAATCTTGATCTAGCTCTTGCAATCCTTGATTTCACAGTTCCTGATGGTAATTGCAAAAGATTAGCTATTTCTTCATAGTTCATTCCCAATTGATCTCTAAGCACTATTGGTGTCCGGAAATCTTCAGGTAGACGGTCAAGAGCTGCTTGTAGGTCTATAGAAGACACCACTGAATCTTCTAGATCGGAACCTTTCTGCTTTGGTACATAGTTACTTTCTTCTAAACCGAGAAGAGGCCTTCGGGAGCGTTTACGTAATTCATCTAAAGTTGTGTTAGTTGCAATTCGATATACCCATGTAGAGAATTTTGAAGTTCCACGAAAAGAAGGCAAACCTTTAACGATAGAAAGAAGAACTTCTTGTGTAGCGTCATTTGCATCAGCTTCGTTCCCCGTTAATTTTCTACATAGAGAAAAAATCATGTCGTAATGAGATCTCAACAGTTTTTCTAATGCAGCTGAATCTCCATTTTGAGCTGCTGCAATTAATTTAGATTCATTATGGTCCACGAGAGATAATTGTACCCATTCTGTGCCAGTGAAAGGTTAGAGAAATTTATGAGACGTCAATCTCTGAAATTTCCATTCTTACTCCTGGTGGAGGATCATCCCCTAAGTCTGTGAACCAAATCAAGATAGTTGAACCGGTAGCACCTGTTAGATCAACCGTAGCATTTCCCTGCGAAGCGGAAATTGAAGTAGAAGGAGTTCCCCAATCCGCTAAATTAGCGCCAACCGTTTCAGATACGTAGATGTCTCCTGACCAACCTGATTTACTTGTTTCAATAAATAATGATTGAAGAGGAAAAGATTTCTTTAATTCAACAACAATACCCACACCATCTTTTAGAAAACCTAAAGACCTATTCGCGTATGTCTCGCTATACCAGATTGTTGAAGGATCTTCATCTAATAGGTTCTCTATTAATTCGGGATGTTCAACGCCATCTCCTAATGGGTCATAGTCCCTTGCTCCAGAAATAGAAACAGTTTCAAAGATTGGGGAAACAGATGTCTCAGGTTCTTCTTCAATAGTTTCAGTATTCGCTTCTTCGTTTGTTGCGTCACTACTTGATTGATCTTCTGATGAAGTGTCTGTGGAGACAGGGGCGTCAGCAGTTTCAGAAGATGAAGTTGATATAGAAGTACTGGAGTCATCCGAACCGAAGAGGCTGTCATCTAAATTGGTTGCAAAAATAATTCCGAGTACAAATGTGAAAACCATTCCGAAGGTTAAAAAACCTGTAAATAAACGTTGCCCATCAATGGATTGCGGTTTCCGTGCAAAATCAGAATCTTCACCCTTATTACTTTCAGTATTAGAAATTGCTGATTCGATATCGTCTTGAAACTCCACAACACTAGAATATCTCTCACTTGGTTCACCTGCTGTTGCTTTTAGAATTGCTTTAAAAATTTTTGTATTTTCAACATTCACATCAATGAGGCCACTCTCATTATTTTCACTTCCGGTAATCATGAATTCTGTTAATTTTCCCAATGCAAACACATCACTTTTCTCATCAGCAACATTTTTATTTTTCTGTTCGGGAGATAGAAATTGAGAAGCTGCGGTAGGAATAACATTTTGTTTAACCTCTAGTAATGAAGTGGATTCATTAAAGCCAAACCCAGAAACTTTAGTTCCTCGGTCAGGACACAAAAAAATCTTTTCGGGACCTAGATCTCCATGGATCAATCCATGTTCATGAGCATGCACAAGAGCATCAATAATGCGATTAAGTAAAGGCATCATTGTGTGAACGCTTAGAGGCCCATGTCTTGATATAAAGTCATATAGCGTCTCCTCTTCAACCAATTCCATAACGATTGCTTCAATTTCGTCATCGCCGGTTGTATCAAGAACAGAGACTATTGATGGGTGGTTCAATCTTGAGATAGCCCTTGCTTCGGACCTGAATTTGGATAGAAAAGCTGTTTCTGAAACTAGATTAGGATTTGTTAATTTCACTGCAACATTTCTTGATAAGACAAGATCAGTTGCTTCCCAGGTTTGAGTAAATTTACCAGTTGAGATTAATGAAGAGAGAACATATCTGCCTGATAATTTTCTTCCAATGAGCAGTCTTGTATCAGGGGATAGATAATCGGACATCATTAGTCACTTTAAGCCAAACAAATTTATTGGCTAGTTTATTAGTCAACAAGATATGTTAAGCCGAGGACGCGAGGTCCTCCATGTGTGCCAATAACAGCTCCAAGTTGGTTAATTCGTACCCCGTCGGAAACTAAGTCTGAGATCAAATCTTTGAACTCTTCAACATCAGGAGCATCGCCATGAATAATACATAAGTCCTCAACGGAACCGGCATTCTCAAGAATTTCTCGTAACCATAGAAGAGATTTTTTTCTGGTTCTTTGACGCCCTGCTTCAACGACTTCGCCACTGCTCAAATCCAGACAGGGTTTAAATTGCAGCATGGTCCCTACCATTGCTGTTGCTCCACCAATTCTGCCACCCTTTTTTAAATTCTCTAATGTGTCTAACGTCGCAAAAATACGAGTTCTCCTAGTTAAATTTTCAACCAACGCTTCGATTTCATCCATTGATTGCCCGTTTGTTGCGGCTGCTGCGGCTCGGCGAACAATTGTTCCAAGACCAGAAGTAATTGATTTTGAATCAATACATTTTACGGGAAAAATTTCAGAGAATGCATCTGCTGCAAGTTGGGCAGCCTGCCCTGTTGCAGAGAGAGCTAATGAGAGATTAATACATATGACTCCATCCGCACCTGCTTCTTGACACCGTTTGAAAGCTGCTTCAAAAGCTCCAGGTGAAGGAGCAGCAGTTGATGGGAGAAGATCACTTTCGGCCATTCTCGTATAGAAATCTGATACAGAAAGATCAATGAGATCTGTGTATTCAGATTCGCCAAACCTGATTGATAAGGGCACTATTTCAATATTAAGAGATGCCGCTTCTTCTAAACTGATATCACTTGCACTGTCAGTAACAATTCTGATCGTCATAAAACCCCCTAAAGGACTAGTGAGGGAGACTTTAACCTGCTATAAGTCAAGATCCTAAAGCAAGCTCAAATTTTTCTGTGGAAATTGCTCTGAACAGGCATAATGCCCAAAGAAAAAAAGGATTAGCTGGTGGGCAAGCCATTATTTTTGTAGATATTTATAAATTATCTTGTGGACAGTACTGTTACATATATGGGTATTTTATTTATTACAAATGAGCTCTGTTTTGATCATTTGCCAGGGAATAAACATCCAGAACAACCAGATCGCTTATCAGCTGTCTTAGCAAGCTTTCAAAGAGCAGAATTTAAAGATGAAATTATTGAAATACTCGCTGAACCAGTGGAAGAAAATACTCTGTTCGATGTTCACGAGGAAGAAATGATTCACCATCTCAAATCTATTCACGCAAATGGTGGAGGAAGAGTTGATGAAGATACAAAGATGAGTTCAGGTTCATGGTTGGCTGCTCGTTTAGCAGCAGGAGCGGGGTTACAAGCAATTAATCATTTACGTGACGGAAATGGAGAAGCTGCGTTTTGTGCAGTTAGGCCTCCCGGTCATCATGCCACTCCGGTTAAATCAATGGGGTTTTGCTTGTTGAATAATGTTGCGATCACTGCGAAACATCTAGTGTCTCTTGGAGAGAAGGTACTCATTGTTGATTACGATGCTCATCATGGGAATGGAACACAAGATATTTTTTATTCTGACCCAAATGTTTTATTTGTTTCGCTTCATCAATGGCCGCTATACCCGGGAACTGGATCTATAAATGAAATCGGGGAAGGTGAAGGGAAAGGAGCAACATTAAATATTCCTCTTTCAGCGGGGACAACGGGAGATACATATCTTCGCGCGTGGGATGAAATAGTTATGCCAACGGTTGAAAAATTTTCCCCGACATGGGTATTGCTTTCAGCAGGGTTTGATGGACACCGTCTTGACCCTATTACTGACTTAGGACTTACCTCAGGAGATTTCAGTTTGCTTACTTCTCGAATAATCCAAACCGTTCCATCCGGTCATCGCCTAGTCTTTTTAGAAGGAGGATACGATCTTGAAGCTTTAGAACTTTCTACGACAGCTGTTCTCCATGCATTAAAAGGCGAAACTGTCCTACCTGAACCAGTTTCGAATGGTGGGATAGGAAGTGAATCTATTACCAAGATGATAAAGCTAGTAAAAGAAAATGAATTTTAATGATCTATCAACAGTCGTAGAATCAGTAAGCGATATTCGTCGCGTTTTTGAATCTGCAGGGAAAAATATTTATTTAGTAGGCGGTATCGTTCGTGACCTATATGGAAATGCTGACAATATTGAACAGTTAGATATAGATCTCACTACAGATGCAACTCCTGAAGAAATCAGAGAAATCATAAAACCAATTGCAGAAAATATATGGCTATCTGGAGAGAAGTTTGGAACGATAGGGGCCCATATCAATGGGAAAGTAATTGAAATAACAACGCATCGTTCGGAGTCGTACGTTTCTGATTCAAGAAAACCTATCGTTCAATTCTCAAAACACATAGAAGAAGATCTTTCTCGGCGAGATTTCACTGTGAATAGCATGGCTATTGATCTATCTACGGGAGAAGTTATTGATCCATTTAATGGGCAAACAGATTTTTCTCAAGGAGTCTTAAAAACCCCATTGGATCCAGATATTTCTTTTTCGGAAGACCCTTTGCGAATGTTAAGGGCAGCGCGTTTCGTATGTCGTTACGATTTATCACCGTCTACAGAAATGATGAAGAGCATAAAAAAACTCGCACCAAGACTTCGCATAGTATCTCCAGAAAGGATTCAAGATGAATTTGATAAGTTACTTTGCGTAGAGAATCCAGAACCTGGATTCAAACTTCTCATCAAAACAGGTGTTGACAACCAATTCCTTCCTGAAATAAGTGACAAAAATAACATCAGAAAATACGGTGGGTATAAGGTTCTTTCTTCGCTTTCCCCAATTCCAACAGTACGGTTGGCGGCACTTTTGTTAAGCCTTTCTTCTGAAAGGTGTCAGACCCGGATGAAAGAACTTAGGTATTCAAACGAACGAATCTCACAAACACAACTTTTAATTCAATCAATAAAGACTATTGAAATGAAACCAATAGACAAAGAATCGTATAGGCGGTGGTATTACCAAGTTGGCGAATTGAGAGATTATGCAATTGAATTAGCTGCGACAAATAAACGATGCCGCAGAATAATTTCTGAGATGGAAAAAACGGAACAATCTTTAGAAAGTGAACTAGATGATTTTGTTATCCCATTAACTGGTAGAGAAGTCATGGATTTACTGGGAATAGAAGAGGGTCCAGATATAGGTAATGCCCTTCAATATCTTAGAGAAATTAGATTTCAAGAGGGTCCGATTACCCGACAAGTTGCTGAAGAAGCCATTCAGAAGTGGTGGAACCATTCTCGGGGAAATTAGAAATCCGCGGATTGAAAATACGTCCGGAAGGGTTTTCCTAAACTACTGTTAATCAATGGGATTCCTTCCTTCAGAATTGGCACAAATTCACCCAAGAAGTGAAGTCAGTTACCTTCTTGAACGAAACAATGTCTTAGAGAAATACGCCTCAGGGGAAATCTCAATACACGAGATTTGTGATGCTCACCCCGAACTTATTCGAGCTGCCCACAACTATGCGCTACCGATAAGTGGAAACTGCCCAATTTGTGAAGAAGAGACCTTGGTTACTGTCTCGTATGTTTTTGGTCCTCGGTTACCTTCACATGGGCGGTGTGTGAACTCACAGAAAGAGCTTGACCGAATTCGGAAACGCAAGGGAACGTTTATTTGTTATGACATTGAAGTCTGTACGAGATGCTCTTGGAATCATTTGAGTAAGGCATTCGCGCTTTAGATCAACGTATATGACTATTTCTGCCTTGTAGGCTAGTTTTTCGTCAAACCTACTTTTGGAGGTCTTATGCCCCTTTCATTAATTCGTTTCAACCTTATTGATCCGTCGCTTAACTCAGAGTCTTTATCTTCGAGATACCAAGCAATGTTAGAAATGGCAGAATTCGTTGATAAACATGGTTTTTTCATGGCTACATTTGAAGAACATCACGGCGCTGATAATGCTTGGAGTCCGACGCCTCTGATTAACGCTGCAACTGTTCTTGCGAGAACGAAAAATCTATCTGCGTCAATCTCTGCTCTTTTATTGCCTTTACATGACCCAATTCGGGTAGCGGAAGATATCGCAGTAATAGATTTAATGAGCGGAGGAAGGTTAACAGTTATTTTAGGATTAGGGTATCGACCAAGTGAGTACCAATTAATGGGTAAAGATTGGGAAAACCGTGGGAAATTAATGGATGAATCCGTTCAGACTCTTCTTGACGCATGGACGGGAGAACCGTTTGAATATCGGGGAGAAAGCCACCAAATCACTCCTTCCCCCGTCACGAAACCACACCCATTTATTATGATTGGAGGAACGAGTAAGGTTGCAGCCCGCAGAGCAGCAAGATTTGGATTACCGTTATCTCCCGCTGCTCATTTGCCAGAACTAGAAGCATATTATTATGAGCAATGCGAAATACATGGCACACAAGGTTTTTGTGCCATGCCAGACGAAGAAACACAAATGACGTTTGTAGCTGAAGATCCCGATAAGGCTTGGGCTGAATTAGGACAATTTTTTCTCAATGAAGCATCAAAATATGCAAGTTGGCAAACATCAGATATCTCTTCGGCGGTTCATAGTCACGCAACGACCCCAAATGAACTTAGAAAAGAAGGTATTTATCAAATAGTGACACCTTCTGAAGCAGTGCAACTTGAACGCATTGTCCATCATCCACTTTGCGGAGGAATGCCTGTTGACAAAGCATGGGAAAGTTTACAACTTTACGCAGATGCACTCGCAGACTAACTCCATTGATATTTTTCACACCATAAGGGCATTTTGAACAAATCCTCTACACTATGAAAAGCTTTAAATACCTCAATTACTTGAAGGGGGAAAGGTATGGGCTCTAACTGGACAGCACCAAAAATAGCTCAACATAAAGTTCGGGATGGGCAATCTCCCCTTGTCATGCTGACAGCGTATGATGCGCCAGGTGCTCACATGGTGAGTGAAGCAGGAGCAGACATTATTCTTGTTGGTGATTCTTTGGCAATGGTCGTACTTGGTTACGAAGATACGCTCCAAGTCACTATTGACGATATGGTTCATCACACAGCTGCCGTAGCGCGAGCAGAACCGGAAGCATTTATTGTCGCTGACCTTCCTTGGATGAGTTACCACATTTCATCCGAAGAAACAGTTAAAAACGCTGCGAAACTAATTCGTGCTGGAGCCAAAGCAGTCAAACTTGAAGGCGGACAAGACCGGATCTCAATGGTAGAAGCAATTGTTAATGCTGAAATACCAGTAATGGGGCATTTAGGTTTAACCCCCCAATCAGTTCTCTCACTAGGTGGTTATAAAGTGCAAGGTCAAACAACCAGTGCTGCTGTACAACTGTCGTATGAAGCCAAAGCTTTAGCCCATGCTGGGTGTTTCGCAATTGTTATTGAGTGTGTTCCTTCAATCGTAGGAAAGTTAGTGACGGATTCTCTCTCAATTCCAACAGTAGGAATAGGTGCTGGGCCGGATTGTGATGGACAAGTATTAGTATTTCATGATTTGCTTGGCATGCATCATGAGCTTCAGCCAAAATTTGTTCGATCGTACGCAAATATAAAAGAAAATTCGATTGATGCGCTTTCAGCTTTTGCTAGCGATGTTCGCAGTGGAAATTTCCCTTCTGAGGATGAAAGTTATCAAATATCAGATGAAGAAGCTGAAGCACTAGGGTTATACGGCAGTCCGCTTCCCAAATCAGAAGATCCACTTGCAAGCTGGTAGGGACTACACGTCGGTATTTGATTGTTATACCACTACCCTAAGTACCACAATTTAACCTGCCCGCAGACCGACTGGGGGCCCCGCTTGCGGGACCAGAGGAGGTAGAAACTCGTAGTGAATACACGAGCATATGAACTCATGATAATCATTGATGGTGATCAAGAAGACACCATGGTTGATGAAGTCGTTTCAGGAGTTGACACTTGGATACAAGAACAAAGTGGTCAAGTCGTGAAAACAGACAAATGGGGGAAGCGACGCTTTGCCTATGAAATAAATCACAAATCCGAAGGATATTATGTGGTCTTAGAAATGACCACTGGGCAAGTAGATATGGAACCACTTGAACGGACGTTACGGCTCACGGATGAAGTGGTACGACATAAGCTCATACGGTTGCCAGATCATGAAGCAGAGCGAAGAGGACTTCTCTAAAAAAGTTAGCTAAGTTAGAAACACGGACGAACATAAGGAAAATTAAAATGGCATTTGATAACAACATAGTGATAGTTGGGAACCTTACCCGCGACCCAGAATTACGGTTTACCCAGTCTGGGGTGCCTGTGTGTAGTCTGGGTGTCGCATGGAATCAACGTTCTGGCCCCAATGGAGGAGAGGATAAATCCCACTTCTTTAATGTGACCTGTTGGCGAGACCTGGCAGAGAATTGCGCAGCCTCATTATCAAAAGGTATGAGGGTCGTCGTATATGGACGTATAGATTACTCATCATGGGAAGATAGAGACAGTGGACAAACCCGGTCAAAAGTAGAAATACAAGCAGATGAAGTAAGCCCAAGTCTTAAATGGGCAACAGCTGAAGTGCATCGAAAATCCAGTAATGGTGGTGACTTTGGTGACAGTGCAGGAAGTGGTGGAAGCGCTGTTCAACCGGCTGCACCAGCGTATGACCCGAACGAAGAACCTTTCTAGAAAGAAGAAATATGCCTCCTACCAAAAATAAGAAAAGAGCAAAAACCCCATCGGCTATGGACCGAAGAGGGAAGAAAAAAGTTTCAATACTGACACAAGAGAAGATTGAATACGTTGATTGGAAAGACGTTAACCTTCTTAGACGTTTTGTTTCTGATCGTGCAAAGATTCGTGCTCGTCGTGTAACTGGGAACAGTGCTCAACAGCAACGAGATATAGCGATGGCAATTAAAAATGCTAGAGAAATGGCTTTACTTCCTTATACAAGCCGCGTGACAACCCAACGAGGAGGTCGTGGCGGGGACCGACGACAGCGAGATGATGATCGCCGTCCAAGAGAACCTCGGGCACCTGAAAGCCAAAAGAAGCCAGTTGCTCCTAAGGTAGAACCAGAAATACAAGAAGAAGTTTTAGAAACTCCAGAAGTAGTATCTGAGGAATCACAAGAGACTGCACCAGAGGAGACGACAGAGTGAAAGTTGTACTTCGAGAAGATGTTAGTGGAGTTGGCCACAAAGGAGATGTTGTTGATATCTCAGATGGGTTCGCTCAAAATAAATTAATCCCGCAGGGAATGGCGTTTAAAGCTACTGCTGGGGCTGAAAGAGATGCAGAAAATATGCGTAAAGCGCGTGAGGTTAAAGCTTCAGAAGAAAAAGCTGAAGCAGAAGAAATGGCTTCTCGCATGCAAGACGAGACCTTGGCAATTGAAATGAAAGCAGGGGAAGGCGGAAAGCTTTTTGGATCAGTCTCATCAATTGACATAAGCGCTGCGCTCTCTGATCAAAAAAATATTTCAATCGATCGTAAAGCTATTGTGATAACTGACAGCATTAAAGAAGTTGGTACTTACTCAGTTACTGTTAAACCTCATCCAGATGTGGAATTTACGATTTCAATTGATGTCATAGCTGAAAGTGTCTGAAAAATCAGCTGATGGACCATTGGTTCGTCGTATCGAAGACAGTGATGAAGAAAATTGGTCAAACAATGACGGACTTATCGTGCGTTGGTGGACGTTATTAAGCAAAGACCGAACCCCTTCTTCTGGGTTAACTGCTGGAATAGCAGAAATTCCTGTGGATGCAGTGGCGCCTGAAAGAGGACATTCACATGATCAGAATGAAATATATTTTATTTTGGAAGGAGAAGGAACCTTACATACGAAAACAGGAAAGAAACATGTGATCAAAGGGGACGCTATCTTTCTTCCCGGAGGAGAAGAACATCACATTACCAATACAGGCTTAGAGACGTTAAAGCTTTTGTATGTTTTTGATACAGATTCTTTTGACGATGTTGAATACGTCCCACCTTGTCCTTAGTTACCCACAGTTTTTGCGAAATCATCCAGAGCATAATCCCCAAAAAAAACTTAGGAAATCCACAGTTTAAGTGGGTTTTCCTCTTGTTAGTCACAGCCTTGATGCATCATTATTAATAGATAATGTCTGATCAATATTTACCTCCTGAGGAACCTTTTGATAACCCTCCACAACGACGGTCTCCTCGCGTTCCACCACATAACATTGCGGCGGAAGAATCTGTACTTGGGGCGATGCTTCTAACAAAGGAAGCGATAGCTGATGCAATTGAAATTTTGAACGATGATGATTTCTATAAACCTGCGCATCAGAAAATATTTAATGCCATAACAGCGCTTTTCGCGACAGGAGAACCGGCAGATATTGTCACTGTCGCTGATGAACTTGGCCGTGCCGGGATGCTGGACGGAATAGGAGGAAATGCCGCACTCATTGATTTGCAAGCTAACACTCCAGCAGCGACAAATACTGTTGAGTATGCACGCATAGTGTATTCACATGCACAACTGCGTCGGCTCATACAAGCAGGCGGTGAAATTGCAGAAATTGGGTTCTCTCAACCAGATGATGTTATTAAAGCAGTTGATGAGGCTGAATCCCTAGTCTTTAACCTTGCTCAGGGAAGAGATTCCAATAACTACGCTGCCATTGAAGACCTGTTAGATGAGACATTAAATCTCTTAGAAGAACGAGTAGAGCGAGGAAATAAAGTAACAGGGACGGCAACTGGTTTTTCAGAGTTGGATGGAATCCTAGCCGGGCTTCAACCCAACAATCTTATTGTTATAGGAGCTCGACCAGCGATGGGCAAAACTAGTTTCGGTTTAAATATCGCTGCCCATGCAGCTATGGAAACCGATGCTCCAGTCCTGTTCTTCTCATTAGAGATGAGCCAATATGAAATCAGTCAAAGAATTCTATGTACTGAAGCACGAGTAGATTCCAGTAAAGTCCGTGTTGGAAGCATGACTGACGATGATTGGACGAAAATAAGTCATGCCGTTGGTCGTTTGTCTGGAGCTCCTTTATGGATTGACGACAATCCCAACACAACCGTGATGGAAATCAGGGCGAAAGCCAGAAGGCTTAAAAGTAGGGTAGGGAATATAGGAATGGTTGTTGTTGACTATCTGCAATTGATGAGCGGTCGCATGCGTGCTGAAAACAGACAGGTCGAGGTATCTGAAATTAGTCGAAGCTTAAAGATACTCGCACGCGAACTCGAATGCCCCGTTGTAGCGCTTTCTCAGTTGAGCAGAAACCTTGAACAGAGACAGGATAAGAGACCGATGCTTTCCGACTTGCGTGAATCTGGCTCAATAGAACAGGATGCTGACGTCGTCATGTTTCTTTATCGAGATGAAGTATATGATGTTGAGTCACCTGATCAAGGAATGGCTGAGGTCTTGATAGCTAAGCACCGTTCAGGGCCGACGGGAAGAGTGAAACTCGCTTGGCTGAAGCATTACACACGATTTGCGGATATGGCTAAAACAAGCGATACGCCACCTCCTGAAGAGTACTAACACATTATGTTTCTTGGGGAAAACCTCATTGTTCTTCTTGTCCTTGCCTTTGGCGGGGCGTTAGCGGTTGGAAATTTTCTTGCCTTAGTAAACACTAAAGACGCTCCAGAGAATAGAGATTATGAACGCCCACCATTGTTTCGTTCAATAACTATGATCCTTATAGGGCTTATAGCGGCGGTATGGGCAATCATTAGTCTTCTTTAAGACATCTTCATTTCCTCAAAACTGATTGAAGTCCGTATCCTGAAAGCTATGCAGGGAAATGATACCGTTCGACGGTCAATTAGAGCGCAAGCCTTATCAATAGGGTTAGCAATATCACCTTTCGGACTTGCGTTCGGAGCTTTCTGTACTGATGCAGGAATAAGCATGTGGGAGGCATTGGGTTTCTCTGCCCTTGTTTTCGGTGGGTCATCACAATTCGCTGCTGTGAGTGTCCTCGCGGATGATGGAACGGTGATAGCAGCCGTTACTGCCGGGCTTTTGTTAAATCTGCGTTCATTAGCATTTGGTGTTTCCATGGCGGCGTCTCTTAAAGGTTCATTTCTCTGGAGAGCGTGCATTTCTCAGTTGATGATCGATGAATCAACTGCTGTTGCATCAGCGCAATCAGTGCCAGAACATAGGCGTTACGGTTACATGTGGGGAGGGTTAAGCGTCTTCGTCTTATGGAACCTTACAACATTGATAGGTGTTTCTGCCCTTTCTGAAACAGAGTCGCTCATAGGGGATTTAGGAATTGATGCAACTATTCCGGCAGCTTTTCTTGGTTTAATCTGGGGCAAACTTGAAGATTCGACGCATAGGACTATTGGAGTTCTAGGGGCATTACTTGCGTTAATCCTTATTCCTTTTGCCCCTTCGGGTATTCCCGTTATTGCGGCAGCAGGAGCGGTTCTTTGGGCGCAGCCTTGGAAAGCAAAGAAAGGAAAGTCTAGTGAGTGATGCAACTACGGTAATAGTTCTTCTTGCTGCTGGCACGTACTGTTTAAAAGCATTAGGCCCTCTCTATTTTGGGAACTCTCGGCAACTTCCCGTGAAATTTCAAGAAATAGCGTTACTTCTTCCCACACCGTTAATCGCTGCGCTTGTAGTTACCAGTACTTTTAGCGAAAACAATGAACTTGTTTTGGATGCGCGAGTAATTGGGTTGGTAGCAGCCGCTATTGCACTTTGGAAAAAACTCCCATTCTTCATCGTTGTCATCATTGCAGCGGCAGCTACTGCATTATGGCGGCTCGCATTCAGTTAATGGAAAACACTAGGAAGCGTTGAAAACTGCTCATGAAATCTTAAACAAGAGATAGGATACATCCGTGAGCGAAAGCACAGTTGAAAAAGTTAAAGCATCAGAAACGGTAAGTAACGAAAAAGCACAGAACACTTTTTCAACTGCCATGGTCATTTCTGGCATTCGATGTGCTTTCACCTACGTAATCTTCCCTATTCTTGCTCCTGCATTAGGTATCGCATCGGGTGTGGGTTCGGGAATAGGTTTAGTTGCAAGCCTTATAGGAATAGCCGCAAATATTTACAGCATTAAACGGTTCCATGCTTCAAATCATCAGTGGAAATGGAGAATAACAGCCCTTAATTTAAGTGTGATTATTTTATTAACCGTGCTTCTAATCCTTGATTTAACTTCATTGTTATAAAGCTGCAGATAGCAGAAAACCTAGCAACGGACTACCATGTAAAGCATGCTTGATAATAGACGTGTTGGTAGATTATCTTCTCAAAATCCGACTGCTCTGAAAGAAGTAGCATCTGGCATACATGTTGACGATGTTATTGTTGATATAGGAAAGAGTCGTATTCTCACAGATGTGTGTGTTTCTGCACCGCAAGGTTCTTCTCTTTCTGTACTTGGTCCTAGCGGTTGTGGGAAAACCACGCTTTTACGGCTTCTTGCAGGATTACAAATCATAAGTTCTGGAAATGTATATCTAGATGGGGAAAGAGTAGCTTCGGAGGGTGTTTCTACACCTCCCGAACAAAGAAATATTGGTTTAGTTTTTCAAGATTGGGCTCTTTTCCCTCACTTAACTGTTCTTGAAAATATTGTTTTTGGACTCAATCGTTCCGAAAGGAAAATACCTAGTACGGAAACAATGGAACTTCTTGAAATGGTTGGTATTAGTGAACTCACTGACCGGCTCCCATCATCACTCTCTGGAGGTCAGCAACAACGTGTAGCTCTAGCTCGTGCACTAGCACCTCAGCCTTCCGTTCTTTTGCTTGATGAACCGTTTTCTAGTTTGGATACAGGATTACGTGTTGAAGTTCGATCAGAAGTTGCTGATCTCCTGAAAATGTTGAATGTCACAAGTATATTTGTTACCCATGATCAAGACGAAGCATTTACTCTAGGTGACCAGGTTGCTGTGATGAACGAAGGCTGTGTGATTCAGCAGGACACACCATGGGAAATTTATCACCACCCAGTTACCCCTTGGGTTGCTGGCTTCGTAGGTGAGGTCAATAAAATCCCTGGGTTAGCATCAGGAGATGTAGCTGAAACATCAATAGGGAAAGTGAACCTTTGTCATTCCGCTCATGGTTCTGTGGAGGTTCTTGTTCGACCTGAAGAAATTCTTCTTGTTGAAGGATCTGATGCAATGATCACTCGAGTTGATTATTTTGGACATGACACTGTATACGAAATTCAAACTTCAGCGGGAATTGAACTCCGTTGCCGACGCGGCGGAGCTCCTTCACATAAAGCTGGAGATCATGTAGATGTTAAACATTCCGGGTTAACCACTGTTAGTTTCCCACGATAGAAGTCACGACGAAGTAACTAAAAAAGCCGGGCCCTTTTCAGGACCCGGCTCTTTCTAGAACTGTGAGAATCAGCCGTATGAGCCAAATTCTGCAGGTGTTATGCCAAAGTAGGCAATTACTGGGTCAAGTACAGCCTGAATGTCGGCTACGCTTCCAGATCCTGGTTCATTCTCCATATTGAGAATTGAATCAATTACTGAGGTATCAATACCGTTGTTTCCGAGAATTGGTTCAATTATTCGGAAGAACGCCCAACCTTCAGCTTGGTGCACTCTTGCTGCTTCAGTATCGCCAGCTTCAAGATCTGAGTAGACCTTGCTTGCATACTTAATAGTTGCTTGAGCATATGTAGTGAATACGTGCTTTACCGCTTCACGTGTTGCAGCTATTGCCCCAGCTTCGTCGCCAGCGAGAAGAGCATCTCTACCATCTATCATAGCGGCAAGTAGGCCTTCGTTTGCTAGAGCTGTTTCTCCATCAGCGCCTTGTGTACCAAAATCTTTAGCACGTTTGTTAGCTGTTGCAAATGGACCACATGATGGGTCTGCTCCGTGGTAGAACGCCCATGCTTCATCCCAGTTATGTGGGGCACCTGTGGCGGCATCGAAATTACCGTCAGCTGCTTTAGCGAGTGCAGCATTAAGTTCGTGAACTACCCAGGCAATCATTGTTTGGTTCATGATTCCTTTTTGGACTCCTTGTTTACGAACAGCGTCTGATTCACCAGCCCATACGCCAGTTCCATTAAGTGCGGCACTGACGAAATCGTCTAGTGGGGTAGCAGTTCCATAGTATGTGTCAACACCATGTTTTTTGCCTTCACCAGCTGCAAAGCCACCGATTGTCCGGACGGAACCATCTGATTTTACTGAATTAACACCATTGGCGTAAATTTCAGAAATTTCACTCCACTTGTAATCACCAACGATTGCGTTGATATCACAGATGTCTAGAATCACTAGACGGTGGGAGTCGATGTTTGATGCATATGCGTATCCGCCGTCAGCTGCTGTTGCATCAGCTGTTGGTCCACCGGCTGCTGTTGAAGCAGATCCAGAACCTGAAGCGGATGCAGATGCGGAAGCTACTGCGGATGCTGAGCTAGAGCCTGAGCTAGAGCCTGAGCTAGAGCCTGAGCTAGAGCCTGATGCGGATGCTGAGCTGGAACTAGATCCAGAACTTGATGAGCTTTCTGAGCTATCTAGATTTCTGACAGATCCACCATCATCATCACCGCAGCTTGCTGCAACCATGCTGAATACAGCTACGATCGGCAAAACTAAAAGTAAAAATTTTTTGGATTTCAAAGTTTCCTCCATTTATTTGGGGTGTAAGGGTTACTTAACTTAATATCTTAGGCAGCCTTTTTAAAAGTGAAAACATTTCACGATAGAAATTTAGAAAATATGTGAAATTAGAGTAGATAGTAAAATTATGGTTACACCGAATTTAATTCTCTATAAACGGCAGGAACGACCTTACGTAGATAAGGGAAAAGCTTTACGAAGCTTTCCCCTGTTGTCCGGAAGTGATAACTAATGGGTACTTCTAGATAGATGAAACCTTTTGCTAATAAATCCAAGGTAATAATTTGTGCATAATTAAAGTCGTGAATAACTTCAGCAGCTTTAGCGGCACGTGGAGAGAATGCTCGATAACCAGTTTGTCCATCCGTGATACGCCTTCTGGCAATTATTGAGAGAATTCGGGTTAATACTAAATTTCCAAAGCGTCTATGAGGGCGCATAAATTCGATATCCCCAAGGAATCTACTCCCGACAACGTAATCAGCCTTACCTTGAACTATTGGAGCGACAAGATTCTCTAATTCTTCCGGAGGGTATTCTCCATCTGCATCTGCAAAAATTACGGCACTAGAATCTCTCATCACGCCCTCTGATAATCCAACTCGAACAGCTGCTCCTAACCCTTGGTTTTTTTCTAAGGAGAGAACTTCAGCACCAGCCCCGCGCGCAACTTCTGCGGTACGGTCTGTAGATCCATCATCAATAATGAGGCAATGCACATCTAAACCGCACACTTGTGACGGAACTCTCTTAATACAATCAGCGACTGCGTCCTCTTCATTAAATGCTGGGAGAAACAATAGGACAGAGTTCAATGATGTTGGAATTTCCGGAGAAAGCTCATCTGTCTTCTGTAATCTAAATCTGCCAACCAAACTTGGTTTCGGTGTAACCATTGCTATACCTCCAACTATTAGGGAATATGACGTTTTGAGTGCGTGGGCGGTTAGAGAAGCAACAAGGGCAATGTCAGCGTCATAACCCATAGCTACATATGCAGCTACAGATGCTGCCTCATACGTTCCAAACCCTCCTGGAGCAATTGCAGCTATTTGCGCCGCAACTGCAACTGTTGTTACTAATAAAGCATCGCTCCATGAAACATCTAGACCAGCCCAATGCGCACATTGCCAAACCAATACAGATTCAAGTAACCATGCCGAGGCTGATAAGCCAAGGGCTAAAGGGCCGGGTAATTTAATATCAGTATTATTTTGAACAATTTTTTTTAACCATTGCCATGACCCAATAGCGACAATTGCAATGATGCTGATCAGTAACCAGCCAAGCCAACCAAGAAGATCTGAAAACGCTGAAGGAGCGACAACAATTCCGATAACGATAACGCTGAGGATGTCAGCTGCCCGTAACGTGAGGGTGGAAGCCGTTGCTGCATCAAGTGATGTGTTACTTCGTTTAATAATACTGACGATTCGAAGCGGTTCTCCCAACCTGAGAGGGAGAA